>NZ_POTZ01000002.1 GCF_003236365.1 Streptomyces sp. NTH33
CAGGGGTGGCCGTGCCGGTCGCGGCTGCGGCCACCCCGCCGGGGTGTGGTGCGGGTCGGGTGCCGGTGCGGGCCGTCGGGGGCCGCGTCACCACCAGCCGGAGGACTTCTTGGCGGACTTGGCGGCGGCGGCCTCGGTGACGATGCGCTGCCGCTCGGTCTGCAGGGCGGTGATCTCCGCGATCAGCCGGGTCTCGGCGCTGCTCCAGGCGGACTCAAGGCGGCGGTCGGCGTGGTCGGTGCTGCGGCCCCGGACGACCCGGTAGGAGCCGCCGGCCATGGCGGCGAGGATCGCGCGGCGCTCGCGGCCGTCCAGCGGCCACATCTCCCGCTCGCGCACGGCCTCCAGCTTGCGGTTCGTCTTCCGGATCTCGCGGTCCACACGGCGGGTGTCGGGCTTGCCCATGTCAGGTACTCCTCGGGGATTCGGAGTGGTCGGGGTAGGCGCAGGGAACGCACGTGCCGAGCGAGGGCGGGATGACGTATCCGGCGTCGCGTCGGCACTCGGGGCAGGTGCGGCGGGCGGCGTTGGCCTTGGCCAGCGCCGCCCGTCTCGCGGGGGTCATGGGCCGGACCGGCTTGGCCAGCTCGATGCGGTAGAGGTAGGCGACCAGCGGGCCGCGCCGGCGGCGCGGGCGCTGCAACTCGGCAGCGACGGGCTGCCCGCCGGGCCGCAGGCCGTGCGCCCGCAACTGGCGGCGGGTGGCGTATCCGTCCGGGGCGAGGCGCCACCGGAACACCGGCAGCGCCCCCATCACGCCACGCGCTTCCACGCGGCCCGCAGGCGGACCTCGGAGGCGGAGTGGCCGGCCGCCCGGAACCGGGTGGCCATCTCCCGGTAGGACAGGGCCGGGGTCTCGCTGTTGCGGATCTCCTCGACCAGCGCATCAAGGGCCGCGTCGGTGAGGGCGGGCGCCGTCTCCAGCGCGGGCACCGGCTCGGTGGGCCCCCACACGGGCAGTTCCCAGCGGGGCGTGACGCCGGGCGTGACGCGGGTCGTCACGCAGGTCAGTGCCCGTCCGGTGTCCTCGCCCGCGCGCGCCGTCTCCAGCGTCGACCACGCGCCCGCGAGGGTCTGCGCGGTCTTGGCCTGGACGCGGGCGACGCGGGCGCCGGCCTGCGTCACGGCCGTCAGCCGCGTCTCCTCGGTGACGGCTTCGGCGCGCAGCCGGGCGCGGGCCACGGCCGCTTCGTCGCGGGCCTCCTGCTGGATGCCGCGGATCGCGTCCAGCGCCACCGGGGTGAGCGCGGTGCGCTCCCACAGACCGTGCACCAGCCACAGGGCCTTGGCCGCGATGGGCAGCCAGGCCACGGCCAGCCACGCGCCGGCGGACTCCTCGGCGGTCAGGGCGTGCGCGATTAGGACGCCGGCCGCGATGAGGCCGAAGGACCAGCCGACGGCGGTGACCGCGCGGTTGTGGTCGCCCTGTGCGGCCAGCCGGCGCTCGTAGGCGAGGGTGGCCAGCCATCCGCCGTCGATGCCCAGACCGACGACCAGGGCGACGGGCCACGGCATGGCCGTGCCCAGCCACATGACGACGACGGCCAGGGTGAGGACCATCGAGACGGCCGTCATCGTCACGGCGGGCAGTACGGTCTTGGCCTTCATGCCGGCACCGCCTCTCGCGGCCGGACGGCGACGGCGGCGATCAGGACGACCGGGGTGGCGTCGTCGTCGGGGTCGCGGCTGTCCTCCAGCCACGACCACTCCGCGCCGGGCGCCACCTCGTAGCCGAGCGCGGCCAGCACCTTACGGCGCTCCGCCACGGTGGGCACCGGGCCGGGCCGCTCCCACCGGAAGGTGGGCCACTGGGTTGCTCCGAGCAGGGCGACGTACAGGCGCCACGGCCCGCCGTTGCTCGACATCTGCGCGGTCAGCGTCATCACGCCGCACCCCCCGGCAGCAGCGCGCCGGCCGTACGGTTGAGCAGTGCGACCCGGGCGGCCAGCGCCCGGCGGCGGGCCCGGCGGATGCGGCGGGCGTCCAGCTCGGTCGGCGTGCGGTCCAGGGTGAGGATCTGCGCGTCGAGCAGGTCGACGTCCGCCAGGATGACGGGCATCTCCTCCTCGATCGCGTCCAGTTCCGCGGCCGTCGGCTCGATCCAGTCGGCGAACGCGGTAACAGCGTCCTGAACAGTGACGATGTGGTTCATTGGGTCGTGTTCCTCTCAGACAGGAACGGCCCGAACAGCGGCCCCGGTGTTCCAGCACCGGGGCCGCGCGCCGTTGAAGTCGGACTGTCCGGCTCCCCTCGGCGCTGCTCGTACGAGACGAGCAGCGGAGGCAACCGGCCGCAGCAGTGGGCTGCGGAGAGGTTGAGCATGTTTCGCTGTCTCCTTCGGGAGCGCGCTCCCGTTTCAGGCGTATGGAGACGTGACCTTTCGGTCTCAGCCCTCCGGTTGACCAGGGGTCCGGGTCCCTCGGCCCGCTCTGTCCCGGGCCCCTTGGCGCCGCGTTCGTGAACACGGCGCCCATCGCGTGCACACCACAGACCGGACGCGAGCCCGAAATCTGGTGCGCACCAGTAGAGTGCAACTGGTGCGCACCAGAGTCAAGGTGGTTCGCCGAATCGGGTGGCGTTCACCTCGTTGCGGTGCCTCTCCAGAAGACCGCTTCAGGCAGGGCGATCGGTAGCCAACAGGGCTTAACACCCGTCCTGTTAACCCCTGTTGACCTGCGGCAATATGCGGCATGCTGGGAGCGTCAGTTGAGGGCATCTATCGCCGGACGGTGGCCTGTGAGCACAGGACTTCGGAGCGCGCGGACGGCGCGCGGCTGGTCTCAGGAGCGACTAGTTCGCGAGATTGAGCAGTACGCCCGACGGAACGTCACGGACGTTGCATCAACCGCGAGTCTGCGGGTGTACGTGTCCGAGTGGGAGAACGGCAAGCGCACCATCTCGGACCGCTACGCGGCGATCCTGCGGCAGCTTCTCGGAGTGACCGACACCGAGTTGAGGGACGCCACGCCGGTGCCAGTGGCGCCGTCGGCCGACGGCTACGACGAACTGCTCAGCCGGATTGATGCGGCCAGTAGCGTCAGCGAGTCCATGGTGAAGGCGTTCAACGACCAAACCGAGTTGCTCCGCACCATGGACCGGCAGATGGGCGCGGCCGGTCTGGTCGACCAGATGACGGGCCACCTTGCCGCCTTGGAAGACGCGCTCAACTTCGCCGTACTGCCTACCGCGCGTCGGCCCGTGGCGCTCGCACTCGCGGGTGCATCGACCCTCGCGGCGTGGCAGGCAATCGACTCCGGAGCGGTCGAACGAGCGTGGCGACACTACGAACTCGCCAAGCGGGCAGCGCGAGACGCTGAGGCTCCGATGTACCTCGCCCACGCCATGGCGGAACAGGCGTACGTGCTCTGTGAGGCTGGCCGCCCGGCGCTCGGTGTCGACCTCGTTCGGGACGCCCGGCGCACGGTCGGCCAGGCCGGTTCGGCACGGCTCCGGGCATGGCTGTACGCCGCAGAGGCGGAAATGTGTGCTCACGCCGGCATGCCGGACGACTGCCGACGCGCGCTCGATGCTGCCATGGCCAGCATCCCGCCGGGCCCGGAGGACCGGGACCCCGACATGCTGAGCATCTTCCTGAACGACGTGCATCTCGCCCGATGGCACGGCAACGTGCTCGCCTTGCTCGGTGACGGCGACGCGGTCACGAGTCTGTACGGGGCGCTGGAAGGGATGGATCCGACGTTCGTGCGGGCGCGGGCCGGGCTGCACACCGACTTGGCGCAGGCACACCTCACCCGAGCCGAGTACGACGATGCCCACACCCATCTGAGGCAGGCCCGGCTGTTGGCGAGCCGCACCGGTTCGGTGCGGCAGCGCCGCCGTGTCGACATGCTCAGCGCGCGGCTGTGACTCCCTGCCCGCGCCGGCTCGCCAGGATGTGCAGCAGGGCAACGAGGGTGCCGGACCCCATCAGCTCACCGCGGGCCATGAGCCCCGGAACGTCCGCCAGGGGAACCCACTCGATGTGACCCGCCTCCTCAAGGTCGCTCGGCTCGCCGACCTTTTCCGCGCCGCGGCCCACGAAGATCTCGTGCGGCGAGTCGACCATGCCGACCATGGGCTGATAGGTCACGACGTGTTCCAGCGACTTCGGGCGCCACCCGGTCTCTTCGACGACTTCCCGCAGCGCCGTGGCCGCTGGGTCCTCTCCGGCGTCAACGATGCCGCCCGGGAGCTCCCAACCGAACTGCTGCGGTACGAAGCGGTACCGCCACATCATGAGCACGCGGTCTTGGTCGTCCAGCACCGCAGTGACGGCGACGCGGTGCAGCCGCACCACGTGGTGCTCGAACCGCTTCACTCCGGGCGGTTCCACATCCCAGAGCTGAAGTTTCACCCATCGGTTGTCGTACAGGTCGCGCTCACCGTGGATGCGCCACGGCTCCACGCCGTCCGGCCGTTCGACGCTCACCGCGCCCGGTACCCGGTAGGAACTCCGGCCCCGCACCTCCAACGCTCCCTCGGTCACCAGGCGGGCGAGCACTTGCCGCAGTGCCGTCCGGCCGATGCCGAGCTCTTCGACCAGCGCGCGCTCCGACGGGAACTTGTCACCGGGGGCGTACTCGCCGGACGCCAGTCGCTTCCGAAGCGTCTCGTAAACCTTGGTCGTCTTCGGTCCCATCCGCGGAGCACTCTCCGTTCTGCCGTGGTGCGTACCAGCGTAACGGGCAGGGGTCACACTTCCTCCGGTCGTATTCGATGCTTCCCAAGCGGGCCATGGGACACCTGTGGGGCAGGGACCCCCGTATGGCAGGAACGACCAGCTCAATTAGGCTGGCCACGCCTCTTAACGCCCGTAGGGCATAGCAACGCTTCGATCTCGCGCAGCACCCGCGCCGGATCATGCCCTGGCCATGCCTCTCAGCGCCCGTAGGGCATAGCGCTCCCGTCCGCAGCGCCGTTCAGGGCGCCCTGCGGTTCGGGGGTGCCTGACAGGCCCCGACGAACGGCCGATTCCCCCATGTGTCCCCCCGACGGGCGGTTGGATGAGGAAAGAGCAGGTCACCGGCCGCAGCGGCGGCCCGCTGTAAATCTGCCGGCTCAGCCTTCCCAGGTTCGAATCCTGGCGCCGCCACACTGAGAAGACCCCCTCTGTCTGCGGAGACGTAGACCGGAGGGGGTTTTTCGTGGAGGGGTGACGCCCACTCAGTTGCCGGCCACCGACTTCACCGCGACCGACACCGGTGCCGAGCCGCTGACGAGTTCCAGGGTCAGGCCGGCGGTGGCGGGAGTGTCGACCAGTTCGGCCAGGACGGCGGCCACGTCGTCGCGGGGGATCGCGCCGCGGCCGGTGTGGGCCTCCAGGCGTACGAGGCCGGTGCCGGCGTCGTTCGTCAGCGCCCCGGGGCGCAGGATCGTCCAGTCCAGGGCCTCCTGGCCGCGGACGTGGTCGTCGGCCGCGCCCTTGGCGCGCAGGTAGACGTCGAAGACCTCGTCGCCCTTGTGCCCCGCGTCCGCGCCCATCGACGACACGACCAGATGCCGGCGCACGCCCGCGCGTACCGCCGCGTCCGCGAACAGCACCGCCGCGCCCTTGTCCACCGTGTCCTTGCGTGCCGCGCCGCTGCCCGGGCCCGCGCCCGCCGCGAACACCGCCGCGTCGGCACCCCGCAGCCGCTCCGCGACCTCCTCGACCGACGCCGACTCCAGGTCGAGCACGATCGGTTCAACACCGGCCGCCCGCAGGTCCTCGCTCTGCTCGGCGCGGCGAATGATCCCCGCCACCTCGTCCCCGCGTGCGGCGAGCAGCCGCTCCAGCCGCAGCGCGATCTGACCATGACCACCAGCGATGACAATGCGCATGTCTCCGACCGTACGCCCGAACGGCCGCATCCGCCGCACGACTTCGGGCGCGTCCCGGGGCACACACCCGTACACCCCCGTACACCCGTACACCGCGTCACGACAGCTCGCCCCGCCCCTGCCGCGGCAGCCCCAGCTCCGCGATGGCGGCCGAGTCGCAGAACTCCCGTACCGCGCTCGTACGTGCCACCACGCGCCCGCGGTGCACCACGACCCGGCTGTACCCGAGCGACAGCGCCCCCGCGAGCCGGTCGCCGCGCACCGCGAGCAGCTCGGCGGGAAAGCCCGCCTCTACCCGCACCTCGGGCAGGCCGAGCACCGCGCGGGCCGACGCGCTCACCGCGTCGTAGGCGTCCTCGGGGCGCAGCCCGTGGCGGGAGGCCAGCAGGTACGCCGCCTCCAGCGGGTCGCCGCGCCCCACCGGGTTCGACACGTCCCGCAGGGCGCCGCTGCCCGCGGCCACCCGCACCCCGGCCGCCCGCAGCAGCCGCACCGGAGCCGTGTCCCGCCCCTCGGCGTCCCCGCAGCCGCCCTGGGGCAGGCACACCACCGCCACCCCGGCCGCGGCCAGTCGGTCCGCGGCCCGCGCGGCGGCCCCGGCCGGCAGCCGGGACAGACCGCCGCAGGGACCCAGTGCCACTCCGGGGCGCAGCCCGCCCGCCATCGCCGCGATGCGCGCCAGACGGGCCGGGTCGGCCCCGTCGGTGTGCAGGTCGACGGGGCAGCCGTGCTCGGAGGCGACCTCGAGGACCGCCTCGACGTAGCCCGTGGGGTCGGGGTCCACGTCCGGGCAGCCGCCCACCACGCACGCGCCCGCCTTCACCGCGTCCCGCAGCATCGCCAGGCCCTCGGCGCCGGCCGTACCGGTGAGCACGCGCGGCACCGCCACCGTCGTCAGCCCGGTGAGCCCGCGCAGCGCCCGCCGCGCCCGCAGGACGGCCGTCAGGACACCGAGCCCCTGGACGTCACCCACGCGTACGTGTGCGCGCACGGCCGTCGCCCCGTGCCCCAGTTGCAGCAGCGCGGCCTCGGTCGTCCGGCGCTGGACGTCCTCCGGGTCGTACGACACCGGGCCGCCGCCGTCGGCGGTCAGGGCGGTGTCCAGGTGGGCGTGGGGCTCGACCGGGGCCGGCAGGAGCAGGTAGCCGCCGAGGTCCACGCGCGCGCCCCTGTCCCGCGGCCCGCCGGCATCGAGGCTGCCGGCGGTGCCGACCGCCTCGATGCGCCCGCCGGCCAGCCGTACGTCCACGGTCCGGCCGTCGGCCAGCCGGGCCCCGCACAGCAGCAGCCCGTCCGGGCCCGTCCGTCCGGACGAGCCCGGCGAGGAGGACGAGTGGGGCGGCTGCGGCTGACCGGGGGGCATCGCACTCCAGGTGGGGACACGGACCGCGTGGCCGCGCGCGGGACGCAAGATCACGCAGAGTGGGTCGAGCCTAGGGCGGCCACCGGGTCCGACGAGGGAGGAGCGCAATAGTCGTACCGGCGTGGCCGCGCGGCGGGACGGCGCGGCGAATTGGATTTGGGTGTAGGGCTGCGGAGCGTGTAATGTCTTCCTCGCTCGCCCCAATAGCTCAGTCGGCAGAGCGTCTCCATGGTAAGGAGAAGGTCAACGGTTCGATTCCGTTTTGGGGCTCTGGTGTGAGAGGTTCCCGTCGTCAGGCGGGACCCGATCGCATCACAGCGGTGTAGCTCAGTCGGTAGAGCAAGCGGCTCATAATCGCTGTGTCACCGGTTCAAGTCCGGTCACCGCTACTCCAAGTAGCCGATTGCGGGGTCGGTCCTTCGATCGGCTACTCTTTCTGCGTTGAAAACCTACCCGTTCGTCAAGGAGCACTCACGTGGCTGCCACCGACGTCCGCCCGAAGATCACGCTGGCCTGCGTGGAGTGCAAGGAGCGGAACTACATCACCAAGAAGAACCGGCGCAACAACCCGGACCGTCTTGAGATGAAGAAGCACTGCCCGCGTTGCAACGCGCACACCGCGCACCGCGAGACGCGATAAAACACAACTCATCCATGAGGCCGCCCCCGCACCAGGGGGCGGCCTCATGTTGTTTCATGTGGGAAAACCCCAGCTGACACCAGGAGGTGCCGAGCCATGGCGCTCGACCAGTCCTTCGTGGGGCGGTCCTATCCGCCCACCGCCCCCTACGAGGTCGGGCGGGAGAAGATCCGTGAGTTCGCGGAGGCGGTGGGAGACGCCAACCCGGCCTACACGGACCCGGAGGCCGCCAAGGCGCTCGGCCACCCGGATGTGATCGCGCCGCCGACCTTCGTCTTCGCGATCACCTTCAAGGCCGCCGGACAGGTCATCGAGGACCCGCAGCTCGGCCTCGACTACAGCCGCGTGGTGCACGGCGACCAGAAGTTCGCCTACACCCGGCCCGTGCGCGCCGGCGACCGGCTCACCGTCACCTCCACCATCGAGGCGGTCAAGTCCCTGGCCGGCAACGACATCCTGGACGTCCGCGGCGAGGTGCACGACGAGGCCGGAGAACACGTCGTGACCGCCTGGACCAAGCTGGTGGCCCGCGCGGCCGAGGAGGCGTGAGGAACCGATGACAGCGAAGATCGCTTACGACGACGTCGAGGTCGGCACCGAGCTTCCGGCCCGGTCCTTCCCCGTGACCCGCGCCACCCTCGTCCAGTACGCGGGCGCCTCCGGGGACTTCAACCCCATCCACTGGAACGAGAGGTTCGCCAAGGAGGTCGGGCTGCCGGACGTGATCGCGCACGGCATGTTCACCATGGCCGAGGCGATCCGCGTCGTCACCGACTGGGCCGGCGACCCCGGCGCCGTCGTCGAGTACGGCGTCCGCTTCACCAAGCCCGTCGTCGTCCCGGACGACGACAAGGGCGCCCTGATCGAGGTCGCCGGCAAGGTGGCGGCCAAGCTCGACGACAACATCGTACGGATCGACCTGACGGCCATGAGCGGCGGGCAGAAGGTCCTCGGGATGTCCCGGGCGGTCGTACGACTGGCCTGACGGCCACCACCGCCCCGTGGCCGTCGGGGTGCGGGGCTGTCAGTGGGGTCTCGTAGTCTTGGGCGCGTGCAGGAACTCCACGACGCGCCTCTGGCCCCGCTGACCACCCTCCGTCTGGGCGGCCCCGCGACTCGGCTGATCACCGCGACCACCGACGCCGAGGTGATCGACGCCGTCCGCGAGGCCGACGCCGGGGGTACGCCGCTGCTGGTCATCGGCGGCGGCTCCAACCTGGTCATCGGCGACAAGGGCTTCGACGGCACCGCCCTGCGCATCGCCACCCGCGGTTTCGAGCTCAGCGGTACGACGCTGGAGCTGGCCGCCGGCGAGGTGTGGACCGACGCGGTCGCCCGCACCGTCGAGGCCGGCCTCGCGGGCGTCGAGTGCCTGTCCGGCATCCCCGGCTCCGCGGGCGCGACCCCGATCCAGAACGTCGGGGCGTACGGCCAGGAGGTGTCCGCCACGATCACCGAGGTCGTCGCCTACGACCGCCGGGCCGGCGAGACGGTGACCCTGGCGAACGAGGAGTGCGCGTTCTCCTACCGCCACAGCCGCTTCAAGGCCGACCCCGAGCGGTACGTCGTCCTGCGCGTCCGCTTCCGGCTGGAGGACGCGGACGGACTGTCGGCGCCCGTCAAGTACGCCGAGACCGCCCGCGCCCTCGGCGTCGAGGTGGGCGACCGGGTGCCGCTCGCCACCGCTCGCGACACGGTGCTGAAGCTGCGCGCCGGAAAGGGCATGGTGCTGGACCCCGAGGACCACGACACCTGGTCGGCCGGCTCCTTCTTCACCAACCCGATCCTCACGGACGCCGACTTCGCCGCCTTCCGCGCACGTGTACGGGACCGGCTGGGCGAGGGCGTCGAGCCGCCCGCGTACTCGGCGGGTCAGGGCCACACCAAGACCTCCGCGGCCTGGCTGATCGACAAGGCGGGCTTCACCAAGGGCTACGGCACCGGCCCGGCCCGCCTCTCCACCAAGCACACCCTCGCCCTCACCAACCGCGGCGGCGCGACCACGGAGGACCTGCTGACCCTGGCCCGCGAGGTCGTGGCCGGCGTCCGCGAGACCTTCGGCGTCACCCTGGTCAACGAGCCGGTGACGGTGGGCGTGACCCTGTAGGCACCGCGACTGCCGGTAGGTTCACAGGACACGAACGGAACAAGGGGAGGGGAATGCCATGGGGGAGCGACGCGCCAGACGTGTCCTCGCGGCCGCGGCCGCGGCCGTCCTGGTGGGCGTGCTCGCCACGGGGTGCGGCGGGAGACACGCCGGGGCCGGGGACGGGAAGCCGGACGCACCGACGGCGTACAAGGGCGTGGAGGAGATCCCCGAGACGCTCGCGCCAGACGGCTCCACCGTCCGCGTCGGATCCCCGCGCGCGAAGATCGTCGTCCACGTGTACGAGGACATGCGCTGCCCGCTCTGTGAGCAGTTCGAGACCCAGGGCGGCGGCGAGGCCCTGCGCGAGATGGTCCTGTCCGGCGAGGTCCGGGCCGAGTACACGCTCGCCTCGTTCCTCGACGACAAGCTCGGCGGCCAGGGCTCGAAGAAGGCCGCCAACGCCCTGCGGGCCGCCCTGGAGGCGGGCAAGTTCGTCGAGTACCACGAGGCGCTCTTCGCCCACCAGCCCGAGGAAGCCGTCGACGGCTACACCGACGCGTTCCTGCTCGACAGGGCCTCCCAGGTCCCGGGCCTGCGCGGCACGGACTTCGACGCGGCGGTCAAGGGCATGAAGCACCGGGACTTCGTGACGGCCTCCGAGAATGCCTTCCAGAAGTCGGGGGTGTCCGGCACGCCCACGCTGAAGGTCAACGGCAGGGCCATCCCCGATCACCTGTCCGGAGGCATCTTCGACAAGGACATGCTGCCCATGGTGATCGGCGTCACAGCCCGCCCCTGACCGACGCGGCTCAGCCCGTCAGCCACTCGTCCACCCCCGACAGCAGCTTCGCCCGGACGTCCTCCGGGGCCGCCGACGCGCGGATCGACTGACGGGCGAGTTCCGCCAGTTCGGCGTCCGTGAAGGCGTGATGGCGGCGGGCGATGTCGTACTGGGCCGCCAGGCGGGAGCCGAACAGGAGGGGGTCGTCGGCGCCCAGGGCCATCGGGACGCCGGCCTCGAAGAGTCTGCGCAGGGGGACGTCCTCCGGCTTGTCGTACACCCCGAGGGCCACGTTCGACGCCGGACACACCTCGCAGGTCACGCCCCGGTCGGCGAGGCGCCGCAGCAGGTGCGGGTCCTCCGCCGCGCGCACCCCGTGGCCCACCCGGTGGGCCTGCAGGTCGTCCAGGCAGTCGCGGACCGAGGCCGGGCCGGTCAGCTCGCCGCCGTGCGGGGCCGCGAACAGGCCGCCGGACCGCGCGATCGTGAACGCCCGGTCGAAGTCCCGCGCCATGCCCCGGCGTTCGTCGTTCGACAGACCGAAGCCGACCACGCCGCGGTCCCGGTAGCGCACGGCCAGCCGGGCCAGCGTGCGCGCGTCCAGGGGGTGCTTCATACGGTTCGCGGCGACCAGCACCCGCATCCCCAAACCCGTCTCGCGCGAGGCCGTCTCCACCGCGTCCAGGATGATCTCCAGCGCCGGGATCAGCCCGCCCAGGCGCGGGGCGTACGAGGTCGGGTCGACCTGGATCTCCAGCCACCCGGAGCCGTCCCTGACGTCCTCCTCGGCGGCCTCCCGCACCAGGCGCCGGATGTCCTCCGGCTCGCGCAGGCAGGAGCGCGCCGCGTCGTACAGCCGCTGGAAGCGGAACCAGCCCCGCTCGTCCGTCGCCCGCAGCTTCGGCGGCTCCCCGCTGAACAGGGCCTCCGTCAGCGCCTCGGGCAGCCGTACGCCGTACTTGTCGGCCAGCTCCAGCAGGGTGGTGGGCCGCATCGACCCGGTGAAGTGCAGGTGCAGATGGGCTTTCGGCAGCTCAGAGAGATCACGTACACGCTCCATCCCTGGATCGTGCCGCACGTCCCCCACGTCCCGGTAGCCGTTTCCCCTTTCGTGGTCTTGCTCGCACAAACGAAGGAGCCCGCAACCTCCTCACCGGAGCAGGTTGCGGGCCCCGTACGAAAAGCCGTACGAAAAACCCGTACGAAGGAGCGGACCTCAGTCCCGCGCCTCCGCCAGGAGCTTCTGGATCCGGCTCACGCCCTCCACCAGGTCCTCGTCACCGAGGGCGTACGACAGCCGCAGATAGCCCGGCGTGCCGAACGCCTCGCCCGGGACGACCGCGACCTCGGCCTCCTCCAGGATGAGCGCGGCCAGCTCCACCGAGTTCTGCGGGCGCTTGCCGCGGATCTCCTTGCCGATCAGCGCCTTCACCGACGGGTAGGCGTAGAACGCGCCCTCCGGCTCCGGGCAGAGCACGCCGTCGATCTCGTTGAGCATCCGGACGATGGTCTTCCGCCGCCGGTCGAAGGCCTCGCGCATCTTCGCGACCGCCTCCAGGTCGCCGGAGACCGCGGCGAGGGCGGCCGCCTGGGCGACGTTCGACACGTTCGACGTGGCGTGCGACTGGAGGTTCGTCGCGGCCTTGACCACGTCCTTGGGGCCGATGAGCCAGCCCACGCGCCAGCCGGTCATGGCGTACGTCTTGGCGACGCCGTTGACCACGATGCACTTGTCGCGCAGCTCGGGCAGCAGCGCCGGCAGGGACACGGACACGGCGTCGCCGTAGACCAGGTGCTCGTAGATCTCGTCGGTGAGCACCCACAGGCCGTGTTCCAGGGCCCAGCGGCCGATCGCCTCGGTCTCGGCCTCGGAGTACACCGCGCCGGTCGGGTTGGAGGGGGAGACGAAGAGGACGACCTTGGTCTTCTCCGTGCGGGCGGCCTCCAGCTGCTCGACCGTCACGCGGTAGCCGGTGGTCTCGTCGGCGACGACCTCGACGGGGACGCCGCCGGCCAGGCGGATGGACTCCGGGTACGTCGTCCAGTACGGCGCCGGCACGATGACCTCGTCGCCCGGGTCGAGGATCGCGGCGAACGCCTCGTAGATGGCCTGCTTGCCACCGTTGGTGACCAGGATCTGCGAGACGTCCGGCTCCCAGCCGGAGTCGCGCAGCGTCTTGGCGGCGATCGCGGCCTTCAGCTCGGGCAGGCCGCCGGCCGGCGTGTACCGGTGGTACTTGGGGTTCTTGCAGGCCTCGATCGCGGCTTCGACGATGTAGTCCGGGGTCGGGAAGTCCGGCTCACCGGCGCCGAAGCCGATCACCGGCCGCCCGGCGGCCTTGAGGGCCTTGGCCTTGGCGTCCACGGCGAGGGTGGCGGACTCGGAGATCGCGCCGACTCGGGCGGAGACCCGGCGCTCGGTGGGAGGAGTTGCAGCGCTCATACCGCCCATCGTTCCAGACCGGAAACGGCCGCGGTACTTCGGTTTCGCCCCCTGGACCGCCCTGCCGGTCCGGGGCCCGCGCCCGCGGGAACGGATGCGGCCCGGACGCCGTGGCCGGGGGCGGTGTGGCCGGTTTCCGGGCGATCCGCCGCCGATCTTCCGCCGTCGAAGCGCCTTCGGGCGCTTTCCGTTCGACGACCGGCGCCGGAACACGTACACTCTCACCTCGTTGGCTTTCAGCAGCCGCCGCCGTACCTGATGCACATCGAGCATCCGGTCGGATGCGGTACGTTGGGGGACACACAAAGGGTCGTAGCTCAATTGGTAGAGCACTGGTCTCCAAAACCAGCGGTTGGGGGTTCGAGTCCCTCCGGCCCTGCTACACACGCCATCGCCAGGGTGTGTGCGCATGTACGTACAGCAATGCATCGCCGTGCGGCTCGACCGGGCGCGGCACGGCCACGACCCGGAATCAGGTGAGGACGAATGACGGACGCCGTGGGCTCCCTCGACACGCCTGATGCCCAGGATGAAGTAGCGGAGTCCAAGAAGAAGTCCCGCAAGGGCGGCAAGCGTGCCAAGAGGGGCCCGCTGAAGCGCCTTGCCCTCTTCTACCGCCAGATCATCGCGGAGCTCCGCAAGGTCGTCTGGCCCACTCGCAGCCAGCTGACGACGTACACCACCGTGGTGATCGTCTTCGTCACCATCATGATCGGCCTGGTGACCGTGATTGACTATGGGCTCGACCACGCGGCCAAGTACGTCTTCGGCTGAGCCAAGAGCGAAGGGCGCCGTGGTACCCGGCGCCCCTTTCGCATGTTCCACCCCTATGTATCCAGGAAGAAGCAGCCACCGTGTCTGACCCGAACCTGAACGACGCCATCGAGCCGACCGAGTCCGTGGCTGACGAGCTCGACATCGTCGAGGGTGCGGACGAGGTCGACGAGGCCGAGGCTGTCGAGGCCGCTGCGGGCGAACCGGCCGAGGAGGCCGCCGTCCACGTCGAGGAGGAGCCGGAGGCCGAGGCCGACCCGGTCGCCAAGCTCCGCGAGGAGCTGCGCACGCTGCCCGGCGAGTGGTACGTCATCCACACCTACGCCGGCTACGAGAAGCGCGTGAAGGCCAACCTGGAGCAGCGCGCCGTCTCGCTGAACGTCGAGGACCTCATCTACCAGGCCGAGGTTCCCGAGGAGGAGATCGTCCAGATCAAGAACGGCGAGCGCAAGACCGTCCGGCAGAACAAGCTGCCCGGTTACGTGCTCGTCCGGATGGATCTGACGGACCAGTCCTGGGGCGCCGTCCGCCACACCCCGGGCGTCACCGGCTTCGTGGGGGACGCCTTCAACCCGTACCCGCTGACGCTGGACGAGATCGTGAAGATGCTCGCCCCGGAGGCCGAGGAGAAGGCCGCCCGCGAGGCCGCCGAGGCCGAGGGCAAGCCGGCTCCGCAGCGCAAGGTCGAGGTCCAGGTGCTGGACTTCGAGGTCGGCGACTCGGTCACCGTCACCGACGGCCCGTTCGCCACGCTGCAGGCGACGATCAACGAGATCAACCCCGACTCGAAGAAGGTCAAGGGCCTGGTGGAGATCTTCGGCCGCGAGACGCCGGTCGAGCTCTCCTTCGACCAGATCCAGAAGAACTAGTTTTCTGACACCGGTCATTGACCGACACGCCCCTGCCGGCGGTTTTCCGCCGGCAGGGGCGTTGTGCGTGTCGGCGCGGTCCGGGGATCAGTTGAAGCAGCCGGGACGGGGGTGGGGCTGGTGCGGCAGTTGTTCGGGGTGTTGCCGGCGACCACGGTGGCCTGCAGGGTCACGGTGCCCTGGTTGTTGTAGATACCGCCGGGGTTGTTGTCGGCGGCGTGGTTGTGGCTGATGTTGCTGAAGGACACCGTGGTGGTGCCGCCGGAGGCGGCGGGGACGCCGTTGGCGATGCCGCCGCCGGTCTGCGCGGTGTTGTCGGCGATGTTGCCGGCGGTGACGGTCGGCGTCCCGATGTTGGCGATGCCGCCGCCCGCGCCGCCGGCCGTGTTCTTGACGATCTCCGAGGCGTTGACGGTCAACTTGCCGTCGCTGACGAGGCCGCCGCCGTTCTGGGCCGCGGAGTTACCCCTGACGACGGTCCCGTTCACGCGAGCCTGAGAACCGTTGAACACGCTGATGCCGCCGCCGAAGTCGGCGTGGTTGTCCCGGATCACGCTGCCGTCGACGGTCAGGGAGCCGTTGCCGGTGACGACGATCCCGCCGCCGGCGCCTCTCCTGACGGGGCTGCCGGTGGCGTCGCCGTTGGCGATGACGGCCGCTCGCAGCGTCAGGTTGCCGCCGTCGACGGTGAGGATGCGGAACGACCCCGAGGTACGGGTGATGGCCTTGCGCAGGGCGGCCTGGCTGCACCCCACGTTGTACGTCGCGGCCGAGGCGGAGGAGGCCGGCGCGGTGGAGGCCGGCGTGGCGACCGTGCCTATGCAGAGGACCTGGGCGATGCGGACAAAAAGCTCACGGGTGAACGTGTCACTCCTTCTGAATCGCTCCCGCCGCGGGCGCCTGACGGTTCGAAAGGGCCGTGGGCGCCGCGGGTAGGGGTGCTGTCAGCGAAGGAGGTCCCCGTTGACTCGCCGGTCTTCTCCGCTTTCACCCGATTTACGCCTGACGGTCCTCCCTGATGGGCCCGATGGCCGAACCGGGCCGATGGGCGCGAGGCCGTCCGCCGCATGCTTCCGCAGGCCGCTTGACCTCGGTGATTTCAGGTCTCAAGGGGGTAGGGGCTATCGTGGTGCGGTATGCCATCTGTGAGATCGTGCGCCGATCGGAGCAGGTCGAGGACGCAGATGGTACTCAACCTCTCAGCAAGGACCCGGAGAGAGAGCATGCCTCCCAAGAAGAAGAAGGTCACGGGGCTCATCAAGCTCCAGATCCAGGCCGGCGCCGCCAACCCGGCCCCGCCGGTCGGCCCCGCGCTGGGCCAGCACGGCGTCAACATCATGGAGTTCTGCAAGGCCTACAACGCCGCGACCGAGTCGCAGCGCGGTTGGGTCATCCCGGTGGAGATCACGGTCTACGAGGACCGTTCCTTCACCTTCATCACCAAGACTCCGCCGGCCGCCAAGATGATCCTCAAGGCCGCGGGCGTGGAGAAGGGCTCCGGCGAGCCGCACAAGACCAAGGTCGCCAAGATCACCCAGGCGCAGGTCCGCGAGATCGCCCAGACCAAGCTGCCCGACCTCAACGCCAACGACCTGGACGCCGCCGAGAAGATCATCGCCGGCACCGCCCGTTCCATGGGCGTCACCGTCGAGGGCTGAACCCCGACCCCGTAGTACGTACGCGGCCGTGAAGGCCGCACGTGGCAGGGCCTGCTCGGCCCGTACCACGACTCCTTTCAGAACACACAGGAGCAGTTGTGAGCAAGCGCAGCAAGGCTCTCCGCGCTGCGGACGCCAAGATCGACCGGGAGAAGCTGTACGCCCCGCTCGAGGCCGTCCGTCTCGCCAAGGAGACCTCCACGACCAAGTTCGACGGCACCGTCGAGGTCGCCTTCCGTCTGGGTGTCGACCCGCGCAAGGCCGACCAGATGGTCCGTGGCACCGTGAACCTTCCGCACGGCACCGGTAAGACCGCCCGGGTCCTGGTCTTCGCGACCGGCGACCGTGCCGAGGCCGCGCGTGCCGCGGGCGCCGACATCGTCGGCGCCGACGAGCTGATCGACGAGGTGTCGAAGGGCCGTCTGGACTTCGACGCCGTCGTCGCCACCCCGGACCTCATGGGCAAGGTCGGCCGCCTCGGCCGCGTCCTCGGCCCGCGTGGTCTGATGCCGAACCCGAAGACCGGCACGGTCACCCCGGACACCGCCAAGGCCGTGTCCGACATCAAGGGCGGCAAGATCGAGTTCCGCGTCGACAAGCACTCGAACCTGCACTTCATCATCGGCAAGACGTCGTTCGACGACACCAAGCTGGTGGAGAACTACGGCGCCGCGCTGGACGAGATCCTCCGTCTGAAGCCGTCCGCCGCCAAGGGTCGCTACATCAAGAAGGCCGCCATCACCTCCACGATGGGCCCCGGCATTCCGGTCGACCCGAACCGCACCCGCAACCTCCTCGTCGAGGAGGACCCGGCCGCGGTCTGAGCCTGACGGCTCACCTCAACCGGTCACGGGCCCCGCACCTGCTCCAGGTGCGGGGCCCGTTCCCTTTCCGGTACGCGGTCCGGCGGTCTGCGCTAGCGTGCGGGCATGGGGCCGGTGCACGGGGAGGATCGAGGCGCAGGGGTGGGACCGCGACGCACGACGAGGAGCGCCGGACGCCGGACGGGCCTCGTGCTCGCGGCGGCGACCGCGCTGGCCGTGATCACCGCCTGTACCGCTGTCACCGGCTCATCCGAAGGCCGCGGCGGCGACGACCGCGCGGGCCGCGGTGAGGATGCCGCCCGCGCCGGTTCGGTCGCGGCACTGCGCGCCGTCGCGCGCTCCACCGGCGGCGCCGACTCCGTCCGCGTCGAGTCCAGGACGACGATGGGCTCGATGATGTCCATGACCGCCGACGGCGCCCTCTCCTGGAGCGACGGCCTGACCGGCACACTGACCATCACCTACACCGACGGGCCCGTCGCCGACGCCATGCGCCGACTCGGCAGCACGTCCATGGAGGCCCGCTACCTGCCCGACGCCTACTACGCGCGCATGGGCGACGCGTTCGCCGCGCGGACGGGCGGCAGGCACTGGCTCAGGTACCGGTACGACGACGTCGAGGCCGTCGCCGGAGCATCCGGTGCCCGTCTCGGGGACCAGATGCGCGCCACCGCGCCCCACCAGTGCGTGAAGCTGCTGCTGGCCTCCGGCGACGTCAGGAAGGTCGGCGAGGAGCGGGTGCGGGGCACACGTGCCACCCACTACACGGGCAGGGTGGAGGCGGGGGACCCCGGTGTCACCGGCCGGACCGTGGACATCTGGATCGACGACCGGGACCTGCTGGTCAAGAAGGTGGAGAGGGCCGAGACGGCGACGGGCCGGCTGACCCAGACCGCCCACTACGAGGACTACGGGGTGAAGGTGACGACCGAGACTCCGCCGCCCGGCGACACCCGGGACGCGAAGGATCTGGTGGACGGGCAGAGCGGTGCCTGAGTCACAGGGGTGCCTTCGGCCGCGGAAGAAAATAGATGGCACTGTCATGCACCTGAGATAGGGTCACAGTTCTTGCTGTGTGCCAGCTCCGGGTTCCTTGGGGGGATCCGATGACTTGGGGGGATTCCATGAGAACGTCCGTACCTGCCGCCGGACTTGCCGCACTCCTTCTCGCCGCGGGCGCGGTGGGCTGTGCGAAGGACTCGGGCGCCGACGCGGCTCCCGCGATGGAGCCGGCCGCGGCCGTGGCCAAGGCGGCGAAGAACGCCGAGGACGTCACGTCCTTCCGCTACACGATGGCCGGCAAGGTCCCCGAGGAGGGCCGTATCGAGGCGGAGGCCTCGATGCGGGTGAAGCCCGATGTTGCCATGAGCATGAAAATAAAGGCTCTCGACATGGGTCAGGCGAGCTCCGCCGAGATCCGTCTCGTCGACAAGGCCATGTACATCGGCGGCAGCGCCGAGATGGCCAAGGAGCTGGACGGCAAGAGCTGGATGAAGTTCGACCTGTCCACGCTCGGCGAGGGCGACGAGCTGAACGAACTCGGCGCCGCGAGCCAGGCCGAGCAGAACCCGGCGGCCGAGTCCACCTTCCTCACCGGCGCCAAGGACGTGAAGAAGGTCGGCACCGAGAAGATCGACGGTGTCGAGACCACCCACTACTCGGGCACCGTCACCCTCGACGACCTGCGCGCCTCCCTCAAGGGGAAGGGCGCCGAGGCCCAGGAGCGCAGGGAGAAGAGCATCGAGCGGTACGAGGGGATGGGCGTCGAGAAGCTCACCATGGACATGTGGGTGGACGGCGAGCACCACGCCAAGCAGTTCCGGATGCGCGGCAAGGCCGACAAGGGACCGCTGGACGTGACCGTCAAGTTCCTCGAGTTCAACAAGCCGGTCGACATCAAGGCGCCGCCGGCCAAGGACATCGTCGACCTGGCCGAGATGATGCAGGGCCTCGAGGAGGAGGGCTGAGCCTCTCCTCGGCTCCCGCTGACGCTCGTGCGGTGATCATCCCCCGGGAACGGATTTGCCTCGCGGCGACCCGTTCCCGTACTCTTCCGGGGAAGCCAAAGACCGCTGGTCGTTGCCGTGCGCTCGTACGAGGGCGCGGTGGCCGAAGGATCCGCTGAACTGCGGACGACCCGCGCAGGTGACAGTGGAAGAACTCCCGGAGCACACGTCGATCCCCGTGTGTGCGCCCGGTCGAGTCCGCCCCGTGCGCCTGCGCCGGGGCGTTTCGTTTTCCCCAGTCCTCCTTCGGGTCCGCGCGGTCCGAATCACCCGGAAGGAGGCCGAGGCTCTATGGCGAGGCCCGACAAGGCTGCCGCGGTTGCGGAGCTGACGGACAAGTTCCGCAGCTCCAACGCCGCCGTGCTGACCGAGTACCGCGGTCTCACCGTGGCGCAGCTCAAGACGCTGCGCCGGTCGCTCGGTGAGAACGCCCAGTACGCCGTGGTGAAGAACACGCTGACCAAGATTGCGGCCAACGAGGCCGGGATCACGCTGGACGACCAGCTCTTCGCTGGTCCGACGGCCGTCGCCTTCGTCACCGGTGACCCGGTGGAGTCGGCGAAGGGTCTCCGTGACTTCGCCAAGGACAACCCGAATCTCGTCATCAAGGGCGGTGTCCTTGACGGCAAGGCGCTGTCCGCCGACGAGATCAAGAAGCTTGCGGACCTCGAGTCCCGCGAGGTTCTGCTCTCCAAGCTGGCCGGTGCCTTCAAGGCGAAGCAGTCCCAGGCTGCCTCCGTCTTCCAGGCGCTGCCGTCGAAGCTCGTCCGCACCGTGGACGCGCTGCGCGCCAAGCAGGACGAGCAGGGCGGTGCCGAGTAACTCGGCTCGCTTTCTGATCCGCGCCGCCTGACGCGGCAAGGATCGCAGCGGGCCGACGTACGCCCGCCTCACCCCGTACATCCGGCACCTGCCGATTTGAATGGAAGGACCGCCATCATGGCGAAGCTCAGCCAGGAAGACCTGCTCGCGCAGTTCGAGGAGATGACCCTCATCGAGCTCTCCGAGTTCGTGAAGGCCTTCGAGGAGAAGTTCGACGTCACCGCCGCCGCGGCCGCCCCGGTCGTCGTGGCCGGTGGCGGTGCCGCCGCCGGTGCCGCCGAGGCCGTCGAGGAGAAGGACGAGTTCGACGTCATCCTCACCGGTGCCGGCGACAAGAAGATCCAGGTCATCAAGGTCGTGCGCGAGCTGACCTCCCTGGGCCTGAAGGAGGCCAAGGACCTGGTCGACGGTGCGCCGAAGCCCGTCGTCGAGAAGGTCAACAAGGAGGCCGCGGACAAGGCCAAGGAGGCCCTCGAGGGCGCCGGCGCCTCCGTCGAGGTCAAGTAAGACCTCCGCGGGTCCGCCAGGACTCCTGCGCGCTGACATCGGCCCCGTAGGGCTGTAACGCGAACGCACCGAGGAGCGATCATCCATCCGGGTGGTCGCTCCTCGGCGTTTCCGAGGGGCGGCGCAGGCTGCCTTGCACCCGCGGCCGGGAGGGGTATGGTGATCTTCGTCGTGCCTCGAGAGGTCCCGGTGGCAGGCCGCACGTGACGATGGCAGCACCCGGTTTTGGGTATGGGGGGCCTTGACGAACTGCACGCAGCGCGCAATTCTCAGGACGCGTCGTCACAAGGATCCGAATCCGAGGCATGGATCGACGACGAAGAGGGCAGTATCAGGGTGCGTTGAGGGCAGGCATGCCGCAGGCGTTGACAACTACTAGGGTCTCGAAAAACCCGTACTGGACATCAGTGGGCCAAGTGGCTACACTGACCCTTTGCGCTGCCTGTTAGCTGCCCCCTGCCCGTCACCAGGGGCATGCCCTCGCCTCAGCAACGACGACCGGACCATCGCTGACCTGGCCTTTCTGGCCGCAGCAGGACGCCCTGTCGTCAAGCGACGGCGGGGGGCCGGTACGCGCGTAGTGAGTCCGAGCCCTCGGAAGGACCCCCTCTTGGCCGCCTCGCGCACTGCCTCGACCGCGAATACGAACAACGGCGCCAGCACCGCCCCGCTGCGCATCTCCTTTGCAAAGATCAAGGAGCCCCTCGAGGTTCCGAACCTTCTCGCGCTGCAAACCGAGAGCTTCGACTGGCTGCTCGGCAACGACGCGTGGAAGGCTCGCGTCGAGGAGGCTCTGGAGTCCGGTCAGGACGTTCCCACCAAGTCCGGTCTCGAGGAGATCTTCGAGGAGATCTCCCCGATCGAGGACTTCTCCGGGTCGATGTCGCTGACGTTCCGAGACCACCGCTTCGAGCCGCCGAAGAACTCGATCGACGAGTGCAAGGAGCGCGACTTCACGTACGCCGCCCCGCTCTTCGTCACGGCCGAGTTCACCAACAACGAGACCGGCGAGATCAAGTCCCAGACCGTCTTCATGGGCGACTTCCCGCTCATGACGAACAAGGGCACCTTCGTCATCAACGGCACCGAGCGTGTCGTGGTGTCGCAGCTGGTCCGTTCCCCCGGTGTCTACTTCGACTCCTCCATCGACAAGACGTCCGACAAGGACATCTTCTCCGCCAAGATCATCCCCTCCCGGGGCGCCTGGCTGGAGATGGAGATCGACAAGCGTGACATGGTCGGTGTCCGCATCGACCGCAAGCGCAAGCAGTCCGTCACCGTCCTGCTGAAGGCGCTCGGCTGGACCACCGAGCAGATCCTCGAGGAGTTCGGCGACTACGAGTCGATGCGCGCCACCCTGGAGAAGGACCACACTCAGGGCCAGGACGACGCGCTGCTGGACATCTACCGCAAGCTGCGCCCGGGCGAGCCCCCCACGCGTGAGGCCGCGCAGACGCTGCTCGAGAACCTCTACTTCAACCCCAAGCGCTACGACCTGGCGAAGGTCGGCCGCTACAAGGTGAACAAGAAGCTCGGTGCGGACGAGCCGCTGGACGCCGGCGTGCTCACCACCGACGACATCATCGCCACCATCAAGTACCTGGTGAAGCTGCACGCGGGCGAGACCGAGACGGTCGGCGAGTCCGGTCGCTCGATCATGGTCGAGACCGACGACATCGACCACTTCGGCAACCGCCGCATCCGCAGCGTCGGCGAGCTGATCCAGAACCAGGTCCGTACGGGTCTCGCCCGTATGGAGCGCGTCGTGCGCGAGCGCATGACCACCCAGGACGTCGAGGCGATCACGCCGCAGACCCTGATCAACATCCGGCCGGTCGTCGCCTCCATCAAGGAGTTCTTCGGCACCAGCCAGCTGTCCCAGTTCATGGACCAGAACAACCCGCTGTCGGGCCTGACGCACAAGCGTCGTCTCAACGCCCTCGGCCCGGGTGGTCTCTCCCGTGAGCGGGCCGGCTTCGAGGTCCGCGACGTGCACCCGTCGCACTACGGCCGCATGTGCCCGATCGAGACGCCGGAAGGCCCGAACATCGGTCTGATCGGCTCGCTGGCCTCCTACGGCCGGGTCAACGCGTTCGGCTTCATCGAGACGCCGTACCGCAAGGTCGTCGACGGCCAGGTCACCGACGACGTCGACTACCTGACCGCCGACGAGGAGGACCGCTTCGTCATCGCGCAGGCCAACGCCGTCCTGACGGACGACCTGCGCTTCGAAGAGGCCCGCGTCCTGGTCCGCCGCCGCGGCGGCGAGGTCGACTACGTCAGCCCCGAGGACGTGGACTACATGGACGTCTCGCCGCGCCAGATGGTGTCGGTCGCGACCGCCATGATCCCCTTCCTCGAGCACGACGACGCCAACCGCGCCCTCATGGGCGCGAACATGATGCGCCAGGCCGTTCCGCTGATCAGGTCGGAGTCCCCGCTCGTCGGCACCGGCATGGAGTACCGCTCCGCCGTCGACGCCGGCGACGTGGTCAAGGCCGAGAAGACCGGTGTGGTCCAGGAGGTCTCCGCGGACTACATCACCACCGCCAACGACGACGGCACGTACATCACGTACCGCCTGGCCAAGTTCGCCCGCTCCAACCAGGGCACCTCGGTCAACCAGAAGGTGCTCGTCAACGAGGGCGACCGCATCGTCGAGGGCCAGGTCCTCGCCGACGGCCCGGCCACCCAGAACGGCGAGATGGCGCTCGGCAAGAACCTGCTGGTCGCGTTCATGCCGTGGGAGGGTCACAACTACGAGGACGCGATCATCCTGTCGCAGCGCCTCGTGCAGGACGACGTCCTCTCCTCGATCCACATCGAGGAGCACGAGGTCGACGCCCGTGACACCAAGCTCGGCCCCGAGGAGATCACCCGGGACATCCCGAACGTCTCCGAGGAGGTCCTCGCCGACCTCGACGAGCGCGGCATCATCCGCATCGGCGCCGAGGTCATCGCCGGCGACATCCTCGTCGGCAAGGTGACCCCGAAGGGCGAGACCGAGCTGACCCCGGAGGAGCGCCTGCTGCGCGCGATCTTCGGTGAGAAGGCCCGTGAGGTCCGTGACACCTCGCTGAAGGTGCCGCACGGCGAGACCGGCAAGGTCATCGGCGTACGCGTCTTCGACCGCGAGGAGGGCGACGAGCTGCCGCCGGGCGTGAACCAGCTGGTCCGCGTCTACGTCGCGCAGAAGCGCAAGATCACCGACGGTGACAAGCTCGCCGGCCGCCACGGCAACAAGGGCGTCATCTCCAAGATCCTGCCGATCGAGGACATGCCGTTCCTGGAGGACGGCACCCCGGTCGACATCATCCTCAACCCGCTGGGCGTGCCGTCCCGAATGAACCCGGGACAGGTCATGGAGATCCACCTCGGCTGGCTCGCCAGCCAGGGCTGGGACGTCTCCGGCCTCCCGGAGGAGTGGGCCGAGCGCCTCCAGACCATCGCCGCCGACCGCGTCGAGCCGCGCACCAACGTGGCCACCCCGGTCTTCGACGGTGCCCGTGAGGACGAGATCGCCGGCCTGCTGGAGCACACCATCCCCAACCGCGACGGTGACCGCCTGGTCCTGCCGTCCGGCAAGGCCCGGCTCTTCGACGGCCGCTCCGGCGAGCCGTTCCCGGACCCGATCTCGGTCGGCTACATGTACATCCTGAAGCTGCACCACCTGGTCGACGACAAGCTGCACGCCCGTTCGACCGGTCCGTACTCGATGATCACCCAGCAGCCGCTGGGTGGTAAGGCCCAGTTCGGTGGCCAGCGGTTCGGCGAGATGGAGGTGTGGGCGCTCGAGGCGTACGGTGCCGCCTACGCCCTCCAGGAGCTGCTGACCATCAAGTCCGACGACGTCACCGGCCGCGTGAAGGTCTACGAGGCCATCGTCAAGGGCGAGAACATCCCCGAGCCCGGCATCCCCGAGTCCTTCAAGGTGCTCATCAAGGAGATGCAGTCCCTCTGCCTGAACGTGGAGGTGCTGTCCAGCGACGGTATGTCCATCGAGATGCGCGACACCGACGAGGATGTCTTCCGCGCCGCGGAGGAGCTCGGCATCGACCTGTCCCGGCGCGAGCCGAGCAGCGTCGAAGAGGTCTGACGGGAGTCCGGCGGGCCTCCTGACCAGGAGGCCCGCCGACCCCCAGGCCCCCGTTTCAGACCACAGACTTACAACCCTGAGAGGGATTGACGCATAGTGCTCGACGTCAACTTCTTCGACGAGCTCCGGATCGGCCTGGCCACCGCCGACGACATCCGTCAGTGGAGCCACGGCGAGGTCAAGAAGCCCGAGACCATCAACTACCGCACCCTCAAGCCCGAGAAGGACGGCCTCTTCTGCGAGAAGATCTTCGGCCCCACCCGGGACTGGGAGTGCTACTGCGGCAAGTACAAGCGCGTCCGCTTCAAGGGCATCATCTGCGAGCGCTGTGGTGTCGAGGTCACGCGCGCCAAGGTGCGCCGTGAGCGGATGGGCCACATCGAGCTGGCCGCGCCCGTCACGCACATCTGGTACTTCAAGGGCGTCCCGTCGCGCCTGGGTTACCTGCTCGACCTGGCTCCGAAGGACCTGGAGAAGGTCATCTACTTCGCGGCGTACATGATCACGTACGTCGACGAGGAGCGCCGTACCCGCGACCTGCCCTCGCTGGAGGCCCACGTCTCCGTCGAGCGCCAGCAGATCGAGCAGCGCCGCGACGCCGACCTGGAGTCCCGCGCCAAGAAGCTCGAGGCCGACCTGGCCGAGCTGGAGGCCGAGGGCGCCAAGGCCGACGTGCGCCGCAAGGTGCGCGAGGGCGCCGAGCGCGAGATGAAGCAGCTGCGCGACCGCGCCCAGCGCGAGATCGACCGCCTCGACGAGGTGTGGACCCGGTTCAAGAACCTCAAGGTCCAGGACCTTGAGGGCGACGAGCTGCTCTACCGCGAGCTGCGCGACCGCTTCGGCACGTACTTCGACGGCTCGATGGGTGCCGCGGCGCTGCAGAAGCGCCTGGAGTCCTTCGACCTCGATGAGGAGGCCGAGAGGCTCCGCGAGATCATCCGCACCGGCAAGGGCCAGAAGAAGACCCGTGCGCTCAAGCGCCTGAAGGTCGTCTCCGCGTTCCTGCAGACCTCCAACAGCCCCAAGGGCATGGTCCTGGACTGCGTCCCGGTCATCCCGCCGGACCTGCGTCCGATGGTGCAGCTGGACGGTGGCCGCTTCGCGACCTCCGACCTGAACGACCTGTACCGCCGTGTCATCAACCGCAACAACCGCCTGAAGCGGCTTCTCGACCTCGGCGCGCCCGAGATCATCGTGAACAACGAGAAGCGCATGCTCCAGGAGGCCGTCGACGCGCTCTTCGACAACGGCCGCCGCGGCCGCCCGGTCACGGGCCCCGGCAACCGTCCGCTGAAGTCGCTGTCCGACATGCTCAAGGGCAAGCAGGGCCGCTTCCGTCAGAACCTGCTCGGCAAGCGCGTGGACTACTCCGCGCGTTCCGTGATCGTCGTCGGTCCGCAGCTGAAGCTGCACCAGTGCGGTCTGCCGAAGGCGATGGCGCTGGAGCTGTTCAAGCCGTTCGTGATGAAGCGCCTGGTCGACCTGAACCACGCGCAGAACATCAAGAGCGCCAAGCGCATGGTCGAGCGCGGCCGCACGGTCGTGTACGACGTGCTGGAAGAGGTCATCGCGGAGCACCCGGTCCTGCTGAACCGTGCGCCCACGCTGCACCGCCTCGGCATCCAGGCCTTCGAGCCGCAGCTGGTCGAGGGCAAGGCCATTCAGATTCACCCGCTCGTGTGCACCGCGTTCAACGCGGACTTCGACGGTGACCAGATGGCCGTGCACCTGCCGCTGTCCGCGGAGGCGCAGGCCGAGGCCCGCATCCTGATGCTGTCCTCGAACAACATCCTCAAGCCGGCCGACGGCCGTCCGGTGACGATGCCGACCCAGGACATGGTCCTCGGTCTGTTCTTCCTCACCACCGACGGCGAGATGCGGGACGTGAAGGGCGAGGGCCGCTCCTTCTCCTCCGTGGCCGAGGCGATCATGGCGTTCGACGCCGGCGAGCTGTCGCTGCAGTCGACCGTCGACATCCGCTTCCCGGTGGGCACCATCCCGCCGCGCGGCTGGATCCCGCCGGCCCGCGAGGAGGGCGAGCCCGAGTGGCAGCAGGGTGACTCCTTCCGCCTGAAGACGACCCTGGGCCGCGCGCTCTTCAACGAGCTGCTGCCCGAGGACTACCCGTTCGCCGACTACGAGGTGGGCAAGAAGCAGCTCTCCGAGATCGTCAACGACCTCGCCGAGCGCTACCCGAAGGTCATCGTGGCGGCCACGCTCGACAACCTGAAGGCGGCCGGCTTCTACTGGGCCACCCGTTCCGGCGTCACCGTCGCCATCTCCGACATCGTCGTCCCCGAGGCGAAGAAGGAGATCGTCCACGGCTACGAGGCGCAGGACGAGAAGGTCCAGAAGCAGTACGAGCGCGGTCTGATCACCAAGGACGAGCGGACCCAGGAGCTCATCGCGATCTGGACCAAGGCGACCAACGACGTCGCCGAGGCCATGACGGGCAACTTCCCGAAGACCAACCCGATCTTCATGATGGTCAACTCGGGTGCCCGAGGAAACATGATGCAGATGCGTCAGATCGCCGGTATGCGCGGTCTGGTGTCGAACGCCAAGAACGAGACCATCCCGCGGCCCATCAAGGCGTCGTTCCGCGAGGGTCTGTCCGTGCTGGAGTACTTCATCTCCACCCACGGTGCCCGTAAGGGTCTGGCCGACACCGCCCTGCGCACCGCCGACTCCGGTTACCTCACCCGTCGTCTGGTCGACGTCTCCCAGGACGTCATCATCCGCGAGGAGGACTGCGGCACCGACCGCGGCCTCAAGCTGCACATCGCGGAGCGCGGCGCGGACGGCGTGCTGCGCAAGGCGGAGAACGTCGAGACGTCCGTGTACGCGCGCTGCCTCGCCGAGGACATCGTCGTCGACGGCCAGGTGCTGGCCCCGGCCGGCACCGACCTGGGCGACGTGCTCATCGAGGAGCTGGTCTCCCGCGGCGTCGCCGAGGTCAAGACCCGCTCGGTCCTGACCTGCGAGTCCGCGGTGGGCACCTGCGCCATGTGCTACGGCCGTTCGCTCGCCACCGGCAAGCTGGTCGACATCGGTGAGGCGGTCGGCATCATCGCCGCCCAGTCCATCGGTGAGCCCGGCACCCAGCTGACGATGCGTACCTTCCACACCGGTGGTGTGGCCGGTGACGACATCACCCAGGGTCTGCCGCGTGTCGTCGAGCTCTTCGAGGCCCGTACCCCGAAGGGTGTCGCCCCGATCTCCGAGGCGGCCGGACGCGTCCGGATCGAGGAGACCGAGAAGACCAAGAAGATCGTCATCACCCCGGACGACGGCAGCGACGAGACGGCCTACCCGATCTCGAAGCGCGCCCGTCTGCTGGTCGGCGAGGGCGACCACGTCGAGGTGGGCCAGAAGCTCACCGTGGGTGCCACCAACCCGCACGACGTGCTGCGCATCCTGGGCCAGCGGGCCGTCCAGGTCCACCTGGTCGGCGAGGTCCAGAAGGTCTACAACTCGCAGGGTGTGTCGATCCACGACAAGCACATCGAGATCATCATCCGGCAGATGCTGCGCCGCGTGACGATCATCGAGTCCGGCGACGCCGAGCTGCTGCCCGGTGAGCTGGTCGAGCGCTCGAAGTTCGAGCAGGAGAACCGCCGTGTGGTCCAGGAGGGCGGTCACCCGGCCTCCGGTCGTCCGCAGCTGATGGGTATCACCAAGGCCTCGCTGGCGACCGAGTCCTGGCTGTCGGCGGCGTCCTTCCAGGAGACGACCAGGGTCCTGACGGACGCGGCGATCAACGCCAAGTCCGACTCCCTGATCGGCCTCAAGGAGAACGTCATCATCGGTAAGCTCATCCCGGCCGGTACGGGCCTGTCCCGCTACCGCAACATCCGGGTCGAGCCGACCGAGGAGGCCAAGGCCGCGATGTACTCGGCCGTGGGCTACGACGACATCGACTACTCGCCGTTCGGCACGGGCTCCGGCCAGGCCGTTCCGCTGGAGGACTACGACTACGGTCCGTACAACCAGTAAGCGGGCAGTTTGAGCCGAAGGGCGGTCACCCTCACCGGGTGGCCGCCCTTCGGCGTGTTCGGCGAGCGGCCGGCTGCCAGGCCGCGGCGACCGCCGTCGCCACGGTGGCCGGCGCGCAGATGCCGGCGATCGGCCGGGCCACGGCAGCGGTGACGGTCAGGGCCTTGGTGGCCCGGGGGGAGGGCCTGCCGTATGCCGGCGGTGTCGGCGACCGTCGGCAGCAGACCGTCGGCAGCAGCACGCACAGGCCGACAGCGGTCTGCAGGACGGTACGGAGGACTCGCGGCCGGCCTCGGTCCAGCGGGGGCCAGGAGCCGCGCGGTGGCGGCCGCAGCCCTCGGTGACCAGGCGGCGGCCCATCGCCGTGACGATCGGGGAGTCGGGGCCGGCCTTCTTGAAGAACGAGGCCCCGGGAAACGGCTGGTGACACGGGGTGCTCGGCGGCGGGGGGCCGGGCCTGCACCCGGCGGCGCATGCCCGTCATGCTGAAGCCGCGCGGGTCGCTCTTCCGGTCCGGCCACTCCAGGTGCCCCATGACGGACTTGGCGCCCCAGCCGTGCGCCCGGCACAGCGGGCCGGGCCCGGCTCTTTTGCCTGGAGGGCGTCTTCGCCGCGGAACGCGCGGCCCGCTCCGCCCCCGTCCTGATCCGCGGGCACACGGCCTGTGCCGAGATCCCTCGCGAAGGCGAGGGCGCCCGCCCTACGGGATCCCCAGCTCGAAGACCACGTAGTGCGCGTACCACCCCGACGCCACCGCCGCCGTCGTGAAGAACACCGTCAGGCTCGGCCACTTCAGCCGGCTCAGGGCCGCCGCCGGGGCGAGCAGCAGCGGGAAGACGGGCAGCAGATAGCGGGACGTGTTCCCGAAGATCTGCTGGGTCCCCAGGACCGTCACGATGCTCGCCAGGGTGTACGCCACCAGTACCAGCGGCGGCTTCCTGCGCAGCATCAGCGCGATCAGGAAGGGCAGCGCGATCACCAGCTGCACGGCCAGCAGGTCGGGCACGGCGAAGCGGAAGAGGTAGTCGCCGTGCCCGACCGCTGTGTTGCGCAGCACGGCCAGGGTGTGGGCGCCCCAGTCGAAGTAGTGCGCCCAGCCCTCGCGCTGGAGGGTGAAGTACGCCGTCAGGTCGTTCGAGTTCAGGCCCACCCAGGCGATGTAGACGATCAGGCCGAGCGGCGCCGCGACCATCGCGTACACGGGTCCGGCGACTCCGTGCTCCTGCCGGCTGCCCCGCCGTGCCACGGTCACCAGTGCCGCGAGTCCCACCGCGCCGATGAGCGTGGCGGACGTCGGACGGCTGAGCCCGGCGAGGAAGGCGAGGAACCCCGCCGCCACCCACTGGTGCTTCATCACGCAGTAACAGGTCCAGGCCGCGATCGCGACGAACAGTGACTCCGAGTACACCGCCCACTCGACGCCCGCCCCGGGCGCCACCGCCCACAACCCGGCGGCGACGGTGCCCGCCCGGACGCCCGCCAGTGTGGACACCACCGCGTAGATGCCGGCAGCCGCGACGAAGGAGGCCAGCACGGAGACGAGGAGCGCGGAGCCGAACAGGCCCAGCGAGGTCACCTCGGACACACCCCGGATCAGCCCGGGGTAGAGAGGGAAGAACGCGACGGAGTTCTGCTGCACGGTGAACAGGCCGCCCCCGTCGAGCGGCTGCAGCGGGCCGGGGTGGTAGCCCTTCTCGGCGACCTGGAGGTACCACCAGCCGTCCCAGGTGGCCAGGACGTCCCACCAGTGGGCGCCGCCGCCGAAGCGCGGGTTCTTGCCGCGGTAGTCGCCGGCGTACTCCAGCAGGCAGGCGAAGACGGCGAGGCCCACGAGCTTGGCGACGCCGTACAGCGCGAGTGGGGTCACGTACGGCCGCGCGCCGGGCGGCAGGGTGAGGCGGCGGCGCGCCGGAGGCCGTTCGGCCCGTTCGGCCTCGTCGGAGGGTGCGGAGTCCGTCGCCGTGTCACCGAAAGCCGTACCCATGCCCTCTGGTCCCCCCTGGTCGCCCGACCACCCGGGCCGACGGTTTCCCGGGACCCACACGGCCGTTCACATGTACAGGCCATAAGATCACGCCGACGTCGCATGATAACGGTGGGTGGGGGGAACGACGGGTGGGCGGGACAACCGGCGGTGCGCTCGACGGCACGACCGTGCTGTCCGTCGTCATACCGATGTACAACGAGGAAGAGGTCCTGTCGGCCCTCGTCAGCCGGCTGCGCCCGGTCCTGGCGGACCTCGGGGTGCCCTATGAACTGCTCGCCGTCGACGACGGCAGCACGGACCGCACTCCTGAACTGCTCGCCGCCCTCCGGCTCGGCTGGCCGGAACTGCGCGTGGTGGGACTGCGCCGCAACTCGGGCCACCAGGCGGCCCTGACGGCCGGCCTGGACCGGGCGGTCGGCGCCTACGCCGTCAGCCTGGACGCGGACCTCCAGGACCCGCCCGAGAAGATCCCCGACATGCTCGCACTGGCCCGCGGCGAGGGCCTCGACATCGTCTACGGCATCCGCGCCGACCGCACCAGCGACACCGGCTTCAAACGGTGGACGGCCGGCCTGTACTACCGGCTCGTGCGCCGCCTCGCAGGACCGGCCGTGCCCGCCCAGGCCGGCGACTTCCGGCTGCTCAGCCGGGCCGCCGTGGACGCCCTCAAAGCGCTGCCGGACCAGCAGCGGGTCTACCGCCTCCTCGTGCCCTGGCTGGGTTTCCCGAGCGGCGAGGTCAGCTACGAGCGCGCGCCGCGCACCGCAGGCCGCAGCAAGTACCCCCTCGGCCGCATGATCCGGCTCGCCGTCGACAGCGTCACCGGCTTCTCCGCGGCCCCGCTGCGCCTGGCCACCTGGCTCGGCGGCTTCGCGTTCCTGGTCTGCCTGATCCTGATGGTCTACTCGCTCGGCGCGTACGCCCTGCAGTACACGGTCCCCGGATGGACCTCGCTCTTCATCGGAGTCCTCTTCATCGGCGCGGTCCAGTTGGTCTGCGTCGGCCTGCTCGGCGAGTACGTCGCTCGTATCTATACGGCCGTACAGAACCGTCCGGCGTACTTCGTGGGCCACGACACGCGCGAGACGGACCAGACGTCGTCGGTGCGCATCCCCGGCGCCCACAGGGCCGAGGACGACAGGAACACCGCCGGCCCGCCGGGGTAGGCAGCGCGGCGTGTCCTGCGCCGGCACCCGGGCGGCCGGCGCCGGCACCCGCGCGCGGTGCTCGCAGGTCGCTCGCGCGCGTGCCATGTGATGCGTCATGCGGGCCGGACGACGGCAGCGGCGGGACGAGCCGCCCGAACCCGGAGCGTGCCCGTCTGACGGTCGGCGAGGTCCGGAAGGTCTGCGACTCGCAGGGTGTGTCGATCCACGACCAGCACATCGAGATCATCGTCCGGCAGATGCCGCGCCGGGTGACGGTCATCGAGTCCGGCGACGCCGGGCTGCTGCCCGGTGAGCCGGTCGAGCGTTCGAAGTCCGAGCAGGAGAACCGTCGTGTGGTCCGGAAGGGTGGTCACCCGGTCTCCGGTCGTCCGCAGCCGATGGGCATCACCACGGACGCGGCGATCAAGGCCAAGGCCGCGGTGTGGTCGGCTGTGGGCTACGACGGCCGCGGGCCACGACGGCATCGACTGCTCGCCGTTCGGCACGGGCTCCGGTCCGTTACGGGGTGGCCGCCTTCGGCATTTCGGCGCCCGATGGCGCATGATGGAGGGACTCGTACGGTTCGGGGGAGGTCGTCCGTGTCGTTTCCGCCGTCGCAGCCGTCCTGGCAGCCCTGGCAGCCCGGGCGCGGCGTTCCGCAGCCGTGGCAGGGCCAGGGCAGCCCGTCACTGCTCGCGTCCCACGCCGACCGTGAGCGTGCCGTGGACGTGCTCAGAGCGGGCTTCAGCGAGGGCCGCCTGGACCATGGGGAACTCGATCGGCGCATCACCCGGGCGTACCAGGCACGCACCGTCGGGGAACTGACGCTCCTGGTCGCCGACCTGCCCCAGGGCCCGGCACCGTACCCCGCGGCGGCTCCGGCCGTTCCCGCGACGTTCCTGCCGCGCCCGGTCCCGCCCACCAACGGCAAGGCGGTCGGCTCCCTGGTCTGCGGCGTGCTCACCCTGATGACAGCCGGCCTCACAGGCCTTCCCGCGGTGGTCCTGGGCCACGTGGCCCGCTCCGAGATCCGCCGCCGGGGCGAGGGCGGCGACGGCCTGGCCCTGGCCGGCCTGATCCTGGGCTGGCTCTCCGTCGCGGGCTGGGCCCTCTTCCTCACCCTCTTCATCGTGACGGCAGTAGCCGCACAGGTCTGACGCACACCGGGCCGGCGGCTCGCCCAGGCGCACCCGAAGGGGGGCGGTGACGGTGCCCGCACCGGCGGCCGGTCTCCTGACGGCGGCGCTCGCGCATCCCGTCTGCCCCGGGGGCGTGGTCGCCGGACGGCGTGCCCGCGGGTGCTCCGGCGCGAGCAGGCCGTCCGGGTGGCGGTCCGCTGCCGCGGGCGGTCGTGGTGGCGGTCGTGTGACCGGGCTGGTACGCGCGCGTGCCGTACGCCTGGATCACGTGCACCGCGCGGGCGGCGGTCCGGCGGGCGCCGCGTGCGTCCCGCACGCCCGGACCGGGTCCGTCCAGGCGCACCCGCCGACGCTCCGGGGCGCGTCGCGCAGGTGGCGATTCCGCCGGCGTGGGGAGAGCCGCGAATCCCGGCGTTCCACACCGTGGCAACGGGCTGACGTGCGGGAATTGCCGTATCCGGGGACCGTGATCCGTGGATACGAAGATCGCAGAGCGTACAGGGGCTTGACAAAGTACGCGGAACTAGGCGGGCGGCGCCCATTTGTTTTGACCACAGCGAATGAGGTAGGTACGCTCAGACCTTGTGCCTGGGGTGTGCCCTGGCTTTCGTGCGTGCCTTCACACCGCACAGGGAGCCGTTGACGGCCACCGTAATCTGCGCCTTTTTCTGCCATGCGGTGGGAGTCTGCGGGATTCGACACACCCGACCGCGTGGGTCGGTGACGTTCCAGGTTAGCTGTACCCATCGGCACACAGAAACCGGAGAAGTAGTGCCTACGATCCAGCAGCTGGTCCGCAAGGGCCGGCAGGACAAGGTCGACAAGAACAAGACGCCGGCACTCGAGGGTTCGCCCCAGCGCCGCGGCGTCTGCACGCGTGTGTTCACGACCACCCCGAAGAAGCCGAACTCGGCCCTCCGCAAGGTCGCGCGTGTGCGTCTGACCAGCGGCATCGAGGTCACGGCCTACATTCCGGGTGAGGGACACAACCTGCAGGAGCACTCCATCGTGCTCGTGCGCGGCGGCCGTGTGAAGGACCTGCCGGGTGTTCGCTACAAGATCATCCGCGGTTCCCTCGACACCCAGGGTGTCAAGAACCGCAAGCAGGCCCGCAGCCGCTACGGCGCCAAGAAGGAGAAGTAAGAATGCCTCGTAAGGGCCCCGCCCCGAAGCGCCCGGTCATCATCGACCCGGTCTACGGCTCTCCTCTGGTGACCTCCCTGATCAACAAGGTGCTGCTGAACGGCAAGCGCTCCACCGCCGAGCGCATCGTCTACGGCGCCATGGAGGGCCTGCGCGAGAAGACCGGCAACGACCCGATCATCACGCTCAAGCGCGCTCTCGACAACATCAAGCCGACCCTCGAGGTCAAGTCCCGCCGTGTCGGTGGCGCCACCTACCAGGTGCCGATCGAGGTCAAGCCCGGCCGTGCCAACACCCTGGCGCTGCGCTGGCTGGTCGGTTACTCCCGCGCCCGCCGCGAGAAGACCATGACCGAGCGTCTGCTCAACGAGCTCCTCGACGCCTCCAACGGCCTCGGCGCCGCTGTGAAGAAGCGTGAGGACACCCACAAGATGGCCGAGTCCAACAAGGCCTTCGCGCACTACCGCTGGTAGTCGCTTCCCCGACGAGAACCGAGAGAAGACTGAAGCCTTATGGCTACCACTTCACTTGACCTGGCCAAGGTCCGCAACATCGGGATCATGGCCCACATCGACGCGGGCAAGACGACCACCACCGAGCGGATCCTGTTCTACACCGGTGTGTCCTACAAGCTCGGTGAGACCCACGAGGGTTCCGCCACGATGGACTGGATGGAGCAGGAGCAGGAGCGTGGCATCACGATCACCTCTGCTGCCACCACCTGCCACTGGCCGCTGGAGGACGTCGACTACACCATCAACATCATCGACACGCCGGGCCACGTCGACTTCACCGTAGAGGTGGAGCGCTCCCTGCGCGTGCTCGACGGTGCCGTGACGGTGTTCGACGGCGTTGCCGGCGTCGAGCCCCAGTCCGAGACGGTGTGGCGTCAGGCGGACCGCTACGGCGTCCCGCGCATCTGCTTCGTGAACAAGCTCGACCGCACCGGTGCCGAGTTCCACCGCTGTGTCGACATGATCAAGGACCGCCTGGGTGCGCAGCCGCTGGTCATGCAGCTGCCGATCGGTGCCGAGGCGGACTTCCGGGGCGTCGTGGACCTGGTCCGCATGAAGGCCCTGGTGTGGTCCGCCGAGGCCTCCAAGGGCGAGATGTACGAGACCATCGACATCCCGGACACCCACACCGAGGCCGCCGAGGAGTGGCGCGGCAAGCTGATCGAGGCCGTCGCCGAGAACGACGAAGAGATCATGGAGCTGTACCTGGAGGGCCAGGAGCCCACCGAGGAGCAGCTGTACGCCGCGATCCGTCGCATCACCATCGCGTCCGGCAAGTCCAGCGAGACCACGATCACTCCGGTGTTCTGTGGCACCGCGTTCAAGAACAAGGGCGTTCAGCCCCTGCTCGACGCGGTCGTGCGCTACCTCCCCACGCCGCTCGACGTCGAGGCCATCGAGGGCCACGCCGTGGGCAACACGGACGAGGTCATCAAGCGCAAGCCGTCCGTGGACGAGCCGCTCTCCGCCCTCGCGTTCAAGATCATGAGCGACCCGCACCTGGGCAAGCTCACCTTCGTCCGCGTGTACTCCGGCCGCCTGACGTCCGGCACCCAGGTGCTGAACTCCGTCAAGGGCAAGAAGGAGCGCATCGGCAAGATCTACCGCATGCACGCCAACAAGCGTGAGGAGATCGAGTCGGTGACCGCCGGCGACATCGTCGCCGTCATGGGCCTGAAGCAGACCACCACCGGTGAGACGCTGTCCGACGACAAGCAGCCGGTGATCCTGGAGTCCATGGACTTCCCGGCGCCGGTCATCCAGGTCGCCATCGAGCCCAAGTCGAAGGGCGACCAGGAGAAGCTGGGCGTCGCGATCCAGCGCCTGGCCGAGGAGGACCCGTCCTTCCAGGTTCACTCGGACGAGGAGACCGGCCAGACCATCATCGGCGGTATGGGCGAGCTGCACCTCGAGGTGCTGGTCGACCGCATGCGCCGTGAGTTCAAGGTCGAGGCCAACGTCGGCAAGCCGCAGGTCGCGTACCGTGAGACGATCCGCAAGGCCGTCGAGCGTGTGGACTACACCCACAAGAAGCAGACCGGTGGTACCGGTCAGTTCGCCAAGGTGCAGATCTCGATCGAGCCGCTCGAGGGTGGCGACACCTCGTACGAGTTCGTGAACAAGGTGACCGGTGGTCGCGTCCCGAAGGAGTACATCCCCTCGGTCGACGCCGGCTGCCAGGAGGCCATGCAGTTCGGCATCCTCGCCGGTTACGAGATGACGGGCGTCCGCGTCACGCTGCTCGACGGTGGCTACCACGAGGTGGACTCCTCCGAGCTCGCGTTCAAGATCGCCGGTTCGCAGGCCTTCAAGGAGGCCGCGCGCAAGGCCAGCCCGGTTCTCCTCGAGCCGATGATGGCCGTCGAGGTCACCACGCCCGAGGACTACATGGGCGAGGTCATCGGTGACATCAACTCCCGCCGTGGCCAGATCCAGGCCATGGAGGAGCGGGCGGGTGCCCGCGTCGTGAAGGGCCTCGTGCCCCTCTCGGAGATGTTCGGCTACGTCGGAGACCTCCGCAGCAAGACCTCGGGTCGCGCAAGCTACTCGATGCAGTTCGACTCCTACGCCGAGGTTCCGCGGAACGTCGCCGAGGAGATCATCGCGAAGGCCAAGGGCGAGTAACTCAGCCGAGTTCCAGCCTTTAGGCTTGACTCCGGAGCCTCACGGGGCATTCCGCCGCAATCGTGGTGGAATGCCCCGGAGATCCGGGCCATCCAGCAAAGATCACCTGGCGCCGATGAAGTAAGGCGTACAGAACCACTCCACAGGAGGACCCCAGTGGCGAAGGCGAAGTTCGAGCGGACTAAGCCGCACGTCAACATCGGCACCATCGGTCACATCGACCACGGTAAGACGACCCTCACGGCCGCCATTACCAAGGTGCTGCACGACGCGTACCCGGAGCTCAACCAGGCCACCCCGTTCGACAACATCGACAAGGCCCCCGAAGAGCGTCAGCGCGGTATCACCATCTCGATCTCGCACGTCGAGTACCAGACCGAGGCGCGTCACTACGCCCACGTCGACTGCCCGGGTCACGCGGACTACATCAAGAACATGATCACCGGTGCCGCCCAGATGGACGGCGCGATCCTGGTGGTCGCCGCCACCGACGGTCCGATGCCGCAGACCAAGGAGCACGTGCTCCTGGCCCGCCAGGTCGGCGTGCCGTACATCGTGGTCGCCCTGAACAAGGCCGACATGGTGGACGACGAGGAGATCCTGGAGCTCGTCGAGCTCGAGGTCCGTGAGCTCCTCACCGAGTACGAGTTCCCGGGCGACGACCTTCCGGTCGTCAGGGTCTCCGCGCTGAAGGCCCTCGAGGGCGAGCAGCAGTGGGTCGAGTCGGTCCTCACCCTGATGAAGGCCGTCGACGAGTCGATTCCGGAGCCGGAGCGCGACATCGACAAGCCGTTCCTGATGCCGATCGAGGACGTCTTCACCATCACCGGTCGCGGTACGGTCGTCACCGGCCGCATCGAGCGTGGTGTCCTCAAGGTCAACGAGACCGTCGACATCATCGGCATCAAGCAGGAGAAGACCACCACCACGGTCACCGGCATCGAGATGTTCCGCAAGCTGCTCGACGAGGGCCAGGCCGGTGAGAACGTCGGTCTGCTGCTCCGCGGCATCAAGCGCGAGGACGTCGAGCGCGGCCAGGTCATCATCAAGCCGGGCTCGGTCACCCCGCACACCGAGTTCCAGGCCCAGGCCTACATCCTGTCGAAGGACGAGGGTGGCCGCCACACCCCGTTCTTCAACAACTACCGCCCGCAGTTCTACTTCCGCACGACGGACGTGACCGGCGTGGTGACCCTCCCCGAGGGCACCGAGATGGTCATGCCGGGTGACAACACCGAGATGAAGGTGGAGCTCATCCAGCCCGTCGCCATGGAAGAGGGCCTGAAGTTCGCCATCCGCGAGGGTGGCCGCACGGTGGGCGCCGGCCAGGTCACCAAGATCATCAAGTAAGTCTTGAGGATCATGTGATCCGGTAGCTCCGCTGCGAGCACCTGAGAGGGCCCGTACGACCTCGGTCGTACGGGCCCTTTCGTGTTACGAAACTATTCGACGCGTACGACCCCTGGTTCCCCGCGAACCACTCACCCACCATTTGTCATGCCGCTAACCAAATTCGAGTGGGAGGGGTGTGCCATGTCTGCGCACGTCAGCCGGAGAGCCGTCCTGGGTGCCGCGGGCCTCGCCGCGGTGCCGGTGCCGTCGCCGGGGGCGCCGGGTACGCCGGGTGCGTCGGGTACGCCGGGTGCGTCGGGCGCCGCGTGGGCGGCGGCCGGGAGCGGGAGCGGCGGAGGTCCGCGGGTGACGGACCCGGGGGCGTACGTCTCCTTCGCGCCCCACGAGCCGAGGCCGGGCTCCTTCTCCCTGGTGGGCGCCCCCGTCGTGGTCGGCGCCGACGACCACCCCGGGGTCGTACGGGCGGCAGGGGACCTGCGCGAGGACATCGAACGGGTCACGGGCGTCCGCCCGGGCCGCACCCTCGCGCGCAACGCCGTCCTGGTGGGGACGGTGGGCCGCAGCCCGCTGATCGACGGCCTGGTGAAGTCGGGGAAACTGGACGTCACCGGCGTGCGCGGCCGCTGGGAGACGTCGCTCCAGGCGGTGGTGGACCACCCGATGCCAGGGGTGGAGCGCGCACTCGTCATCGCGGGCAGCGACCCGCGCGGCACGATCTTCGGGGCGTACGACGTCTCGTACGGCATCGGCGTCTCGCCCTGGTACTGGTGGGACGACGTGCCACCGGTGCGCAGGCACCGCGTCTGGATCCTGCCGGGCCGCCACACGCAGGGCACGCCGACGGTGAAGTACCGCGGCATCTTCATCAACGACGAGAACCCGGCGCTGGGCACCTGGGCGCCGGAGTACTTCGGCCCGGGAAAGGCCTCGGGCCACCCCGGAGGCTTCAACGCCGACTTCTACGCCAAGGTGTTCGAACTCCTGCTCCGCCTGAAGGGCAACTACCTCTGGCCGGCGGTGTGGGGCCGCGCCTTCGCCGAGGACGACCCGGAGAACCACCGACGGGCCTCGGAGTACGGCATCGTCATGGGCACCTCCCACGAGGCCCCCATGATGCGCGGCATCGAGGAGTGGAACCGCCATGCGAGCGCGGGCAGCGACCCCTACGGCGGCAACGGCGAGTGGTCGTACCGCCGCAACGCCGACGCGGTCAAGGCGTACTGGCGGGCCGGCATCCAGCGCATGGTGGACCAGGGCTTCGAGGGCGTCGTCACCCTGGGCATGCGGGGAAACGGCGACACCAGCCTCCCGGACGGCGACGGCATCGAGCTGATGCAGGAGATCATCACCGAGCAGCGCCGCATCATCGAGGAGGTCACCGGCAGGCCGGCCGCCGAAACACCGCAGGTCTGGACCCTCTACAAGGAGGTGCAGCGCTACTGGGACCGCGGCCTGCGCGCCCCCGACGACGTCACGGTCGTCCTGACCGACGACAACTGGGGCAACATCCGCAAGCACCCCGACCCCGCGGAGGCCGCCCGGCCCGGAGGCTACGGCCTGTACTACCACTTCGACTACGTGGGCGCCGGCCGCAACTACAAGTGGGTCGACACGGCGAACCTCCGCAACGTCTGGGAGCAGCTCCACCAGGCCCACGCCTACGGCAACCACGGCCTGTGGGTGGCCAACGTGGGAGACCTGAAGGGCAACGAACTCCCCACGGAGTTCTTCCTGGACTACGCCTGGAACCCGGACAGACGGCCCTTCGACAGCCTGGACGAATGGGAACGCCGCTACGCCCGCCAGAACTTCGGCGAGGCGGCCGCCGCCCCGGTCGCGGAGGTCTTGGCGACCTACGGCCGCCTCCAGGCCCGCCGCAAACCCGAACTGCTCAACCGCCGCATCACCCTCCGCGACGGCGAGATCGTCTACGACGACGAGCAGACGCCGTTCCACTTCGCCCACCGCGAGCTGGAGCGGGTCACGGAGGAATGGAAGACCCTGGCGCGGAAGGCGAACCGCATAGCGCGCAGGCTGCCCGCCCGCACCCAGGACGCCTGGTTCGAGCTGGTCGGCTACGAGGTGGAGGCCACCGCGAACCTCTACGCCCTGAGACAGGCCGAGTTCACCAACCTCCTCTACGCACGACAGGGCCGCGCGGCGACCAACGACCGTGCGACGGAGGCGGAAACGGACCTGGAACGGGACTTCGCCCTCGCCGACCGCTTCCACCACGAGGTGGCGGGCGGCAAGTGGAACGGCTTCCAGACCCAGCCCCACATCGGCTACGGCGACGTGGACCGCTACGGCCCGAACGCCGGCTGGCAACAGCCGGAGAAGGACAACGTGGCCCTGCCGGACGAACTGTTCCCGGCGGTGAAGCGGATCGAACTGCCGAGCGCCGCCGGACTGGGCGTCTCGGTGGACGGCGCGGAGGACACGGGAAGCTGGTGGCCGGGCGGAGCGACGACCGGGGCGACACTGCCGGTGTTCAGCCCGTACCAGACCCGCCCGCAGCAGTACGTGGAGATCTTCAACCGGGGCCGCACCCCCTTCGAGTACCGCATCACGACCTCGGCCCCGTGGCTGCGGGTCGGCCGCACTCGGGGCCGGGTGGAGAAGCAGGTCCGGGTGGAGGTCCGGGCGGACTGGCGAAGGGTGCCGCCCGGCGGCGCGAAGGCGGACCTGACGATCTCGGGCGCGGGAAGGACGGTGACGGTCACCTGCACGGCGGAGAACCCGTCACGCCGGTCCCTGCGGGGCTTCGTCGAGGCGGGCGGCTACGTGGCGATCGACGCGGAGCACCACGACCGCGCGGTGGGGCAGTGGCGCCGGCTGGACGGCATCGGCCGTACGACGTCGGGGATGACCCCATGGCCGGTGACGGTATGGACGGAGCTGTCTCCCCGGAACCCGTCCCTCCCGACCGGCAACCTGCGCTACGCGCTCTCCTTCGACGAGGCGGAGCCGCAGACGGTCGACATCAACGAGGGCGCGGACGACGGCCTGCTGAACACCCAGTGGGCCCGGAACACCTCCGACAACGTCAACCGCACGGCAACGAGGCACACGCTCACCCGCACGGGCGTCCACCGCCTGAAGTTCTGGGCGGTGGACCCGACGGTGATCCTCCAACGCCTGCTGATCGACACGGGCGGCCTGCCGGAGACGTATCTGGGACCGCTGGAGAGCAAGCGGCTTTGACGTGCTCCCTGGCCTGAAGTCCAGGGATTCCGGCCCGGATCGTCCGAATACGGCAGGAGTTCACCGGCCGGACCAACCGCGCCGTCATGCACGGGCCCCTGTGGTCGCCCTCGTATCTCTCCGCCTCGTGCGGCGGAGCGCCGCTGGCGACCGTCCGCCAGTACATCGAGCAGCAGAAACGCCCGCTCCAAGGTGCACGTCAGAGTAGTCCTGAGATGCATTCATCCCCGGCGTGAACGCCGGGGCTTTCTGCAAGGAACCCCGTAACCCGGTTCAGCACTGACAGTGGACGTGACTAGAGTTGTGTCACTGACAGGGCTTCTGCTTAACGAACTCACGGGGGAGGACGTTGACTTGTCGGATGAAGCTGGGACCGATGCACCGCTGATGCCGCTGGTGGCCGGCCTGGTCGGCTTGTCCGGCGTGCCCGGCCTGTCCGGTGTGGCCGGTGTCGCTGCCGGGGCCATGGCCGATGTGGCCACGGAGCTGTCTTCGTTCACGAAGTTCCGGAAGCGGGTGGACGATCTGGTCCGCGATCTGAAGGGTTCGGAGGCCGGTCCGGGCAAGGTGGGGGAGTCCCAGCTCGCCCGGTACCAGTTCGGCGGCGGTGACGGGTCGTGGGCCGAGGCGGCCGGTCTGTACGCGGCGTACGAGACGGTGATCAGCGAGCTGGAGACGCTGTCGAAGCTGCTGTCGGACTCGATGGAGGGCATGGGCATCGCGGTCCTGGCCTCGCACAAGGGCTACGCGAACATCGACGTGGACGTGCGGAACCGGATGGCGGCGATCAGCGCGGAGACGACGAAGCACTACGGCGGGAGCTATGACCCGTCGCTGCCGCAGAAGAGCCGGGACGGCGACGGGGTCGCCGAGCCGGCGCAGCCGTCGGCGGGCGACGCGGGAGGAGCGATCTGATGGCGGGTGGCAGGGGCAGCGGTGGCGGTACGTCCTTCGAGAGCATGAGCCATGAGCAGATGCTGGCGTGGCTGGACCGGGCGAACGCGGGAGAGGTGCAGGCGGCCGCGGACCGCCTGACGACGGCGGCCGAGGAGATCCGGAAGATCGCCGAGGAGCTGAAGGTCCGCCCGCAGTGGGTGGCGTGGAAGGGCGAGGGCGCGGAGGCGTTCCGTACGTGGGCCAACGATCTGGCCAACTCCGCGCTTCGGCTGGGTGACTTCAGTGAGGGTGCGGCGAAGTGGCTGGGCCAGGCGTCGAACGCGATCGCCACGGCGCAGGCGTCGATCCCCCGCGACACCAAGGGGGCGCAGGCGAACCTGGCCGCGGCGGTGGCGGCCCGCAACGACCCGGACGCGGCGGCGATCCGTACCAAGTCGGAGAGCGAGCTCGCCGCCCTGGAGGCCGACCGGGAGAAGGTCCGCCTGGAGGCGGCGGCCCAGATGCGCAAACTGGGCCAGTCGTACAAACTCTCCACGGCACAGATGGACGACTTGGAACGCCCCAAGTTCCCGCCGCCGCCGGATGCGATCAAGCCGCCGGAGCCACACCGCTCATCCGAGGACCTGGATCGCCCCGGAGATGTGATCCCCCGTGGTGCAGGAGGCGGAGGCATTACTCCTGTCCCTGCCGCCGGAATTGCTGGCAACGCAAGAACTGCACCTCACAGCCCAGCGGCACCCGGGATTGATCCGAGTCAACCCCCAAGCGGTTCTCTTCCGAATGATGTGCGTCCGCCGGCGGTTGAGCCTGTGACACATGTCGGCATTGACTCGGTGTCCGCACCACCAGGAGTTCATCAGCCTGGCACGGGCCCCACGGGAGGGCCTCCAGCGACCGCACGTCCGGATACAGGCACTTTGCCGCCGATGAGTGGGCCAGTTCCTCCGATCCCGCGTGGTTCTGCACGGATGCCTTCTGCTTCAGGAGGACCCGAGAAGTCAGTTGGCGGAGGGCGCTTGCCCACCCAGCCAGGGCAAAGGCCCAACGGGCCTACTAGCGCTGGTGGAGTGACTGGAGGCGGTCCTGCCAGTGGCCGCAACCTGCCAGGTCCCGCTGGGACCGTCGGCCGGGCTGTCTCGAGCCAGGGCCCTGCAGCTGGACGCGGTGGTCCATCCGGTTCGGGAATCGTCGGTGGACGACCGGGTGCACCCGCTGCCATCGGCCGGTCGGCGGGTCGGGTACCTGGAACCCCGCTTGCTGGCCCGCTTGGGACTGGTTCAGGTTCGGTCAGCCGCTTGCCGAATATCGGAGCGACAGCACAGCCGGTGACTCGGACTGCTGGACCCACCGCCGGGCGCGCTGCGTCCACACCGCGTGATGGCATCGTCGGTGGCACTCCGCAGCAAGTAGGCCGTAGTCCGATGCGACCCGGTGCACAGCTCCCCTCAGCACCGACACGAGGAGGAATCTCGGGCGGAGTGCCCAGTGAGGCGGGCTCACGGGGTGCTGTTCGCGGTGCGCCGAGCGAATCGACGAGTCGCGCTCGGCAGCGAAACAAGAAGCGGAGGACCGACCGCCGAAGCGAACCGCCGTCCGGCGACTGACGATCAGGGGACACGAGAGCATGCGCATGCCCACGGTCAACAAGCGGCACAGGGTGTTCCGTGTCGTGGCCACGATGGCCGTCAGCGTACTGCTGGCGGGCGGTTCAGCCACGCAGGCTCACGCCGACTCCACGCGTTCCCAGCAATGGCACCTGGACGCCATGCACGCGGAGGACATGTGGCGAACGAGCACAGGCAAGGGCATCACAGTTGCTGTGATCGACACAGGGGTCGATCCAAACAACCCTGACCTGAAGGGGCAGGTACTTGACGGAAAGGACCTCGCTCCCGCAACGCGTGCCGGCGATGAACATACGGACTACGACGGCCATGGCACGGGAATGGCTGGTCTCATCGCTGGTACAGGCGCGTTCGGCGGGGGACGCGGGGCGTTCGGTCTTGCACCAGGAGTCAAGATTCTCCCTGTCCGTATGCCTGCCCAGAACGACATCAACGGCTTTGCCGGCCCTTCCTACTTCAGCCGGGCCATTCGCTATGCGACAGACTCCGGCGCCCAGGTCATCAACATCTCCATGGGTGCGCGACTCAATTCTCCTGAGCTCACTTCCGCAGTAGCGTATGCCCTCTCCCACGGTTCGCTCGTCTTTGCCGCTGTAGGAAATGACGGTGATAAAGACAACCCGGTCGAATACCCGGCATCCACCCCTGGGGTGGTGGGTGTGGCAGCAGTCGGCAAGGACCTTCGAAGGACCAAGGAATCTGGGTTCGGCCATCAGGTCGACATGGCAGCTCCTGGCGAGGACATGGTCGCTGCCTGCGGAGGGAAGACCGGCCTTTGCAGGGGACACGGCACCAGCGACGCCACCGCCCTCGCCTCCGCCAGCGCCGCCCTGATCTGGTCCAAACACCCGGACTGGACCAACAACCAGGTCCTGCGCGTCATGCTCAACACCATCGGCGCCCCCACGGACGGCGCCAAGCGCAACGACTCCATCGGCTACGGCATCGTCCGCCCGCGCATCGCCCTGCAGGACCCAGGTGACCCCGGTCCGGCGGACGTCTATCCGCTCCCGGACCTGGCAGCCGCGGCATCGCCCTCCGCGTCGCCGAGGCCCACCGAGGTACCGAGCAGGGATGCCGACGCGTCAAAGGGTGAGGCCGCCGCTGCCGCTGCGTCCGCCAAGCGTGACGACGGCAACGGCATCCTGTGGGTCGGCCTCGGTGCCGGCGCTGTTCTGCTGCTCGGTGGCACCGCGGCGGCCTTCACTGTCGTGAGGCGCCGGCGGACCAACGTTTTCTGATCTCTTTCTCTGTCCGGTGAGGGACCCGATCCTCACCCGGAAGCGCCGAGGCCCAAGGGTAACCACCGTGTGACTCAGACTGGTTGCTAGCGTGACAGGCACAGGCCAACCGAACCGACGAGGGTAGAGGGTCGTGACAGCGGATGCAGGAGAGCGCCACATGAAAAGGGCATGAAGGTCTCGGACCAGGGCGCGGTCTCCTACGACACCGGGAAGTTGAGCACGAGCGAACTCAGCGCACTGCACCACGATCCCGACTACCAGGAAAGCGTCCGCAAGGCCGTCGGCTCCTGGCAGCAGCGCATCGACCAGCTGGTGAAGGCCGTGGGTGACGCCGACGCGGGGGTCGAGGTCGCCTTCAACGCCGTGGTGGTCGACTCCGACACGACGGACGGCACCACCAACGGTTTCAACGGCAAGGCCCAGGGCGACATCGAGAAGTACGAGGCGCAGGAAGCCGAGGACATCGCCAAGCGGATCACGAACGGTGAGAAGGTGTCCGCCGCCGATCTCGCCGAACTGCAGCGTGCCCTGCGGGACAACTCAGGCGACAAGGCGTTCAGCCAGACCTTCCTCAACGGGTTGGGGCCGGACGGGGTGATCAAGTTCACCAACGAGTTGAACCATCTTGCCTTCGACTCCGACAAGAGCCACAAGAATGTGTACATGGACCTGCAGGGCGGGCTCGCCAACACCGTCGCGAAGGCCACCCAAGTGCCGGGCTCCGTTGCTGACATGCCTCCGGGGTCCTCAAAGTTCAAGGCCTGGCTGGCCAGCGACGACGGACGGTTCTACCGGGAGTGGACGCAGGGCCTGGAAAAGTACGGCACCAAGAATTACGGGTCCAACACGAACCCGTTGTACGGTTACCAGTCGTTCGTCGGCATGATGGAGCACAGTGACGTCAAGTACGACGACCAGTTCCTGTGCCAGATGGGTGATGACCTGATCGCGGCCGAGAAGAAGGTGCCCGGCATCTTCACCACGTGGGGTCCCGGCCACAAAGGAATCCAAGCAGACGCGCTCGACGGTCTTCTCGGCGTCATGAGTAAGAATCCCGACGCTGCCACAGCCTTCTTCGACCCGAAGGGCAACGGCGCCGGCGCTGATCACGTCGACAACGATCACCTGCACTACCTCCTCGGCAGTGGAGACGGCACACGGGACTGGCCGAAGCATGTGGGCACTGGCTATTCGGTGACCGTTTTCGAGAACCCATTCAGCAAGGCCGGACTGGGCCTGGCCCTGGAAGCCGCGGCTACGGGGCACCCCCCGCTCGTCGGCGGGCGGGACCCGTGGCCGGAGGCTGTTCACAACTCCGCGCAAGCCCGCGTCATGTCAGGCATCATCGGCCAGCTCGCGCCAACCTCGGGTACTGACGCGCCCGTGTCTCCGATGCTACGGCAGCCGATTGCCGCAGCATTGGGCGAGTACGCGTCGGATACACATCAGACCCTGGCCGGAGTCGACGTAGATTACGTGAGAGCTTCAGGCGACAAGGGTCACTTCGTCGACGCGCACGGAGCACACTTGGCGGCTGATCCAAAAGAGCTCGTTCAGGTCATGCGTGGGCTGTCTGAGGATCCCGAAGCCTTTGCAACTCTTCAGAAGGCAGAGGACCGCCACATCAACTATGAGCTGGACAAGCTACCGCAGGGCGCCCTCAATCATGACCTCGAGCGCAAATTCGAGAACTTCGGGGCTGTTCGCGGTACCTATGCTGCAATACAAGAGGATGTTATCAACGACATCCGCACGGAGAAACATGCGGAAGCCGACTGGAAGGCGAAAGTCGCTTATCACGTTGTTGGTGGGGCCCTCACTCCTCTTTATTTCACCACAGGGGGTGTGGCAATTGCTTATGGTGACGCTTTGCAGCGCGGAGTCGATATGGTCACCTGGGAAATGTCCAACCAATGGAAAGCGCAGGCGGACGCCGAGGCGAATGCCAAAGTTGCTGATATATTCCTTTCTGCGAATAAACACATGCCGCTGCTGATCAACGGCTGGGCCGAAGGGAGATCCGACGTCGACATGAACAATCAGAACGCAAAGGGCCGGGTGCAGGATCTCACGACGGCGGCTCTCCAGGGGCACGACAGAGGTGTCGGTACAGCAGAGAAATACCTGGCAGACACGTCGAACTGACCTCGCAGACACATCGGCTTGAACTGATCATCTATTCTCTAGACAGCGACGAGGAAAACCATGGCTCAACAGACACCACAGTCATTCAGGCGGATCCCCTTGAATCTTGCCGCCGGTGTCGTCTGCCTCCTGGTTGCGGTCGGCGGTGTCGGAACATGGTTGTACGTTGACTCGGTCGGCGGGGGCAGCGACTGCAGGGACCTCCTGGACGACAACCGGGTGCGGAAGGCCCTGGGGGCTGAATACCGGCAGGGTCTCACTTGTGCGCAGCTGGGAACTGCCATCAAACGAGTAACCACGGGATTCACGGCCGGTGAGCATTCCCTAAAGCAGGCGCAGTCGATGCAGAATATGCTGGCGGTGATGAGTGACCGGACCAGCGAGAAATCTGGTGAAATCGATGCCGACCTGGCCCTCCCTTTTTCACAGGCGCTGGCCGACTATGCGGCGGACGTGGATCAGATACTCACTTCGGTGAATATTGACTACATACGCAGGGACACATCATCGACATCTCCATGGCAGGACGAGGATGGTGTGCATATGTCGGTGTCGGTGGAATCCATGCGCCAGGTGATCCGTGCGATCTCCGGAAATCCTGTCGCCTATGCCACAGTGCGTGACTCCATTACGCGGGAAATCGCTGATCAGTTCGCAGAGACACCCCATGCTGCTGGAAAGGGTGGACTGTCCCTTCTTTCCAAGCTCTCCGCAAGAGTGTTGGGCACCCTCGACGCCGTGGCCGAGAAAGCACGGGAGGGAGGAGGTGATGCCAAGAGTTGGGACCGCGACGTCCTCGCGCACCTGACGAAGAACGCAGCGATCGTGCCCGCGTACAGCAAAGATCCTGCTGGCCACCTTGTCGCGTCCTGGAAGCAAAAACTTCGGACCGACAGCAGCTCACGCGGCGCGCTCGAGCTTTTCGAAGCCCAAGGTACGGAGATGGTCCGGACCTGGAGTGCGGGTCTGGGTCTTGGACAGGAACTCTCGGACTCCTTGATGAACGACTCACGCAACAGTGCACATTACGGTCACAGCAGCGCGCTTCGCCAGCTCGACGAGTGAGTCTGAAACCGCCGGGCGGCGGGAATATAAGCGCCGCCCGGCCGGATTTTTCGTGCTGTCCACGGTCCGTGCCATTTGCCTCAAGGGTCCGGGGACGCCTCTCACGGACTTCGGCCGTAGCTCAAGGCGGCAGATCTTGTAGCAGCAATCTGATCCCTCATAGGTGGAATCCATGGGACTGCTCGACAAGCTGACCGGAACCAAGCACCCCGCCCGCGGTGTCGTGCCAGGACCGGCCGAGGAGGTGCGGGCAGTTCTGCTCGGCCTCAACCGGCCCGATGTGCCGTACCTCGTCCGCGACGGCACCGCGGATGGCGCAGACCTGGTTGCGGAGTGGCGGATGACGGAGCCTGCCTGGCAGACCCTGTTCATCGAGTCCCAGCTGACTCGCGCTGTCCGGATCAGGATGCGCTTGGTCCAGGAGGTCCGCGAGGTCCGCGCCATTGAGGAGCAATGGGAGGTGCCCCGGGTCGGGAATCCGCCGCGACTTGCGACTTCGTCGCAGTACTCGCGCGGACCCGACAGGACCATCTCACGTCACTGGACGATCGATCGCGGGGAGAGCGGCCGCCTCGAAGCGACGGAGACTTTCCGCTTCGACGCCGCGGAGCTGCGGAACCCCTTGCGGGACGCCGTCCTCAAGTCGGGCTGGATCTGGCGCGGACTGGTCTTCGGCAAGTTGTGAGGCCGACCGGACCGGCACGCGGACCACGCGCCGCTCGTGCTGGACGCCGCCGGCCGGCTCCACACGATGCTGGATGGCGTCACTCGGGGATGTGGCTGGTGGACAACGACAGTCGGCTGCATGGGAGTTGATCACACGGAACGTTACTTTGTGCCATGCTTTGCCCATGGCTGACTCAAGCGACCTGGTCGGCAGGCTGCAGACCGATCGGCCCCACTCGGCGCGTGTGTGGAACTACCTTCTCGGCGGGAAGGACCACTACCCGGCGGACGGCGAGGTCGGTGACGCGATCCTCCGGGCGTTTCCCGAAATCGCGGCCATCGCGCGGCTGCAGCGGAGCTTCCTGGTGCGAGCGGTGCGGTTCCTGACGCGCGAGGCCGGGATCCGTCAGTTCCTCGACATCGGTACCGGGCTGCCCACCGCCAACAACACCCACGAGGTCGCCCAGGGCATCGCACCCCAAAGCAAGGTCGTCTACGTGGACAACGACCCGCTCGTCCTGGCCCACGCCGATGCGCTGTTGCGCAGTACGCCGGAAGGAGAGTGTGTCTACCTCGACGCCGATGTGCGCGATCCGCAGAAGATCCTCGCTCAGGCGGCGCGCACGCTGGACTTCGACCGGCCCGTCGGCCTGATCCTGCTCGGCATCATGGGGCAGCTCCCGGACGACGAGCAGCCCGAGCGGATCGTGGCCGAGCTGGTCGATGCCCTGCCGCGGGGCAGTTACGTGGCCCTGAGCGACGGCACGGACACCAGCGAGAAGCTCAAGACGGCCATCGAGGCGTACAACGCCCAGTCCGCCAACTCGTACCATCTGCGCTCGCCCGAGCACATCGGGAGCTTCTTGCAGGGGCTGCGCCTGATCGAGCCGGGCCTGGTCCGGTCCGCCGACTGGCGTCCGGACCCGGGCACGGCGGACATCGCTCACGAGCAGGGCCACGCCGTCGGGGCGGTGGGCCTGAAGGAGTAGGAGCTCCTGCCTTTCACTGAGCAACGCTTCCGTTGTAGCCGCTCCGTGCTGTTCGGCGGTAGGCCCCGCTTCCCGGTGTGCGGGCGTGTCGTGCCCGCGCGCCGGTGTCAGGGGGTCAGGCGCAGTGCCTGGAGCACGCCGGGGCTCAGGGCGACGTCGTTGACGTCGGACGCCACCGCGTGGCCGTTCTCGACCCGGTACGCGCCCTGTGCCGTGTTGACCAGGGTGAAGCGTTCGCCGTCCAGTGTGCCGAGCAGCAGGACGTACTCCTTTCCCGCGGTGAGGTCGGCCGTCTCGGAGCTGAAACCGGGAGTCGGGTAGAGGACTTCGATGCTCCGGTCGGAGGAGTCGCCCCCCTTGGCGGTTGCCGTCACCTGAGCCGTGGCGACGGTCATGACGATGCCGTCGACGGGTTCCTCGCGCCCCGCGCTCAGCCGTACCCGGACGATCAGGTCCGCCACGTTCTCCAGCTCGGCGGTCGTTCCGTAATCCGGCTCGTCCGCGAGCTGTTCTACGCCCTCGGGGGCCTTCGGGGCGTCGAGGGCGAAGAAGACGGACCCCGTGACCACCGCGACCACCGCGGCCGCCGTGCAGGCGACGGCGCCCGCGAGGACTCCGCGCCGGGACGTCCCCCGGGGCCTGCGCCCCTCCCGCGTACCGCGCCCCTCCCGCGCCTCGCGCCGTGTCACGGGCGTGCTTCCGAGCGGAGCGGTCAGTTCCTCGGAGGCGCGCGCCGACAGATTGTCCGGCGCCGTGTCCGGAAGCGGATTCGCCCGTGTGACAAGGGATTTGACGTTGATCATGACGACTCCTCGGGTGAGCCCTCGCGTGCGAGGTGGGCGGGTGAGGTGTAGGTGCCGCGGAACGCCTCCCGGGCGCGGTGCAGCCGGACCCAGACCGCCGGCGCACTGCATCCGAGGACCTCGGCCGTTTCGGACGTGCTGAGTCCGTCCCAGTAGCGCAGGAGCAGTACGTCCCGGTGCCGTACGGGAAGCCGTTCCAGGGTCTCGAGGACCGCGGAGTCCTCCCCGGAAGCGGGAGCGCGGTCCAGCTCGTCGGTGATGCGCCGGTGGAGCTCGGTCAGCCGGGCCGTCGCCCGGTGGTGGTTGCTCAGCAGGTTCCGTGCGGTGACGAACAGCCAGCCGGTGCTCACCTCCTCGCCGCCGAGGGTGCGTTCCCACGCGATCCGGAAGACCTCGGCCGTCAGCTCCTCCGCCGTGCCGCGGTCACCGACGCGCCGGTGCACGAAGGCGGACACGCGCGGATGGTCACGGGTGTAGAGGGCCGTGAACCGTGCGGCGCGCTCCCCGGTCGATCGCGGTCTGGATGTCGTTCACACCCCCCACATGTCATGAGCCCGGCACTTCCTTGCACCACACCTTCCGGTGCCGACTGTCTCGCGTCGGTCGTTGTCGCTACGGTGAGGCGGCAGTTGGAGCGGGGTGGGAAGCGGTGGGGATGAGGACGGACCGGTCTGAGCGGCGGCGGGAAGCACGGCGGGAGCGCCGTGAGCGGGTCGAGAGGCTCGCCGAGACGATGGTGGCGCCGGAGGTGCCGCTGGTGTGGGGGGCCGGGTGGGGCGCAAGGGCGACGGCGGCGGTCTGGTGCGTCGTGTTCGTGGTACTGGCTGATCTCCCCGCCGGGGCGAGCCTGGCGCATCCGCAGCCGGGTCCCCTGATCTCCGCGCTGTGGTCCTCCCTGATCGTCGGCTGGCTGTGCAGCTGGCTGGCGCTGTGGCGGATCACCGCCGACCGGGACGGCGTGTACATACGCCGCCTGTGGTCCACACGGTTCCTGTCGTGGTCGACGATCAGCCGTGTGGAGATGCGGCACGACGGGCAGCTGGAGTTCTTCGGTCCGGAGAGACCGGGGAAAGAGCCCATGGTCGGGCTGTTCTCGCCGCCCTGGTTGAGCCGCGTCGTCCGTCGTTCCGGCAGGAGAGGTCTGGCGGCGGCCGACACGCTGACCGCCATGGCCCGGCACAGTCACCTGCGTCCCACCGCGCAGGCCGAACGTGCGCTGATCGGCTCAGGACTCGCCCGCTGGGCGGTCGCCCTGGCCGCTGGGCTGTACGTCGCGGCCGCATTCCTGCACCGCTGACACACCTGCCCGTGTCCACCTCTCCAGCACCCTCTCGGCAGCGAGGAATGTGAAGGCGTGAATCCCTATCTGAACTGGACCATGCTGATGGTCTTCACCGTGTTCTGGCTCCCGCTGGTCGCGGCCCAGAGCGTCGGCCGGACTCCGTCCTGGCTGCGCCGCAGACAGCGCGGTCCCGTTCGGCTGTTCGGTGTGGCGGGCCTCGTGCTGTACGCGGGCGTACTGGTCAACACGATCCCGCGGCTGGCCCGTGCCGACGCCGACACGCTGACCTCCACCTCGTACATCGGCAGTGCTCTGATTTTCGTGTACGTGGCCCTGCTCGTCGTCCACGCCGTCCTTGCCGGCAAGGCCCGGGACGAGTCGCGCCGAGGGGCGGGACCGTCGGGGACGTGACGTAGTCGTCCTCGTCACACCTTTGCCTCCGGCGGCCGTCAGGGGCGTTCAGCGCCGTACTCTTGGCGGTGGTTTGTCCCCATGTCTGTGGTTAGGTCGTCTCGCATGGTGGAATCCTGGTGATCGATCACTGGTCAGTACATTGACACAGGAGTAACACTGAAGGGTCGGCCGTTTCCCGGATGGACCATGCCCGGGACGGCCCTGTCCCTGCGCGGAGGCAACGGCGCCTAGCGCTTCATCGCCGGTTCGTGCCGGCAGTCGTGCCAGAAAGGGGTCCGCCGTGACGAGACTCGACACGAAGGCCTCGCTCGCCTCCCTGCTCGCCGAGATCGAGTACCGCAACCCTGCCCAGCCCGAGTTCCACCAGGCCGCTCACGAGGTGCTGGAGACGCTGGGGCCGGTGATCGCGGACCGGCCGGAGTATGCCGAGGCGGGGCTTGTCGAGCGGTTGTGCGAGCCGGAGCGGCAGATCATCTTCCGGGTGCCCTGGCAGGACGACCGGGGGCGGGTACACGTCAACCGCGGGTTCCGGGTGGAGTTCAACAGCGCGCTCGGCCCGTACAAGGGCGGCCTGCGCTTCCACACGTCCGTGAACCTCGGCATCATCAAGTTCCTCGGCTTCGAGCAGGTCTTCAAGAACGCGCTGACCGGGCTCGGCATCGGCGGCGGCAAGGGCGGCAGCGACTTCGACCCGCACGGGCGCAGCGACGCGGAGGTCATGCGGTTCTGCCAGTCGTTCATGACGGAGCTGTACCGGCACATCGGCGAGCACACCGACGTGCCCGCCGGTGACATCGGCGTCGGCACCCGTGAGATCGGCTACCTGTTCGGCCAGTACCGGCGGATCACCAACCGCTGGGAGGCCGGCGTGCTCACCGGCAAGGGCGCCCACTGGGGCGGCTCCCTGATCCGCCCCGAGGCGACCGGCTACGGGAACGTGCTGTTCACGGAGGCGATGCTGCGCGAGCGCGGCGAGGAACTGGACGGCCAGACGGCGGTCGTCTCCGGCTCCGGGAACGTCGCGATCTACACCATCGAGAAGCTGCTCGCCCTCGGTGCCAACCCACTGACCTGCTCCGACTCCAGCGGGTACGTGATCGACGAGAAGGGCATCGACGTCGGGCTGCTGAAGCAGGTCAAGGAGGTCGAGCGCGGCCGGATCAGCCAGTACGCCGAGCGCCGCGGCTCCTCCGCGCGGTTCGTGCCCGGCGGGCGGGTCTGGGAGGTCCCGGCCGACATCGCGCTGCCGTCCGCGACGCAGAACGAGCTCGACGAGAAGGATGCCGAGACGCTCATCCGCAACGGTGTGAAGGCCGTGTCCGAGGGCGCGAACATGCCGACCACGCCCGAGGCCGTGCACCTGCTCCAGCGCGCGGGGGTCGCCTTCGGCCCCGGCAAGGCGGCGAACGCGGGCGGGGTGGCGGTCAGCGCCCTGGAGATGGCCCAGAACCACTCCCGTACGTCGTGGACGGCCGCCCAGGTGGAGCGGGAGCTGGCCCTCATCATGTGCGACATCCACACCACCTGCCACGAGACCGCCGAGCGCTACGGCGCCCCCGGCGACTACGTCACCGGCGCGAACATCGCCGGCTTCGAGCGGGTCGCCGACGCGATGCTCGCCCAGGGCGTCATCTGACCGCTTCACCTCTTGGGGCAGCCCCTGGTCGGTACGGCGAAAGCACGTTCCGGCCAGGGGCGTCGCATTTCCGCTGCTGCGATCCCGACGAGCTCGCGGCGGGAAGGCTCGGGGGACCTGAAGGCAGGTGCATGGGGAGGAATGGAATGTTCGGGTCATGCCAGGGGAGTACCTGCTGGATGACGCAGGACCCGAGGCGGTCCCGACGCTCCTTTCGGGGGAGGGCCTTCAGGGAGGACATGAGAAAGGCCCGGTATCCGAAGAAGATCCGGGAGTTGGCGGACGTGGAGGGGCGGGCTGTGGAGATGCTGCTGTACAGCAACCACAACATCCATGGCCTGCTGCAGACGGAGGAGTACGCGCGAGCGCTGCTTCGCACCTGGCGTCCGGCCTACTCGCCGGACGAGCTGGAGCTTCAGGTGATGCCGACCGCCCGCGCGAACCACCCAGGAACGGAGGGCCGCATTCAAATGCTGAAGTTCGCGGACGGTACGGGGATGGGACGTACCGACGGTGACTTCTCCGGCCGCCCGGTCTCGAACCCCAGGCAGCTCCGCGTCCTCGATCTACGCTATGGCATCATCCGGGCTCAGGCGCTCACGCCAGAGGAATCTCTGGTCTTCATCGAGCAAACGCTGGGAGAACTATGAGCACCCCGGAACTCCACTGGTTCAAGAGCAGCTACAGCGACAGCAGCAACGGCAACGACTGCCTCGAAGTCGCCCCCACCCCCACCACCATCCACATCCGCGACTCCAAGAACACCAAGGGCCCGCAGCTCGCCCTCGCCCCCGGCGCCTGGGCGCACTTCGTGGCGTACGCCTCGGAAAGCTGACCGCTCAACGGCTCGCGTCCCCGCGCCCGGCCGGCTCGCCGAGCGCCGTCGCCAGGCGGCCCAGCAGCTTGGCGTAGACCGTCGTCGCCGCGGCGACGACCGTCGGGATGAGCGCCAGGACCAGGATGCCCAGCAGCGTCGGCCACTGGCGCATCCCGTCGTCACAGACCGGGCCCTCCCCCGGGAGTGCCGCGATCAGCGGACCCTGGCAGCCCCGGCCGTTGGCGGAGACGTCAGGGCTGTCCGAGGCAAGCATCAGGACCGCGAAGAGACCCCACATCAGCAGCGCGGCCAGTACCCAGGCGATCGACCACTTGTCCATGCGGTCCGCGTCCCGGAGTGTCTTCTCGTGCCCACGGTTCCCGTCCCCGGGTGCCGTTGCCCCGGGCGTCTCCCCGGTGCCCTGCGCGTCGGCTGCCGCCATCCCGTCCCCCGAGTATTCGCGGTGTGCGCTTCCGTCCTCGGCGCCCGACCCTAGCGCGAAGATCACCAACTCGCCCGCGCGGCCCGCCACTTATGGGTGCCGGCGGGCAGACACCTTGACCCGGAACGCGATCAGCCACTTTCCGGCCGGACCTCGCCACGGATACTCTGAGCGACATGTCGGTTGCCAACGGTGGCATGGAGGGTGGATGCAGGACAGGCCGGCGCACCGTGGACGGGACAGCGTCCCTCTGCCGAGAGGCGGGGAGGGCCGAGGGCAGCCCGCGCAGTCCGACGCGACCCAGCAGGCAGTGCCGTGCGTCCCGGGCGCGCGTCCGCATCCTCCCGAATCCGGGCCGGAACGCCCCCGGCTGGAGCCGTCACCCATGGGTGACCACGGCCACCAGGGAGATTTCGGCGAGCAGTTCGTGCAGTCGCCGGCCGTCTCCGCCAACCTCGACGTCGTTCCCAGACCGTTCCTAGAGACTGAGCGGGAGTGAGTCCTGGTGCCAGGACTCGTGCTCAGCCGCGTGCCCCGAACGGTTGTGGGCACACTGGTCGCCCGCTTTCGCTCCGCATCCGGCGCCGGCGGATCGTGTCCGTGGTCCGGGAAGGCGGGGGCGGGGTCCCTCACGCCCCGGGCTACCCGACGCGGCCTGGACGGTCCGATGCCCCACACGATCGCTCCGGTCGTGTGGGGGCGGTGCCGTCCGTCGCCGGATCGGGTGTCCCAGGGCGCGTCGTCCGATCGCCACGGCGGCAGCGTCGTGCCGGGTAGGCTTGCGTGTCTGGCTGGTGAGGGGTTTTTGCCAGTGCTGGGCGCCCCAGCGGCTGGTGTAGGCCGGGTCGACCGCGACAACGGTCACACCGAGTTCGGCGGCCATCGACACCAGCCGGGCGCGCAGCCTGGCCACGGGCAGGCCGCTGATGAGTTTCCGGAAGCGTTTGCGTCTGCCGTGCTTCTCCCGGGTCTTCTCCGCGGCAAAGTCCAGGTCCTCGATGGCGAGGGCCAGGCCGTGGCGGGCGGCCCAGTGCAGCAGGCGGATCAGGGCGTGGCGCACCTGCGCGTCGCGGTGCTGTGCGCTGCCGGTCAGGGCGTAGTCGAAGCGGCGGGGGCCGCCGACTGGGTTGCCGTGCTCGTCCAGGCGCCAGGCGGCCAGGTGGTCGGCGTTCATATCCACCCCGGCCAGCCCGCCCGTCCGAACGGCCTGCAGCGGCACGGCCTTGACCGGCGGGTTCTGCCAGGAGGCGGTCACATACCAGCGGCCTCGGCCGGTGTCGTAGTGGAGGCGGTAGGCCACCGCACGGTTCGCCGCGACGCGGTCGGCCCACTGCTCGCCGCGGTGGCGGAAGCGGGCCCGGCAGGCGAGCACGTACCGGCCGTGGGGCGCGTTGGCCAGGCCAGCCAGCGGCGTCGGGAGTTTGATGCTCACCTTCCCCTCCGGCGAGATGCGGATGGTCTCGTTGCCGTAGCGCTTGCCGGACTCGCCGTCGGCCTGCAGGAACCAGCGCTCGGCCCGCCACCGCAGCCCCCACTGCGCCTCGGTCAACTGAACGGCTTCGAGATGCCGGCGGTTGCGGAGCAGCTTCTTGCCGCCGCGCACCACGTGCACCCGCCCGGCCTCGAAGTCGGCCCGCACCCGCTCCAGCCGGTCCTCCAGCACGTGCAGGCGCCGCGCCTTGGCGAACCACTCCCGCCGGGAGCGGTAGCCGCCCGGCGCGTTCTTGGTGCCCTTGGCGCCGAGGGGCAGCGCGAGCCGACGCCTGATCGCCTCGATACCCGCCTGGAGAATCTGGAGGTGGGCGAGCTGCCCGCGCCGCGCCAAAGCCCACTGGTCGTGCGTGGCCCTGGTGATGCTGCCCGCCCACCGCGCGGACGACTCCCCCGTCAGCGCCCGCTTGCGCCGCGCCCACTGCTCGCCGTCGTGCTTCAGGCCCGCCGCGCAGCGCGCCTTCAGGTCACCGGCGGCCAGCGAGCCGAGCAGTCCGCCGACCCGGCGCAGCACCGTCTCGTCCTGCCCGGTCAGACCCTTGAGACCGGAGCGGACCGCCACCCCGGGCGGGCCGGGCACCACGAACGGCGCCGCCACCTTCCGCAGCCCACCCATTACCC
>NZ_POTZ01000300.1 GCF_003236365.1 Streptomyces sp. NTH33
CCCTGGGCGCGTGCCGTGGGCCTGGTCGCCGTCGTACTCGCCGGCGCCTGGCTGGGTCTGCTCGTCGTCGGCGACGTACGGGCCCCGGTCGGCCCCGTGAACACCACCATGACCCTGCGCCCGTCCCTCAGCGGCGGCACGAAGATCAACGTCTCCCCGCTCGGCGCCCTGGAACTCGACAGCCACACCGCCCCGGTCCGCCTCGACGTCAACGTCGACCAGCTCGACCCCGACCGCTCCCAGGCCCTGGTCGACCACCCGGAACGCCTCTCCGGCCTCCAGGACGAGATCGCGCACGACGTCGAACACGGCACCCTCGACCTGGCCGTACGGTCCTGCGTGGCCGTGGTCTCCGGCGCCACCGCCCTCGGCCTGGCCGTCTACCGCCGCCCCCGCCGCGCCCTGGCCTCCGGCGGCCTCGCCCTGACCCTGCTCGCCGCGTCCGGGGTGAGCGCGTACGCCACCTGGAACCCGAAGTCCGTCCTGGAACCCAGGTTCTCCGGCCTGCTGTCCTCCGCGCCCTCCGTGGTCGGCAACGCGCGCAGCATCGTCACCGAGTTCGACGTCTACCAGAAGGAGCTGGCACGCCTGGTCACCAACGTGACCAAGCTCTACGACGTCACCTCCACGCTCCCCGCCTACTCCCCGGACCCGTCGACCATCCGCGTCCTGCACGTCTCCGACATCCACCTCAACCCGGCGAGCTGGAAGATCATCGCCTCGCTGGTGGAGCAGTACAAGGTGGACGTGATCGTCGACTCCGGCGACACCATGGACCACGGCACCGCCGCGGAGAACGGCTTCCTGGACCCGATCGAGGACCTCGGCGCCCCCTACGTCTGGGTCCGCGGCAACCACGACTCCCTGGTCACCCAGCGCTATCTGGAGCGCATGAAGAACGTGCACGTCCTGGACGACGGCCGGGCCGAGACCATCGCGGGCCTGCGCTTCGCCGGCATCGGCGACCCCCAGTTCACCCCCGACCGCTCCGCCGCCCCGGGCGGCGACGCCTCCGAACGGCTGGCGGGCGCCCGGCTGGCCTCGGCGCTGCGCGACCAGCAGGCCAAGGACACCCCGGTCGACGTCGCCGTCGCCCACGAGCCGGCGGCGGCCCGCGAGACGGACGGCACCGTGCCGCTGGTCCTGTGCGGGCACCTCCACCACCAGGGCACGAAGATCCTGAAGTACGGCACCCGGCTGCGCATGGAGGGCTCGACGGGCGGCAGCGGTCTGCGGGCGGTCGAGGGGAAGCACCCCGACCCGATCGAGGCGTCGATCCTCTACTTCGGCCGCGACAGCCGCCGCCTCCAGGCCTGGGACGCGATCAGACTGGGCGGCCTGGGCCAGACGACGGCGGAGGTCAGCCGCCACCTGGCAGGGGAGAACCAACCGGACGCGACCCCCTCCCCGTCCGCGACTTCTCCCTCCGAGCCATAAACGGTTTTGGCGATAGCCCGTGCGATCCCCTATGCTTTCCACGTCCCCGAGGCGCTGCGAAGCGCCCAGGCGGGCCGATAGCCCTCATCGTCTAGCGGCCTAGGACGCCGCCCTTTCAAGGCGGTAGCACGGGTTCGAATCCCGTTGGGGGCACGCAGTACGGTGTGCGACACTTGTTTCGGCAATGCACACACCACCATGGTCCTGTGGAGCAGTTTGGAGTGCTCGCCACCCTGTCAAGGTGGAGGCCGCGGGTTCAAATCCCGTCAGGACCGCTGAGGTTTCACGTGAAACCTCGTGGCTGGGTAGCTCAGTTGGTACGAGCGTCCGCCTGAAAAGCGGAAGGTCGCCGGTTCGACCCCGGCCCCAGCCACCACCCGAAGGCCCCGTCCAGCAGGACGGGGCCTTCGACGTACGGCGCGCCGCACCATCATGATCCGCTTCCGCCACGATCAAATGGTTCGCGCGCAATTTCCCCGAGGTGAGATCCTGGATCCCGTATGTCTACGCATCCCGCCCCCGCCCTCGGCGCCCTTGCCTCCCGCCTGAACGAGTTGTCGCTGCGTGACGCGCACCGGCTCGGCCGCAGGCTCGAAGGTGCGCGCAAGATCCGTAACCCCGAGGCGCGTGCCGCCGTTCTCGCCGAGATCGAGGGGGAGACCGGAAAGGCCGAGGAGCACATGGGCGCCCGGCGGTCCCGTGTGCCGGCGATCCGCTATCCGGAGCAGTTGCCGGTCAGTCAGAAGAAGGACGCGATCGCGGAGGCCATCCGTGATCACCAGGTCGTCATCGTCGCCGGTGAGACCGGGTCCGGGAAGACCACGCAGATCCCGAAGATCTGCCTGGAGCTCGGGCGCGGCGTGCGGGGCATGATCGGGCACACCCAGCCCCGCCGTATCGCCGCCCGTACGGTCGCCGAGCGCGTGGCGGAGGAGCTGGAGACGCCGCTGGGTGAGGCGGTCGGCTGGAAGGTGCGGTTCACCGACCAGGTGGATCCGGACGCCACGTTCATCAAGCTGATGACGGACGGCATCCTCCTCGCGGAGATCCAGACCGACCGCGAGCTGCGCGCCTACGACACGATCATCATCGACGAGGCCCACGAGCGGTCGCTCAACATCGACTTCCTGCTCGGGTACCTGGCGCAGTTGCTGCCGAAGCGGCCCGACCTCAAGGTCGTCATCACCTCGGCCACCATCGATCCCGAGCGCTTCTCCCGGCACTTCGACGACGCGCCGATCATCGAGGTCAGCGGGCGGACGTATCCCGTGGAGGTGCGCTACCGGCCGCTGCTGGAGGAGGACTCGGACGACGCCGACCGGGACCAGATCACCGCGATCACCGACGCCGTCGAGGAGCTGATGGCCGAGGGGTCCGGGGACATCCTCGTCTTCCTCTCCGGGGAGCGGGAGATCCGCGACACGGCCGACGCGCTCAACAAGAAGCAGTATCCCCGCGCCGGAGGCGCTGATTGGCAGAGCACCGAGGTGCTGCCGCTGTACGCACGGCTCTCGCACGCCGAACAGCACCGCGTCTTCCAGCCGCACACCGGCCGGAGGATCGTGCTGGCGACCAACGTCGCCGAGACCTCCCTCACCGTGCCCGGCATCAAGTACGTCATCGATCCCGGCTTCGCCCGGATCTCCCGGTACAGCCACCGCACCAAGGTGCAGCGGCTGCCGATCGAGCCGATCTCGCAGGCCAGCGCGAACCAGCGCAAGGGGCGCTGCGGCCGTACGTCCGACGGCATCTGCATCCGGCTGTACTCCGAGGACGACTTCCTCTCCCGGCCGGAGTTCACGGACGCGGAGATCCTGCGCACCAACCTCGCCTCCGTCATCCTGCAGATGACCGCGGCCGGCCTCGGCGACATCGAGAAGTTCCCGTTCATCGACCCGCCGGACCACCGCAACATCCGCGACGGCGTGCAGCTGCTGCAGGAGCTGGGTGCGCTGGACCCGGCGCAGAAGGACCCCCGCAAACGGCTCACGCAGCTGGGCCGCAAGCTGGCCCAGCTGCCGGTCGACCCGCGGCTGGCCCGGATGGTCCTGGAGGCGGACCGGAACGGCTGCGTCCGCGAGGTCATGGTGATCGCCGCCGCGTTGTCCATCCAGGACCCGCGCGAGCGTCCCGCCGACAAGCAGGCCCAGGCGGACCAGCAGCACGCCCGCTTCCGGGACGAGACCAGCGACTTCCTCGCCTTCCTGAACCTCTGGCGCTACGTCCGCGAGCAGCAGAAGGAACGGGGCTCGTCGTCGTTCCGGCGCATGTGCAAGCAGGAGTTCCTGAACTTCCTGCGCATTCGTGAATGGCAGGACATCTACTCCCAGCTGCGCACGGTCGCCAAGCAGATGGGCATCCACCTCAACGACCAGGACGCCCCGGCCGACCGCATCCACGTCTCCCTGCTGGCCGGGCTGCTCTCGCACATCGGCATGAAGGACGTGAAGGAGTCCAAGGACCCGGGGCCGGGCGGCCGCAAGGACGGCGGGCGGGGCGAGTACCTGGGCGCCCGCAACGCCAAGTTCGCGATCTTCCCGGGTTCGGCGCTGTTCAAGAAGCCGCCGCGGTTCGTGATGTCGGCGGAGCTGGTGGAGACGAGTCGTCTCTGGGCCCGGGTCAACGCGAGGATCGAGCCGGAGTGGGTCGAGCCCCTGGCCGGCCATCTCCTCAAGCGGACATACAGCGAACCGCACTGGGAGAAGGACCAGGCGGCGGTGATGGCGTACGAGAAGGTCACGCTGTACGGCGTGCCGATCGTCGCCCAGCGGAAGGTGAACTACGGGCGGATCGACCCGGAGGTCAGCCGGGAGCTGTTCATCCGCAACGCGCTGGTCGAGGGCGACTGGCGTACGCACCACAAGTTCTTCGCCGACAACCGCAGGCTGCTCAGCGAGGTCGAGGAGCTGGAGCACCGGGCCCGGCGCCGGGACATCGTGGTCGACGACGAGACACTGTTCGACTTCTACGACCAGCGGGTGCCCGAACACGTCGTCTCCGGCGCCCACTTCGACTCCTGGTGGAAGCGGAAGCGGCAGGAGCAGCCGGACTTCCTGGACTTCGAGCGGGAGATGCTGATCCGGGAGTCGGCGGAGGCGGTCACCAAGGCCGACTACCCGGACTCCTGGCGGCAGGGGAACCTGAAGTTCCGGGTGACGTACCAGTTCGAGCCGGGCGCGGACGCGGACGGTGTGACCGTCCACATTCCGCTGCAGGTGCTCAACCAGGTCACCGACGAGGGCTTCGACTGGCAGATCCCGGGCCTGCGCGAGGAGGTCGTCACCGAGCTGATCCGCTCGCTGCCGAAGCCGATCCGCCGGAACTACGTGCCCGCGCCGAACTACGCGAAGGCGTTCCTGGAGAAGGCGGTGCCCCTGCAGGAACCGCTGACCACGACCATGACGCGTGAGCTGAAGCGGATGGTCGGCGTGCCCTTCGAGGCCGGGGACTTCGACTGGTCCAAGGTCCCCGACCACCTGAGGATCACCTTCCGGATCGTCGACGAGCGGCGCCGGAAGCTGGCCGAGGACAAGGACCTCCAGGCGCTGCAGCTGAAGCTGAAGCCGAAGGCGCGCAAGGCCCTCTCCCAGGCCGCCGCGGCGACCGCCTCGCGCACAGGTGGCGAGTCGCTGGAGCGCGAGGGCCTGACCGACTGGACGATCGGCGCGCTCAGCCGGGTCTTCGAGACCCGTCGGGCCGGTCAGCCGGTGAAGGCGTACCCGGCGCTGGTCGACGACGGCGACACCGTGTCCGTACGGCTCTTCGACACCGAGGCCGAGCAGACCGAGGTCATGTGGAAGGGGACGCGCCGGCTGATCCTGCGCACCATTCCGGTGAACCCGGCGAAGTTCGCATCCGAGAAGCTGACGAACCAGCAGAAGCTCGCCCTGTCGGCGAACCCGCACGGTTCGATCCAGGCGCTGTTCGACGACTGCGCGACGGCGGCGGCGGACAAGCTGATCGGGGACTTCGGGGGGCCGGTGTGGGACGAGGAGTCGTACCGGAAGCTGTACGACAGGGTGCGCGCCGAGATCGTGGACGTGACCGTGCGGACCGTGGGCCAGGTGCAGCAGGTACTGGCCGCCTGGCAGGCCTGTGAGCGCCGTCTGAAGGCCGTACGCAGCCCCGCGCTGCTGCCGAACCTGGCGGACGTCCGGGCGCAGCTGGACGGCCTGGTGAAGCCCGGCTTCGTGACGGAGGCGGGGATACGGCGCCTGCCCGACCTGATGCGGTACCTGGTGGCCGCGGACCGGCGCCTGCAGCAGATGCCGACGAACGTCCAGCGGGACACCACGCGCATGGAGAAGGTCCACGACATGCAGGACGAGTACGCGTGGCTGCTCGAGCAGATGCCGCAGGGCCGGCCGGTGCCGTCCTCGGTGCTGGACATCCGCTGGATGATCGAGGAGCTGCGGGTCAGCTACTTCGCCCACGCGCTGGGCACGGCGTACCCCGTCTCGGACAAGCGGATCGTGAAGGCGATCGACGCGGCGGCCCCGTGACGACCTACTCACCCTGGGTGAGTTCGACCGGGCGCCGCGCCTCCTGTACAGTCTCTTCTCGCAGCGCAACGCACCAATCGCGCCGCGAAACCTGGTCCTGTGGAGCAGTTTGGAGTGCTCGCCACCCTGTCAAGGTGGAGGCCGCGGGTTCAAATCCCGTCAGGACCGCCTCATAGAAGAGGGCCCGCACCCGGCAACGGATGCGGGCCCTCTTCACACCGCCCACCCCACCAAGCACAATCCGCCACCCTGACAAGGCGGAGGCCGCGCCCGCGGCGCAGCCGCAATCGGACACAGCAAATCCCGTCAGGACCGCGCCATACGAGAGGCCCGCACCCGGCAACGGATGCGGGCCCCCTTCATACCGCTCGCCTGCCCCAGCAGCGGAGGCGGAGCTTCTTCCTGTGAGGCGGTGCTCCTCGTGTCGCCGGCAGCGTCGATCAGGTCGATCGCGGGGGTCACCGGGGGCGGCGGCCCCCGGCGAGGACGGCATCGGCGCGTGGCGCCCTTTCACGGCACGCGAGGACGACAGGCGCGCACCCCGCGGAGCACACCGCATCTTGACGGAGTCACATTCCCTCGGTACCCAGGGAGGCAGGGCTCGTTCCCGTACGGGCCGCTGGAGGTGGCGCATGACGGCATCGGCCAGGCACGAGACGCGAGCGTTGCTCCGCGCGCACCTCGCGGCCGCCTCGTCGTACCGCCATCTCACTCGCCGCTGTCCCGTCTGCCGCCACCTGCTGCGGCTCGCGATGGACAGCGCCCCGCGGACGGCCTCCCAGGTTCCGGAGGACGTGGTCGAGGACGACAGCGCCCCCAGCGCGTGAGGCGCGAACTCCCTTGCCGACGTGGGGTAGTGGAAGCGCAGGTTCCAATAACGCAGGGACCCGGCAGACAACAAGCGCCTCAGCATGTGACGGGTGTCACCGCATGAGTTTTTGAAAGCGCGGTATTTACACCTGCCCTACAACCACTCAATTTAATATGTGCAATTGCACTGCTCCGCGGGGTCCTCCACAGATGATCCGTCGAGCCTCCCCAGACTCCGACAGGCCCGCTCACAGAGCCGCCCAAAGGGCCGCCGCAGACGCACAAAAAAGATCGCGCTGGACCCGGCGGAGTCCAGCGCGATCGACGACGCACCCTTGTTCACTTGCCTGCAGAGCTCTGACGGCTTGGGCGTGGGGCCTGTTGGGGCAGGCTCCGCGTCGCTTGGAGCTGAGGTTTCGGGCATCTCGACCAGTTGGGGGACCAGCCGGTTTGCCCGGTTATTCGGTTGTTCAGGCCTCGCTGCGCTGCTGCGGAATACCCGCCAGCAGTGCGCGGACCTCGGCCTCGCGGTAGCGGCGGTGCCCGCCGAGCGTGCGGATCGATGTGAGCTTGCCGGCCTTCGCCCAGCGCGTGACCGTCTTGGGGTCGACGCGGAACATGGTGGCGACCTCAGCCGGGGTCAGCAGCGGCTCGGCATCAGGGGTGCGAGCGGTCATGAGCGGCCTCCTCGGGAGAACCGACGTTCTCGGTTCTTTCCTCTAAATTCTGCACCTTGACCCGCGTTGCCCGAAATGGCGGACGCGAGTCGAGTCGGTTATAGGACGAACGGCTTGTCCTCGGCACTACAACTACACCATCTGTCCAGCCGCGTCGGCCAAACCGATGGAATTGCCCTCCCAGGTGTTCATCAGCGACGGAAGCCGATGGACCATGCCATAGCGGACAGTCACACCGCTGTGACGATCAGTCACAGGGCGATCAGGAGTCACCAAACCCCCCAAAGTGCGTGATGCGGAGATCCCACCCACAGCGGAGCCTAGTTGGACAGACGGAGCCCTCCCCGGGCTCCTTGTCCTATTTTGGCACGAGGAGGGGCAACAGGGGCAAGGGCCTTGTACGTGCGGTCCGTCACCCTTGATGCAAAAGCCCGGATAGAGGCCTACGTCCCGTCACCTTCCCGAAAGATCCTTGACGGTACGCCGTTACCGAGCGACGACATCGTGACCTGCGTCACTCGCACCGTGCCCGCCGCGCCGGTCGCGCCGGTCGCGCCGGTCGCGCCCGTCGCACCTGTCGCCCCGTCAGTTCGCCGACCGCCGGTCGCGCACCGCCCGCCAGCGCTCCACGAGCCGCCCGTACGCCTCCCCCGCCGCCGCGCCGTCACCGGTCCGCAGCGCCTCGATCCCCTCGGCCACGTCGGCGGCCGAGTGGTCGCCCTCCAGCTCACCGGCCGGCAGGGCGTGCACCAGCCCGCCGTAGTCCAGTTCCACCAGCGAACGCGGATGGAACTCCTCCAGCCAGCGCCCGACGTCCACCAGGCCGTCGATCATCGGCCCCTCCTCGATGGCGTTCCTCAGCGCCCGCAGCGCCCGCGCCACCCGCCGCCGGGCCTGCACCATCGGCGTGCGGTAGCGCAGCACCGCACCGTCGCCGCCGAAGTCCGGGGAGTCCCCGGAGCCGCCGTCGCCCTTGACGTACTCCCGCTCCTCGTCGGACACCAGCACGAACCAGTTCAGCGGCACCTGCCAGGTCGCCGTGCGGATCCAGGGGCGGGCGTCGGGATGGCCGGCCAGCCAGCGCTCGTAGTCCTGGGCGGCCTGACGCCGTACGACCGGGGGCAGTACCGCGTCCAGGACGGCCTCCGGGAGCTCCTCGGCGAGATCGCCCAGGGCCTGCCAGCCGCGCAGCCGGGTGTGCCAGGGGCAGACGCAGACGACACCGTCGACGTCGAGCACGAACGCGTCCCGGCTCTCGTGCACCGGCACGGGCACCGGCGGGGTGGGCAGCAGGTCGGCCAGGGAACGGCGCAGTTCGTCCTGGACGCGGTACTGCCCCCGGTCGTACGGCGTCAGGCCGCCCAGGACTACGAGCGCTGGCTGGCCGGCCA
>NZ_POTZ01000301.1 GCF_003236365.1 Streptomyces sp. NTH33
ACGCGCCGGTGCGCCGTGGCCCGCGGGGGACGCGGCCACGGCGCACCGGCGCGTCCCGTGCTCAGGGGCGGCCGCTCACCCGTCCCTGCAGCAGTCTGGACAGCGCCGCGTGCACGTCGTCCAGGGAGCGCTCCGGCTGGAAGGACTTCCAGTCCAGCGCGGCCACCAGCACCATGCCGACCAGCGCCGCCGCGGTGAGCGGCACGTCGAGCTCCTCGCTGAACTCGCCGTTCGCCACTCCTTCGCGCAGTACGCCCTCGACGACGGCGACCGCCTCCTGCCGTACCACCATGAGCGTGGACTGCCAGGCCCGGTTGGTGCGCCACAGCTCGGCCACGTACAGCTGGGTGAAGGACGGGTAGCGGTCGATGAAGACCAGCCCGGTGCGCACCATCGCGTCCAGGGCGTCGACCCGGCTGCCGCCCTCCCACGCGGTCCGCTCGGCCGCCTCCTTCAGGGAGGCCGTGAGCAGTCCCACTCCGTGCCGCAGCAGCTCCTCGAAGAGGACGGACTTGCTGGCGAAGTTGTAGTAGACCGTGCCCTTGGCGACCCCCGCCCGCTCGGCGATCTCGTCCACGGTGGTGGCGGAGAACCCCTGCTCGGCGATGAGCGTGACGGCCGCCTCGTAGAGCTTCTGCCGGGTGGCCTCGCGGCGGGTACGGCCGCCCGGCGTGGCGCTGCTGCGTTCCATGGCCCCGATTGTCACAGGTGCGGATGTCACAGGCGCGGACTCCTCGCAGGGTGCGGAAGGGGAGGTCAACGGCGGGATCACAGGCTCAGCTCCGGATGCAGCCGGTTCAGCGTCCACACCTGCCGGCGCCGGGCCGACAGGGCGGTCAGCGCGAGCGCGGCGGCCGTGAAGCCCGTCAGCACCGCACACGCCGGCCACACCGGGCCGAGGCCGCCGCCCGTGATCAGCCTGCGCAGGGCGTCGACGACGTAGCTCATCGGCAGGAAGGGGTGGATCGCGTTGAAGAAGTCCGGACTGGTCTGCACGGGGTACGTGCCGCCCGCGGACGTCAGCTGGAGCATCAGCAGGGCGAGGACCAGGATCCGGCCCGCCGGGCCGAAGCGGGCGTTCAGCCACTGCACGATCGCCGCGAAGCACGCCGCCACCAGGAACAGGAAGGCGATCGTGCCTCCCGCGCGTGTCATCTCCAGGCCGACCGCCCAGTGCAGCACCGCCATCAGGGCCGCCGTCTGCAGCACGCCGACCGCCACCACCGGCAGCCAGCCGGCCAGCGCGATCCGCCAGGAGGAGGCGCCCGCGGCGAGCGCGCGCCGGTTCATCGGCGGGATCAGCATGTACGCCACCATGGCGCCCACCCACAGCGACAGCGGGATGAAGTACGGGGCGAAACCGGTGCCGTAGTTCGGCGCGTGGTGCAGGTCCCGGGTGGCCAGCTGGACCGGGTCGGCCATGACGCCGGTGCGCCGGTCGCGGTCCTCCTTGTCGTAGTCGGGGATCCGCTCGGCGCCGTCGTGCAGCCCGCCGGCGAGCTTGCCGGAGCCGTCGACCAGCTTGTACATGCCGCCGTTGAGGTCGACGGCGCCCGCCTCGAGCCTGCCGACGCCCTTGTCGAGACCGCTCGCGCCGGTCCTGGCCGTGCCGATCCCGGCGTGCAGCTTCTTCGCGCCCGCGGCGACCTTGCCGGCGCCCTCGTTCAGCTTGTTGATCTTCTTGACGGCGTCGTCGAGGTCCTCGGACAGGTGCGGCGCGCGGTCGGCGAGCGCCTGGGCCTGCTTCTGGAGGGTGGCCAGGTGGGTGTCGAGCTTCTTCAGGTCGCCGTCGTTGTCCGCGACGAGGGTGTTGACGTCGTCGGCGATCCTCGCGACGTCGGCGGCGGCCTCCTCGGCCTGCTTCAGGTCCGCGCAGGCGGCGTCCGGCGGGGCCGGGTCGTCGCAGCGCCGGGCGTGGACGTCGTCGAGGACGGCCGAGGCCGCGTGGGCGCCCTCGGCGGCGTCCGGCGCCCGCTCGACCAGCGTGCCGAGGTTGCGGCGGATCGCCTTGGCCGAGTCGGCGACCAGCCGGGCGGAGTCGCCGATGGTCTTCTCGTTGTCCCTCAGGAACGGGCCCGCCGTGCCGTCGAGCGCGTTGATCCTGTCGGCCAGCGTCCGCGTACCGTCGGCGACCTGCCGGGAGCCGCTCTCCAGGTCGCTCGCCCCGGTGTTGAGCTTGGTCAGGCCCTTGGACAGCTCGGACGAGCCCTTCCTGGCCTCGGCCAGACCGTCGGCGAGGTCCTTGGAGCCCCGCTCGGCCTTGCCGATGCCGCCCTTGAGCCGGTCGGCGCCGTCGGCGGCCCTGGCCGTCCTGCCGTGGATGTCGGAGAACGACACGAAGATCTTGTCCAGGTAGGACCGGGAGGCCTTGGTGGACGCGGCGGTGCGCACCTCGCTGAACACCGTCCGGGAGATCTGCCCGACGATGTAGTTGTTGGCGTCGTTCGTACGGACCTGGAGCGCGCTGGTCTCGGGGGAGTCGCCCGCGCTGGAGGCGATCCGCCGGCTGAAGTCGGCCGGCATGGTCAGCGACAGGTAGTACGTGCCGTCCTCGACGCCCCGGCGGGCCTCGGCGGCGCTCACCTCGTGCCAGTCGAAGACCCTGCTCCTCAGCAGCTCCTCGGTGAGGTCGTCGCCGGCCGTGATCCTGCGGCCGTCGGCGGTGGCTCCCCGGTCGTCGTTCACGAGGGCCACGGGGACGCGGTCGAGGCGGCTGTACGGGTCCCAGAAGGACCACAGGTACAGCGCCCCGTACAGCAGCGGCAGCACCAGCAGGGCGACCAGGGCGGCGCGCGGCAGCCGGCCGCGGCCGAAGCGCCTGAGCTCAAGAGCGGCCAGTTTCGGCGAGCGCATCGGCCGCCTCCTTCGCTCGGTCGTGCGGTTCGTCTGCGGTGGGTTCGGGGGAGGGTCTGGTGGAGACGGTCACCGTGCCCTCCGGTGCCTCGCTGCACACCGCGAGCACGGTCGTCCCGGACTCGCTGATCGACCTCAACCGCGCCCAGACGGCGGCGCGTTCGGTGTCCGACAGCTTGAAGTCGGTGTCGTCGACGGCGAGCAGCCGCGGCCGGGACATGAGCGCCAGGGCGATCGACAGGCGCAGTTCCTCCGGGCGCTCCAGATCGCGTACGGCGGTGCGGTCGCCCTTGGGCAGGGCCGCGAGGTCGAGGCCGGCGGTGCCGAGTGCCGCGTCGATCAGCCGCTTCGCCTCGGCCCGGCGCTCGGCCCGGGGCCGCAGCAGGCCGCGCAGCGAGCCGCCGAACCGGCGCTGGAGCAGCGCCCGTTCGCGCAGGTGCTCGCCGACGGTCAGGGCCGGCTCGAGGTCGGTGACGCCCGCCACGTTGGCGAGCGCGGTGACGCGGCGCAGGGCGGACATGCGCCGGGGCGGTTCGAACTCGCCCACGCGGGCCACCCCCTCCGTGGGCCGCATCCGTCCGGTGAGCGCGAGCAGCAGGCACGTACGGCCGGAACCGGACGGGCCCTCCACAGCGATCAGCGCACCGGGCTCCGCGTCGAGGCCGATGCCGCGGAACGCCCAGCCGCGGGGTCCTCGCAGCCCGAAGTCGCGGGCGGTGACACCGAGGCCCTCTGCCGTGTGGTCGGGCACGGCTTGCCCTCCCCATGTTTTTGAACTGACTGGTCAGTGCAAAAAAGTACCCCGACCCTGCGATCGAAGCAAAAGGCCAGGTCAGAACGGATTGTCAGTGCCATACCCCACGATGTGCACATACGGCACCCGTGCCGTCATCCAGACGACAGGAGGTTCGTCATGGCCAACTCGTCCGCAGCCGCCGCGCATCGGCGCCGCGCCGCCGGCCCTGCCCCCTCACTGACCGGCCCGGCGAGCGACGTGCACCCCGTCCTGCGCCGCACCACGGCACCGCCCGCCGCCCTCGACCTGCTCGCCCAGGCCCGCGCGGGCCTGGAGGAGGCCACGGCCCTGCAGACCCCGAACGAGCGGTACGCGACGGCCCACCTCGCCGCCCTGCGCACCGCCGCCGCCGTGCTCGCCGCGCGGGGGCGCCCGGAGCCAACCCCCCGACGGCGGGCGCGCATCAGGAGCGCCTGGGAAGTGCTCCCCGAGATCGCGCCCGAACTCACCGAGTGGAGCGCGCTGTTCGCCGCGGGCGCCGCGCGCCGCGCCCGGGCCGAGGCCGGCATCCGGGGCGCGGCCGGCCACCGCGACGCCGACGACCTGATACGCGACGTGGCGATGTTCATCCGCCTCGTCGAGCGCATGCTCGCCCTCCAGCCGTCCCTGCCCCAGCCCCGCCGGAACACCGACACGGCGGACGAGCCGGGCGCCTCCCGGCGCCGGGCGGGCCCTGGCCCGCACGGTCTGCCGGACGCGGGCTGACAGGTCCAGGGGCGCGCCCGTACGGCGGTTGCCGCCACGGCGGCGCTCGCGGTGGCGTTCACGGCCGCGGAGACCGGCGGAGCCGAGCGGCAGGGCGGGCGCGGGAGGCAATAGGGTGGAAGACACCTGAAAGCCCTCCCGGTCCCCGTACCCCGGGCCGGGAGGGCAGACCGATCGCTCCGCCGGGCAAGAGGCGGTGCCGCGCCGAGGAGTCAACTGCCGTGTCGGACCCGATGCGCCCCCCCGTCTCCCACCACCACCCTCAGTCGACGTCGCTGCGCTCCGACCCCTCTCGCCCCCGCGCTTCTCTCCGTACCGCCGTGGTCTGGGAGGTCCTGAGGGACGCCCTGGACCGTCGGGTCAAGGCCACGGGCCGGGAGTCCCTGGACGTTCTCGACACCGGCGGCGGCAGCGGCAACTTCGCCGTGCCCGTCGCCCGTCTCGGCCACCGGGTCACCGTCGTCGACCCCAGCCCCAACGCCTTGTTCGCGCTGGAGCGCCGCGCCGCCGAGGCCGACGTGGCCGACCGGGTGCGGGGGGTGCAGGGCGACGTCCACGGCCTCTTCGACGTGGCCGAGCGCGGCGGCTACGACGTCGTGCTGTGCCACGGCGTCCTGGAGTACGTCGACGACCCCGCCGAGGGCGTGCGCAACGCGGTCGCCGCCCTGCGCGCCGAGGGCGTCGTCAGCCTGCTCGCCGCCGGGCTCGGCGGCGCCGTGCTCGCCCGCGCCCTGGCCGGCCACTTCAAGGAGGCCAGGCAGGCGCTCGGCGACCCCCACGGACGCTGGGGCGAGGGCGACCCGGTGCCGCACCGCTTCACCGCCGAGCAGCTCACCGCCCTCGTGGAGGGCGCGGGGCTGACCGTCGGCTCGGTGCACGGCGTGCGGGTCTTCGCCGACCTGGTGCCCGGCGTGCTCGTGGACACCGAACCCGGAGCGCTGGACGCCCTGCTGAAGCTGGAGGAGGCGGCGGCCGAGCTGCCCGCGTTCCACTCGGTGGCCACGCAGCTGCACGTGCTCGGCGAGACCCCGGGCGCCGCCGGGACCTGAGCCGCGGCCCGCGAGCGGGCCGCCGGTCCCCGTCCCGCGGGACATGGAGTGCGCCACAGGCCCCCCGGCCGACGGCTTTGCGCCGTATGATCGAAGGAGACCGTCCGGCATGACGGGCCGGCCGCCGGGGAATGGAAGCCTCAGCGAGCCGGGTCCGGCACATGGCGGGTTCCGGTTGGTCAATTGGCGCAGAGGGGCGGGTTTCACGGGGGCGATTCCCTGCCTATCCTGAAGGGACCCCCCGGGTCGCCCCGGCGACTGCACAATGAGGAGGACTCCGTGCCGCTCTCGGAGCACGAGCAGCGCATGCTCGAGCAGATGGAGCGAGCGCTGTACGCAGAAGATCCCAAGTTCGCGTCGGCGCTCGAGGGAAGCGGGCTGCGTACGTACACCCGGCGGCGGGTCTACCAGGCAGTCGTGGGCTTCCTCGTGGGTATCGCGCTCCTCATGGCAGGAATGGTCGCCCAGCAGATCTGGGTCAGCGTGGTGGGCTTCCTGGTCATGCTGGGCTGCGCCGTGCTGGCCGTGACCGGCTGGCGCAAGGCCCCCAAGCCGGGCGAGCAGGCCGTCGGCGGCCCGCACGCCCGCCGCCAGGCCCGGCCGAAGCGCTCCATGATGGACCGCATCGAGCAGCGCTGGCAGCGTCGCCGCGACGAGCAGGGCCGCTAGCCCGCCGATCACCCTTGGCTGTGGTGAGGGGGTGACCACCGACGGTGGTCACCCCCTCACGCGCGCCCGGAAAACCTCTTCCGCACCAGGGGCTGTCCGGCGGGCCGAGTCGCCGGAAGCCGGAAGCCGGCGGTCGGCGGCCGGCCCGGATGAGCTTGCCGGACCCCGCGTCTGCGGCACGATCCGCCGGACAGGCCCCGCTCCGGCCGCCTCAGCCCCGCTGACCCGACGGCCCCCGCAGGGTCGGCCGGGCGGCGGCGAGGCGGGAGCGGAGCGCGGTCCACCGGGCCGAGGCCGACCAGACCAGGCGCGCGGTCGATCGGGGGACGAGCGCGGCCCGCAGCCGGGTGCCGCGGGACGCCGTGTCCCGCAAGGCCCCGGTGACCTGACGGACATCCTCGGCGAGTCCCGCCACCGGGCGCGGGCGCGGTGCGTACAGGACCTGCTCCACGGCGTCCGCCAGGCGGTGCACCGAGGCCGCGGCCGCCGGGTCGAGGCGCCCGAGGCGCACGATCCGGGCGGCGGCCTGACGCGGAGTCCGCGACTCGTCCGGCGGGATCCCGAAGTCCCAGGCCGTGTCCGTCAGTTCCTGCCAGACTCCCAGGACGTGCGGCGCCGCGTCCGCCTCGCCGCGCCCGTGCGCGCCCAGCCGGACGGAGCGCATCCGCCTGCGCAGCAGCAGCGGTGACAGCGGCAGGGCGACGATCACCAGGCCGCCGAGCGCCCACCCCAGGACCGCGTACCACTTCGGGCCGTCGCCGTCGGAGGGCAGCACGGCCTGCGCGGACGGGCCTCCGCACTCCTGCAGCCGCCTCAGCTCCGGCGGGCAGCTCTGGTGCGCCGAAGGAGCGGCGGAGGGCGCCGTGCTCGCGTCCTGGGACGGCACCGCGGGGTCCTGCAGGCTGGTGTCCGGCGTCTCCGGCCGGCTGTACGACGGCACGGTGCCGCGCGTCGGAGTCGGCTCGAAGCGGGTCCAGCCGACGCCCTCGAAGTACAGCTCGGGCCAGGCGTGCGCGTCCTTCAGGCTCACTGCCACCGTGCCGTCGCCCTGCGGGGAGCCGGGCGCGAAGCCCACCGCGACCCGGGCCGGTATGTCCAGCGTGCGGGCCATCGCGGCCATCGCGAAGGAGAAGTGCACACAGAAGCCCTGCTTGTCCTTCAGGAACCGCGAGACGGCCTGCGGCCCGCTGCCCGTGTCGACCTGGGTGTCGTACTGGAAGCCGCCGTCGACGGCGAACCAGTCCTGCAGCTTGACCGCCTGCTCGTAGTGGTTCGACGCGCCCTCGGTGATCCGGCGTGCGGTCCTCGCGACGTCCGCCGGGAGCGACTTGGGCACCTTGGTGTACTCGCGCTTCAGGGACGGCGACGGGTCCGGCGCGGTCGCGAGCTGCTCCGCCGTCGGCCGCACCTGAAGGCTCTTCACCTGGTAGGTCAGTCCACGGGTGTTCTGCCCGTGGTCGCCGACGAGGGTCATGCCCACGGGTTCGTAGCGCCAACTGCCCTTGATGCGCACGCCGCTCGGCGGGTACGGCATCGGCAGCCAGTTCTGGTCGTACCAGTCGGCCGTCGCGATGTTCGTGGTGATCTGCCTGCGTTTGACGTCGCCGTCCAGACCGGTCGGAGCGGGGAACGGGTCGGGCACGCCGACGATGTGCCGCTGGGACGGCTTCCAGGTGGTGCCGTCGAAGTCGTCCAGGGACACGATCCGCACGTACAGGTCCGAGAGGTCGGGCGTGTCCGTGCGCAGGCTCATGACCGTGCGGTCCTCGTCGGCGTTCAGGCTGTCGCGCAGCGACACCAGTGGGTTCACCGCGGAGATCGTGCCGCCGTTGCCGCCTCGCGCGCCGACTCCGGTGCCGGTGGCGCCCAGCAGTCCGCCCTGCATGGCGGGCAGGGCGAGCGGCACGGCCAGGGCGATCCCCAGGGTGAGCGCGCCGATCCGGCGCCCGGTGCGCCCCGGCGCGGTCGCGCCGGCTTCCCGGGCCCCCGGGCGCGGCGCCCCGGCGAACACCCGCCCCCACTGCGAGATCCGGTCCCGGCCCTCGGCCAGCAGCAGCATCAGGTACCCGGTGGCGGCGACCAGGAACCACAGCCAGTCGGCGCCGCCCTCGGACAGGCCCGCCGCCACGGAGTACAGGGCGAGCAGCGGCAGTCCCGCGGGGGCCGCGCTGCGGAACGTCACCGCGAGGGTGTCCACGATCAGCCCGATCAGCAGCACGCCGCCGACGAGCATCAGCCGGATGCCGTCGGTCAGCGGCGCCGGGATGGCATACCGGGCGACGTCGTCCGCGCCCTGCCGCAGCAGCTCGGCCAGGTGACGGAGGGCCTCCGGGCCGGGGACCAGCCCGGCGAAGGCCTGCGTCCGGGCGAAGAGCAGGGTCAGCAGCATCAGCGCGACCAGGGCCTGCGCCGCCACGGTCAGCGGCCGCGCCAGCGGTATCCGCCGGGCCACCGTGCCGACGCCCGACTGCACCGCCAGCATCAGCGCGACCTGCACGATCCACGTCGCGGACGAAACCAGCGGCAGCAGCGCGCACGCCGCCATCAACGTGGCCACCGCGGCACGCAACGCCAACCGCGCCCGCCCGCTCATACC
>NZ_POTZ01000302.1 GCF_003236365.1 Streptomyces sp. NTH33
CCCCGGCCCCCGGCGGCCTGACCCCTGTCTTCAGCAACGGCCCCCGGACCCGGGGGAAGACGGTCGCGCTCACCTTCGACGCCGACATGACCGCCGACCAGGGGCCGCGCGCGGCGGCCGGCGAGCACTTCGACAACCCGGAGCTCATCGCCACGCTCCGCGCCCTGAAGGTGCCGGCGACCGTGTTCATGACGGGCCGGTGGGCCGAGCAGTACCCCGACCAGGCCCGCTCCATCGGCAGTGACCCGCTCTTCGAGCTCGCCAACCACTCCTACAGCCACCACGCGTTCACCGCCGACTGCTACGGCCTGCCCGCGGTGCCCGCCGACCGCATGCGCTCGGACGTGGAGCGCGCGTACGAGGCGTTCCGCAAGGCGGGCGTGGAGCACGCGATGCCGTACTTCCGCTTCCCCGGCGGCTGCCACGACCAGCGGGCCCTGCGGGCGCTGAGCCCCCTCGGCGTCACCGCGGTGCAGTGGGACGTGGTGAGCGGCGACGCGTTCGCGACGGATGCGGACGCCGTGGTCCGGCAGGTCCTGGACGGGGTCCGGCCGGGCTCGGTGGTGGTCATGCACTGCACCCGCAGCGCGGCCCCCACGACCGAGCGCGTGGTGCGCGCGGTCGTGCCGGAGCTGCGCAAGCGGGGCTACCGCCTGGTGAAGGTCTCCGACCTGATCGGCGCCTCGACCGGCCGCACCTGACCTGCCGAAGCCGACGGGGGGCGAGGCCGGCGGAGGGCGAGGCCGACGGGGGCCGGTCGCGCGGCTGGCAGACTGGGGCCGTGAGCACCGACGAGACCACCGCGGCCACCATGGCCACCACGGCCACCGCCCCCGAGGACAGCCCGTTCCGGCCCGATCCCGGCGCACGTGACCAGGCGCGGCAGTTCGTGCTGCCGCTGGTGGTGCGCATCGAGCGGACCGCCCCTCCGGCCCGTACCGACGCGCTGGAAGCCTCGGCCCGCGCGGTGCTGGTGCTGCTCGGCGACGAGCGCTCGTCCGGCGGGGGCGAGTGGGCGCAGGCCGTACGGGACTGGCAGGACGCCCGGATCCGCAAGGTGGTCCGGCGGGCACGCGGCGCCGAGTGGCGGCGCGCGGAGGCCCTGCCCGGCATCACGGTCACCGGAGAGACGGCGGAGGTACGGGTCTTCCCGCCCGTACCCGTCGACGACTGGCCCAGGGACCTGGCCAGGCTCCAGGTCTCCGGCACCGACCTCGACGACCCGGAACCCCCCGCCGGGCCGGACCCCGGCCTCCCCGTCCTGTGGCTCAGCCCCGGCCTGGACATGTCCGCGGGCAAGGCGATGGCCCAGGCGGGCCACGGCGCCCAACTGGCCTGGTGGGAACTGCCGGACGAACACCGCACCGCCTGGCGCGACGCCGGCTTCCCGCTCGCCGTCCGTACCGCCGACCCCGCCCACTGGCGCGAACTGACCTCCGCGGGGCTGCCGTTGGTGCGCGACGCGGGCTTCACGGAGATCGCCCCGGGTTCCTGCACGGTGGTCGCCGACCACCCGGCGCTGCGCCGGGGCCGGTCCTAGACCCCGTCGTCAGCCGCCGCCGGCGTCCCCTGGTGGAAGTACATGCGCCAGCCCGTCTCCGTCAGCCGCCACAGGGAGCTCCGCCAGACCCGGCGCCCCTGGTGGTCGCTGAAGTACGTCAGGTGGACGACGCCCGGTGCGAGGACTTCCCCCGACATCCGGCTGACCTCGACCGGGGCCTCCGGCGACACCGCCCCGGAACTCGTCACCGTGAGGATCGTCTCCGCGTCCCACCAGCGGCCCGACGCTCCGATCTCGGTGAACTCCGGGTCCAGCAGCGCCGAGACCAGGGCGGGCGAAGCGCGCACCTTGGGATCGAGCAGTCGCAGTTCGCCGTCGACGGCCGCCTGCACGGCCCGGTCGTTCTCGTCCGTCATACGAGGACTTTACGATCATCCCTCGCCCGTGCACAGCGCATACCGCCCGGGGCCCGTCCTCCCTCAAATGTTGCTCTGAACGTGCGGGTCCCGGGATTCGCGGCCGGGCGCCGGGGCCATACCCCCCTCACGTGCCGGACGCGGGAGGCAGGAAAGGGCGAGGGGATCATGGAGCGGCTCGGGGTGGGGATCGGATGGCGGCCGGAGATCGCGGAGGCCGTGGAGCGGATGCCGGGCGTCGACTGGGTCGAGGTCGTGTCCGAGAACGTGTGCCCCGGTCATCCGCCGGGGTCGCTGCGGCGTCTGCGGGAGCGCGGGGTGACCGTCGTGCCGCACGGTGTCTCGCTCGGCCTCGGCGGGGCCGAGCGGCCCGACGAGCGTCGGCTGGGGGCGCTCGCCGAGCGGGCCGAGGCGCTCGGCTCGCCGCTGGTGAGCGAGCACATCGCGTTCGTGCGGGCGGGGGGTGCGCCCACCGCGTCGCCGTGGCTGGAGGCGGGGCATCTGCTGCCCGTGCCCCGCACGCGTGACGCCCTCGACGTGCTGTGCGAGAACGTGCGCATCGCGCAGGAGTCGCTGCCCGTGCCGCTCGCCGTCGAGAACATCGCCGCGCTGCTGGCCTGGCCCGACGAGGAGTTGACGGAGGGACAGTTCCTGTACGAGCTGGCCGACCGCACGGGGGTGCGGCTGCTGATCGACGTGGCCAATCTGCACACCAACCACGTCAACCGGGGCGAGGACCCGGCCAGGGCGCTGGCCGAACTCCCCCTGGAGGCCATCGCGTACGTCCATGTGGCGGGCGGTTTCGAACGGGACGGCGTCTGGCACGACAGCCACGCCCATCCGGTTCCGCGGCCGGTCCTCGACATCCTGGCCGACCTCGCCTCCCGCGTGTCCCCGCCGGGGGTGCTGCTGGAGCGCGACGAGAACTTCCCCGAGCCCGCGGAGCTGGAGCGGGAGCTGGGCGCGATCCGGGAAGTGGTGGAGCCGGGTCGTACGTCCGCCGTGCGGCGGCCGTACGAGGCCGTCCGCGCGCCGGGGCGGGCCGGACCCGCCGCCGAGCCCGCCCGGCAGCGTCTCGCCCTCGCGCAGACCGCGCTCCTGTCGGCGCTCGTCGCCGGGACACCCGTGCCGGAGGGGTTCGACCGGGTGCGGATGGGCGTGCAGGCGCGGGCGCTGGCGTCGAAGCGGGCGGACGTCGTGGCCAAGGTGGCTCCGGAGCTGCCGGTGCTGCTCGGGGAGGGCTACCGGGCCGCGTTCCTCGCGTATGCGCGGGGGTGTCCGATGAGCGGCGGCTACCGGCAGGACGCCATGGACTTCGCGGCGTCCCTGCTGCTCGCCGGGCGGCCGGACGACCCGGCGGTCCGGCGGGCGCTGCGGGAGTGGTGGCTCGAGCGGTCGGGGCTGGCCCCGCGGTCCCGCAGGCCCGCGGTACGGGTGGCGCGGGCGGCCCGGAGGGCGCTGCTGCGGCGCTGAGGTGCGGTACGTGTCCGTGCCGACGTCACCTCCCGGCTCGGCGCCGGCCCGGCGCGTGGACGGCACGGGTGACGGCGCCGGTGACGGCCGTACGTGTCCGGCGTCCGCGACCGGGCCTGACGGGTGTCCGGGTGCCGACACCGGCGCGAGGGTGCTTGCCTTTCCGCCGCGGTGACCGAAACATCCCTTGTGCCGCTGCCGTGCGCCGAAGGGATACCCGATGAGAGCTGCCGCCGCCTGGACGGCCGCCGGATGCCTGGTCCTGACCGCCCTCGCCGTGGCCCCGGCCGGCGGCGCGGAGCGGGCCCCCGGCGCGGCGGTGGAGCAGCGCGGCACCGCCGTGGCGGCGGCGCGCGCCCGGGCGGCCGGCATCGACTTCGGCAGGTGCCCGGACGCGCGGGACCTGCCCCGCACCATGGAGTGCGGCACGGTCCCGGTCCCGCTCGACTACGCGCGCCCCGACGGCAGGCTGATCCGGCTCTCCGTCAGCCGGGTGCGGGCCACCCGCACGGACCCGCACGACGGCAGGCGCGGAGTGCCCCGGCAGGGCGCCCTGGTGTTCAACCCGGGCGGGCCGGGCGCCGACGGCAGGCCCTTCCCGCTGGTCGGCCTGCTGCCCGAGTGGAAGCGCATCGCGTCCGCCTACGACCTCGTCGGCTACGCCCCGCGCGGGGTGGGCCGCTCGGCGCCGCTGTCCTGCGTGGACCCGAAGCACTTCGTCAAGGGGCCGACGCCCGCGCCGGCGCACCCCTCTGAGGCGTACAAGAAGCAGCGCGTCGCCGAGGCCAGGGCGTACGCCGACGGCTGCGCCCGGCACGCGGGCACGGCCCTGCGGTACTACACCTCCCTCAACAACGCCCGTGACCTGGACGTCCTGCGTGCGGCACTCGGGGAGGACAGGCTGACGTTCCTGGGCTCCTCGTACGGCACCTACTTCGGCGCGCTGTACGCCACGCTGTTCCCCTCGCACGTGCGCCGGATGGTCTTCGACGCGGTGGTGAATCCGGCGCCCGACCGGATCTGGTACCGCAACAACCTCGGTCAGTCGGCCGCGTTCGAGGGCCGCTGGGCGGACTTCCGCGCGTGGGCGGCCCGGCATCACCAGGTGTACGGGCTCGGCCGCACGGCGGAGCGGGTGCAGGCGAGTTACGACAGGGCGCGGGCGCGGCTCGCCGCCGAGCCGGCGGGCGGTTCGGTGGGACCAGGGCAATTGCAGGGCCTGTTCCTGGCGGCCGGGTACAGCGACGACCAGTGGCCGGGCGGTGCCGCGGCCCTGTCGGCGTATCTGAAGGGCGACCCCGGGCCGCTGGTGGAGCTGGCGGCCCCGCGCCGGGAGGGGGCCGCGCAGGCGGAGAACGGCAGCGCGGTCTACACGGCCGTGGAGTGCAACGACGCCCCCTGGCCGACGGACTTCGGGGTCTGGGACCGGGACAACACGCGGCTCGCGCGCGTGGCGCCGTTCGAGACCTGGGACAACGTGTGGACGAACCTGCCGTGCGCCTACTGGCGGGCGCCCCGGCAGCGGCCCCTGGACGTGCGGACCGGGCCCGGCGAGCTGCCGCCCACGCTGATCCTGGCCGCCGAACGGGACGCGGCCACGCCCTACGACGGCGCCCTGGAACTGCGCCGGCGCCTGGCCGGCTCGGTGCTGGTGACCGAGCGGGACGCGGGCTCGCACGGCGTCGCGGGCGGGCCGAACCCGTGTGTCAACGCGTACCTGGACGCCTATCTGCTCCAGGGGCGGCTCCCGGTGCGGCAGGCGGCCTGCGCCCCGCACCCGGAGCCGCGGCCGGGCGGACCGACCTTCCAGGAGTCCCGCGCGCGACAGCTGCGGGACGCCCTGCGGGGAGGGACCGGCCGGCCCGCAGCCGGGAAGTGATCAGGCCGGTCCCGGGCCCCGCCAGGTGTCAGGCCAGCCCCGCGACCAACTCCGCGACGTCCTTGCGGCGACCGGTACTGCATCATCCGGGGGACAACCCCCGAACTCCCGGCCGGTCCCGGGCCCCGCCAGGTGTCAGGCCAACCCCGCGACCAACTCCGCGACATCCTTGCGGCGACCGGTGAAGAAGGGGATCTCCTCGCGTACGTGCATGCGGGCCTCCGAGCCGCGCAGGTGGCGCATGAGGTCGACGATGCGGTGCAGCTCGTCGGCCTCGAAGGCGAGGACCCACTCGTAGTCGCCGAGGGAGAAGGACGCGACCGTGTTGGCGCGCACGTCCGGGTAGCCGCGGGCCATCTTGCCGTGGTCGGCGAGCATGCGGCGGCGGTCCTCGTCGGGCAGCAGGTACCAGTCGTAGGAGCGCACGAACGGGTAGACGCTGACGTAGTTGCGCGGCGTCTCGTCGGCGAGGAACGCCGGGATGTGCGAGCGGTTGAACTCGGCGGGGCGGTGCAGCGCCATGTTCGACCACACCGGCGTGAGCGCGCGGCCGAGCTTCGTGCGGCGGAAGAGGTTGTACGCCTCCTGCAGCTGGTCGCTGGTCTCGGCGTGCCACCAGATCATCAGGTCGGCGTCGGCGCGCAGGCCCGAGAGGTCGTACGTGCCGCGGATGGTCACACCCTTGGCGGTGAGCTGGTCGAACAGCTCCTGGACCTCGTCCGCGTAGCCCGCGCGGTCCTCGGGCAGCACGTCCTTCAGCTTGAAGACGGACCACAGGGTGTAGCGGATGACCTCGTTGAGGTCCTTGGCCAGCTTGCCCTTGTTCGGGATCCTGGCGGGCTCGGGGGTGGGGGCGTCAGCACTCATGGGGCCATTGTCCCGCTCCGCCGCGCGGGCCCCGCACCGGGGCCGCGGTGAGTTCCTGCACACCTCACGCGTCGCCCCCGAGCCGGTCCACCGCCGCGTACGCGCTCGCGATGCACGCCGGGATGCCCACGCCGTCGTACGCCGCGCCGCACACCGCGAGGCCGGGGAGCTTGCCGACGTGCTCGCGGACGCGGGCCACACGCGCGTGGTGGCCGACGGGGTACTGAGGCAGGCCGTCGGTCCAGCGGGTGACGCGGGTCTGCAGCGGTGCGGCGTCCAGGCCGGTGGCCTCGCGCAGGTCGTGCCGGGAGACCTCCACGAGTTCGCCGTCCTCCCGGCCCAGGATCTCCGTCTCGCCGTACCGCCCCACGGAGGTGCGCACCACCACCACGTCCGGGTCCTCCTCGGCGATCCAGCCCCACTTGTGGGAGGCGAAGGTGGACGCCTTGATGGTCCGGCCGTCGACGGGGGGCACGAGGAAGCCGCTGCCCTGGGGCAGGGCGGCGTCGGCGCGGCGGTAGGCGAGGGTGATCAGGGCCATGGAGGCGTACTCGACGGCCCGCAGCTCGGCGGCGGCCCCGGGGGATTCGGCGCTCAGCAGGCCGACGGCGACGGGCGCGGGCACGGCGACGACCACGGCGTCGGCCCGCAGCACGCGGTCCCCGGCGACCACCCGCCAGGACGTGTGGTCCTGCCTGCGCAGCTCCGTCGCGCGCGTGCCGGTCAGGATCTCGCCGCCGCGGGCGCGCACGGACTCCGCGACCGCGAGCGGCAGCCGGCCCACCCCGCCCTCGATGCCCATGAACACCGGTCCGGTCTGCTGCGCGGCGGCGGCCCCGGCCTGGATCTCGCGGACCCCCTCCAGCAGCGAGTCGTGGGTCTGCGCGGCCCGGAAGAGCTGGGGGACGGCCGAGCGCATCGAGATGCGGTAGGCGTCGCCGGCGTAGACCCCGCCGAGCAGGGGTTCGACCATGCGGTCGACGACCTCGCGGCCCAGGCGCGCCGCCACGTACTCGCCGACCGCCACGTCCTCGCCGACCTCCGTGCGGGGCAGCTCGGCGTCGCGCCCGATGCGGGCGAGGCCCTCCTCGGACAGCACGCCGGCCAGCGCGGAGGCGGTGGCGGGGACGCCCATGACGTGCCCCTTGGGCATGGGGCGCAGGGCGCCGCGGGTCCAGATCGAGGCGGTCGCGGTGGCCGGCGGCTGGAGGCGGCCGTCGAGGCCCGTCTCGCGCGCGAGGGTCACGGCCTCGGGCCGGCGGGCCAGCATCGACTCGGCGCCCAGGTCGACGCGCACGCCCGCGATCTCGCCGGGCAGCAGCTTGCCGCCGACCCGGTCCGCCGCCTCCAGCACCGTCACCCGTGCCCCGCGCTCCAGCAGCCGGTGCGCGGCGGCCAGTCCCGCGATCCCGGCCCCGATGACGACGACATGGCCCATGCCCGTAACCGATGCGCTCATGTGCCCACTCTCTCAGACCGCGCCGACACTCCCTCCGCGCCCCGGTGTCCGGTACGAGTCCCGAACGTGATCGCATCGGAACCGTTTGCGGCCAACGTCCCGCGCGGGTCGGGCGTCGAAGGAGCGACAGTCGTCACGACGACCCTTGGGGGGTACGCCCTTATGCGCGCACGACGTTCCGTTCGACCCGTTCCCGCCCTGGCCGGGCTTCTGCTCGCCGCCGCGCTCGCGCTCACCGGGTGCGGCGCGGGGGGTGACAGCAGCGGTGCCAGTTCCGCCGACAAGGCCTTCAAGGGCGACGCCCGGAGCGACGCCCACGGGGCCGCACCGGGCACCGACGTGGGCAGCGGCGGGAGCGCGGCCTCCGGCGCGAGTGCCACCGCGCCGTCCCGGATCACCGCGAACCACATCATCCGCACCGCCTCGCTCACCGTGCAGGTCAAGGATGTGCCGAAGGCCCTGGACGCGGCCCGCGCCGCCACCGAGAACGCCGGCGGCTACGTCGGCAACGAGACCACCACCCGCGACGAGGACAGCGTCGCCCACACGCGCGTGGTGCTGCGCGTGCCCGCCGACCACTACGACGAGGTCCTGGCCGGTCTGGAGGGCGCCGGCAAGCTGCTCGACCGCACGGCGAAGGCGCGGGACGTCACCGACCAGGTCGTCGACGTCGAGAGCCGGATCAAGTCCCAGCAGGCGAGCGTGGCGCGGGTGCGCGCGCTGATGGACAAGGCGACCCGGCTGAGCGACGTGGTCACGCTGGAGGGGGAGTTGAGCCGCCGCCAGTCCGACCTGGAGGCACTGCTGGCCCAGCAGGCGTCCCTGAAGGACCGCACGAGCATGGCGACGATCACCCTGTCGCTGACCGGGACGCCGGCGCCGGAGGCCGCCGACGAACAGCCGGGGTTCGCGGACGCGCTGGCGGGCGGCTGGCACGTGTTCGTCGCCCTGCTGCGCTGGATCGTCCTGGCCGTCGGCGCGGTGCTCCCGTTCGCCGCGGCGGCGGCGCTGGTCGCCGTGGTGTGGCTGCGGGTCGTACGGCCCCGGCTGCCGCGCCGTCCCGCAC
>NZ_POTZ01000303.1 GCF_003236365.1 Streptomyces sp. NTH33
GTACGAAGCCCAGCACCGCGTCCATCTCGCCGCCCTCCACCGCGAAGTCCGGCTCGAAGCCCTCGGCGCGGCACGCGGCCACCGTCAGCTCCCGCAGGTCGTAGCCGTGCCGGAACATCACCAGGCGCTCCCCCTCCAGGTCCGCGACGCGCACCGTGCGCCGCCCCGGGCCGCCCGGCGCGGGCGCCTCCGGGGAGGAGACCACCACCAGGTCCTCGCGCAGCAGTTCCACCGTGGTCAGGGCGGGCGAGGGGGTGGGCAGCGGGAGCACGACCAGCGCCAGGTCCAGCGCGCCGCGCGCCAGCTCCCGCACCAGGTCGTGGGAGCCGCCCTCCTCGATCAGCAGCCGGATGCCGGGGTAGCGGTCGTGGAAGGCGCGCAGCACGTCCGGCAGCAGGCCCGTGCACAGGCTCGGGGTGGCGCCCAGCCGCACCCGGCCCCGGCGCAGCTGCACCAGTTCCTGCACCTCGTGCCGCGCCGTGTCAGCGTCCGCGAGGATCCGCCGCGCCAGCGGCAGCAGCGCCTCACCCGCGTCGGTGAGCGTGATGTTGCCCCGCGCCCGCAGGAACAGGTCCGCGCCCAGCTCCCGCTCCAGCGCCTTGATCTGCTGGGACAGCGACGGCTGGGCGACATGGACCAGCTCGGCGGCCCGGGTGAAGTGCCGGGTCTCGGCGACCGCCACGAAGTACTGGAGCTGCTGGAACTGCACCCCGCCAGGATACCGCTCGATAGCTGCTCCCTATCGAATCGAGCTGGACCATGTCTTTGACCGATGGGGCCTTTCGGCCCTAGCGTGCTGAGACATGGCACTGGCAACGCGGACGGACCGACGGCCGTCCATGGCACGCACCGTGTGGGGCTCGACCGTCGGCAAGAAGACCGTGATGGCGGTCAGCGGCCTGATCATGCTGTTGTACCTGGTCGTCCACATGATCGGGAACCTGAAGATCTTCTTCGGGGCCGGCGAGTTCAACCACTACGCCCACTGGCTGCGCACCCTCGGCGAACCGTTCATGCACTACGAGTGGACGCTCTGGCTCGTCCGGGTCGTCCTCGTGGTCGCGGTCGTCGCCCACGCCGTCTCCGCGTACCAGCTCAGCCGCCGCGACATCAGGGCGAGGCCCAGCAAGTACGTGCACTCCAAGCCCCGGGCGAGCTACGCCACCCGCACCATGCGCTGGGGCGGGATCATCCTCGGCCTGTTCATCGTCTGGCACATCCTCGACCTGACCACCGGCACCGTGCACTCCGGCGGCTTCCAGCCGGGCCACCCGTACCAGAACGTCGTGGACACCTTCTCCACCGGGTACGGCAACGTGATCTACATCGTCGCCATGCTGGCGCTCGGCCTGCACATCCGGCACGGCTTCTGGAGCGCCGCCCAGACCTTCGGCGTCGGCAGCCGCACCCGCGACCGTGCCCTGAAGACCGTCGCCAACGTCCTCGCACTGCTGCTCACGGCCGGCTTCATCGCCGTCCCGGTGGGCGTCATGACCGGAGTGGTGAGCTGACATGACCTCCTACGCCGCCTACACGACCGGTGACCCGGTCGCCGACACCAAGGCCCCGTCCGGCCCCATCAACGAGCGCTGGGACAAGCGCCGTTTCGAGGCCAAGCTGGTCAACCCCGCCAACCGGCGCAAGCACACGGTGATCGTCGTCGGCACCGGCCTCGCCGGCGGCGCGGCGGGCGCCACCCTGGCCGAACAGGGCTACCACGTCGTCCAGTTCTGCTACCAGGACTCCCCGCGCCGCGCCCACTCCATCGCCGCGCAAGGCGGCATCAACGCGGCGAAGAACTACCGCAACGACGGCGACTCCGTCCACCGCCTGTTCTACGACACCGTCAAGGGCGGCGACTTCCGCGCCCGCGAGTCCAACGTGCACCGCCTCGCCCAGATCTCCGTGGAGATCATCGACCAGTGCGTGGCGCAGGGCGTGCCGTTCGCCCGCGAGTACGGCGGCCTGCTCGACACCCGCTCCTTCGGCGGCGTCCAGGTCTCCCGCACCTTCTACGCCCGCGGCCAGACGGGCCAGCAGCTCCTGCTCGGCGCCTACCAGGCGCTGTCCCGGCAGATCGCCGCCGGCAACGTCGAGATGCACCCGCGCACCGAGATGCTGGACCTGATCGTCGTCGACGGCCGGGCCCGCGGCATCGTGGCCCGCGACCTGATCACCGGCAGGATCGACACGTACTTCGCCGACGCCGTCGTCCTCGCCTCCGGCGGCTACGGCAACGTCTTCTACCTGTCGACCAACGCCATGAACTCCAACGCGACCGCCGTCTGGCGGGCGCACCGGCGCGGCGCCTACTTCGCCAACCCCTGCTTCACCCAGATCCACCCCACCTGCATCCCGCGCACCGGCGACCACCAGTCCAAGCTCACCCTGATGAGCGAGTCGCTGCGCAACGACGGCCGTATCTGGGTGCCCAGGGCCAAGGGCGACACCCGCCCGCCGAACGAGATCCCCGAGGACGAGCGCGACTACTACCTGGAGCGCATCTACCCGTCCTTCGGCAACCTCGTCCCGCGTGACATCGCCTCCCGCGCCGCGAAGAACGTCTGCGACGAGGGCCACGGCGTCGGCCCCGGCGGCCAGGGCGTGTACCTGGACTTCGCGGACGCGATCCGGCGGATGGGCAGGAAGGCCGTCGAGGCCAAGTACGGCAACCTCTTCGACATGTACCAGCGGATCACCGACGAGGATCCGTACGAGGTGCCGATGCGGATCTACCCCGCCGTGCACTACACGATGGGCGGCCTGTGGGTCGACTACGACCTGCAGACCACGATCCCCGGTCTGTTCGCGATCGGCGAGGCCAACTTCTCCGACCACGGCGCCAACCGCCTCGGCGCCTCCGCGCTGATGCAGGGCCTGGCCGACGGCTACTTCGTCCTCCCGGCCACCATCAACGACTACCTGGCCCGCAACCCGCGCAGGTCCGCCGCCGACGACGTCACCGACGACCACCCGGTCGTGCAGGAGGTCCTCGCCGAGACCGAGGACCGCCTCAACCTGCTCCTCGCCGTCGACGGCGACCGCACCCCCGACTCCTTCCACCGCGAACTCGGCGAACTCATGTGGGAGTTCTGCGGCATGGCCCGCACCGACGCCGGCCTGCGCAAGGCCCTGGAGCGCATCCCCGAGATCCGCGAGGAGTTCTGGCGGCGCATCAAGGTCCCCGGCACCGGCGAGGAACTCAACCAGTCCCTGGAGAAGGCCAACCGCATCGTCGACTACCTGGAGCTCGCCGAGCTGATGTGCCTCGACGCCCTGCACCGCTCCGAGTCCTGCGGCGGCCACTTCCGCGAGGAGTCCCAGACCCCCGACGGCGAGGCGGCCCGCAGGGACGACGAGTTCGGCTACGCGGCGGCCTGGGAGTTCACGGGCACGGGCGAGGCCCCGACCCTGCACAAGGAAGACCTGGTCTTCGAGTACGTCCACCCCACCCAGCGGAGCTACGCATGAAGCTCACCCTGCGCGTCTGGCGGCAGAAGAACGCCGGCGCCGACGGCGCCATGTCCACCTACGAGGTGGACGACATCTCGCCCGACATGTCCTTCCTGGAGATGTTGGACGTCCTCAACGAACAGCTCATTCTCTCCGGCGAGGACCCCGTCGCCTTCGACCACGACTGCCGCGAGGGCATCTGCGGCGCGTGCAGCCTGGTCATCAACGGCGACGCGCACGGCCCCGAGCGCACCACCACCTGCCAGCTGCACATGCGGTCCTTCAAGGACGGCGACACGATCGACGTCGAGCCGTGGCGGGCGGCCGCCTTCCCGGTGGTGAAGGACCTGGTGGTCGACCGCTCGGCCTTCGACCGCATCATCCAGGCCGGCGGCTACATCACCGCCCCCACCGGCTCCGCGCCCGAGGCCCACGCCACGCCCGTACCGAAGCCGGACGCCGACTTCGCCTTCGAGCACGCCGAGTGCATCGGCTGCGGCGCCTGCGTGGCCGCCTGCCCCAACGGCGCGGCGATGCTCTTCACCTCCGCCAAGATCAACCACCTCAACGTCCTGCCGCAGGGCGCCCCCGAGCGCGAGAGCCGCGTCCTGGACATGGTGGCCCAGATGGACGAGGAGGGCTTCGGCGGCTGCACCCTGGCCGGCGAGTGCGCCACCGCCTGCCCGAAGGGCATCCCCCTGATGTCGATCACCAGCATGAACAAGGAGTGGCTGCGCGCGACCCGCAAGGCGTCCAAGGGGTAACCGCGCGCGGTTCGGAGAAACGTTCGCCGAGGGGGCGGACGGGCGGGGCCGGGAGTGGTGCTCATCCCCGGCCCCGTTTCGGATTTCACCCACGCCGTTCAACATCCTCACATCCAGCCTCTCCGCGCCGGTCACGCACAGGTCAGCGGGCCTGGGGAGAACAGGACCGGCAGACCGTACGCCAGGTCTGCCCCCCGTCCCTCGTCCCCCGGACCGTGACCAGGAGAGAGCCATGACCGGCGTCACCACGCTCGAAAGCCCCCCGCAGTCGACGTCGCCCGCCCGCTACACCGTCACCCTCGCCCGCGACGAGGCGGACGTGCGGGCCGCGCAGCGGCTGCGGTACGACGTCTTCGCCGGGGAGATGGGCGCCCTGCTGCCCACCCCGCAGCCCGGCCACGACGTCGATCCCTTCGACGCCTACTGCGACCACCTGCTCGTGCGCGACACGCTCACCGGGCAGGTCGTCGGCACCTACCGGCTGCTCCCGCCGGAGCGGGCCGCGATCGCCGGACGGCTGTACGCGGAGAACGAGTTCGACCTGACGCCGCTCGACGCGATCCGCCCCGGCCTGGTCGAGGTGGGCCGCTCCTGCGTGCACCCCGACCACCGCGACGGCACGGTCATCGGCCTGATCTGGGCCGGCCTGGCCCGCTACATGGTGGACCGCGGCCACGAGTGGCTGGCGGGCTGCTGCTCGATCCCGCTGGCCGACGGCGGCGCGCTCGCCTCCGCCACCTGGGACCGGGTGCGCGCCAAGTACCTGGCACCCCAGGAACACCGGGTACGCCCGCTGCTGCCGTGGATCCCGCAAGCGGCCGCCCGGCCCGCCGCCCGCACCGAACTGCCCGCCCTCCTGCGCGGCTACCTCCGCCTCGGCGCCCGGGTCTGCGGCGAGCCAGCCCACGACCCGGACTTCGGGGTCGCCGACCTGTACGTCCTGCTGTCGATGCGCTCGGTCAGCCCGCGCTACCTGCGGCACTTCCTCTCCCTCATACCGGCCTGATGAGCACCTGGCTGCCCAGCGCGCCCTGCACCCCGAGGGCGTGCGTGGAAGCGACGGGGCCGTCGGCGGCCGTACCGCGCGCCGTACTGCGACTGACGCTGGTCGCGGCACTGGTCCTGACCGGGGCCGTCCTCTCACCGCTCGGCCGGGGGTGCCCCCGCTTGCGGGGGAAGATCCCTGCCGCCTGGACCAGACGCTGGTGCCGCGCGATCGTACGGGCCTCGGGGGTCCGCCTCCGCATCACCGGCACCGCCCCGCCCACCGGGGGCCTTCTCCTGGTCGCCAACCACATCTCCTGGCTGGACATCCCGCTGCTGGCCGCGGTGCGCCCGGCCAGGATGCTCGCCAAGACGGAGATCCGCCGCTGGCCGGTGGCGGGCGCGCTCGCGGCACGCGGCGGGACCCTGTTCATCGAACGGGACCGCCCGCGCGCCCTCCCGGACACGGTCGCCCGCATCGCCGGGGCACTGCGCGAGGGCACCGCGGTCGCCGCCTTCCCTGAGGGCAGCACCTGGTGCGGCCGCGCCCAGGGCCACTACCGCCGGGCCGTCTTCCAGGCCGCCCTGGACGCCGGCGTCCCGGTCCAGCCGGTCCGCATCCGCTACCGCCTGGCCGGGGGAGCGGCTGCCACTGCCCCGGCCTTCGTCGGCGACGACTCCCTGCTCGCCTCCCTGTGGCGGGTGGCGACGGCACGCGGCCTGGTCGCCGAGGTCGAGGTACGCCCCGCCATCCCTCCAGGCACCTGTCCGGACCGCCGCGCCCTGGCCCGCGCGGCCCAGCAGGACCGGGCGACCGAGCCCTGCTGGACGCACGCGGCGCTGATGGCGTAGCTGGTGGCGTAAGGCCGGCCGGCGCCGGTCCTGCGGACGGGAAAGACGCCGTAGGCGGGACCGGCACCGCCCGCGCCCACGGTGACGAGGAACCGCCGGTAGTCCTCGGGCAGCCGCACCCCGATCTGCGCCTCAAGATCGGCGAGTTCCGCCGCCGTCAGTGGTTCCTTGAGACGGAAGCCGTGCCCGTGTACGCCGAACACCCCCGCGCTCTCGGCACGCGCGCCGAGCGCCGTGACGCGCTCGCGGACCCCCGCCCATGTCTGCTGCTCAGGCATGCGCGGATCGTACGGCTCACCACTGGCAGTCGCCCGGACGCCTCAGCGGTCTCCGCGCATCTCCCGCGCGAGATAGGGAGCCGTGGCGCTCCCCTCCGCCCGGGCCACGGCCTCCGGCGGGCCGGCCGCCACGATCCGGCCGCCCTCGTCGCCGCCGCCCGGCCCGAGGTCGACGACCCAGTCGGCGCCGGCCACGACGGACATGTCGTGCTCGACGACGATCACGGTGTGACCGGCGTCCACCAGCCCGTGCAACTGCCGCATCAGGACTTCCACGTCGGCCGGGTGGAGGCCGGTCGTCGGTTCGTCGAGGAGGTAGAGGGTGTGGCCGCGGCGCCCGCGCTGCAGCTCGCTCGCCAGCTTGATGCGCTGGGCCTCGCCGCCCGACAGTTCGGTCGCCGGCTGGCCGAGGCGCAGATAGCCGAGGCCCACGTCGAGAAGGGTGCCGAGGCTGCGGGCGACGGCCGGGGTGTCGGCGAAGAACTCCGCGGCGCTCTCCACCGTGAGGTCCAGCACCTGTCCGATGTTCCGCCCGTGGTACGTCACTTCGAGCGTCTCGGGGTTGTAGCGCGCCCCGCCGCAGGCCGGACACGGCGCGTACGTGCTCGGCAGGAACAGCAGCTCCACGCTCACAAAACCCTCGCCCTGACAGGTCTCGCACCGCCCGCCGGCCACATTGAAGGAAAACCGCCCGGCCCCGTAACCGCGTGCACGCGCCTCGTCGGTGCCCGCGAACACCTTCCGTACGACGTCGAACAGCCCGGTGTACGTGGCGAGGTTGGAGCGAGGGGTGCGCCCGATCGGCTTCTGGTCCACTGAGACCAGCCGCCCGACACCCGCCAACTCCTCCGTGATCTCACCGATGAGCGTGGACTTCCCGGACCCCGACACCCCCGTGACCGCGCTGAAGGCGCCGAGCGGGAACTCGGCCGTCACCCCGCGCAGGTTGTGCCGGTGAACCGGTCCCACCTTCAACTGTCCCTGGCCACGTCGCACTTCGCGCACGGGTGCGGGAGAGCGGTCGAACAGGAACCGAGCCGTCGCCGACTCCTCCACCCCCGCCAACTCGGCCACCGGCCCGCTGTGCAGTACCCGCCCGCCGTGCTCCCCGGCCAGCGGACCCACATCGACCACCCAGTCGGCACCGCGCACCACCTCCAACTGGTGCTCGACCACGAAGAGCGAGTTGCCCGCCGCCTTGAGCCGCTGCAACACCGTGAGCAGGGCCTCGGTGTCCGCCGGGTGCAGCCCCGCCGACGGCTCGTCGAGGACGTACACCACCCCGAACAGCCCGGACCGCAGCTGGGTGGCGAGCCGCAACCGCTGCAACTCGCCCGTCGAGAGCGTGGGCGTGGTCCGGTCCAGGCTGAGGTAGCCGAGACCCAGCTCGACGACGGGCTCGATACGGGACCTCAGGTCCCCGGTGAGGACGCGGGCCACTTCGGAGGTGCCCTGGAGAGTGCCGGCCAGCTCGGCCAGCGGCAGCGCGGCCAGTTCGGCGATGGAGCGCCCCGCGAAGGTCACGGCCAGCGCCTCGGGCCGCAACCGGCTGCCGCCGCAGGCAGGGCAGGGTGCGGAGACGAGAAAGCGCTCGGCCTTCGCGCGCAGCGCCGCGCTCTTCGAATCGGCGAACGTCTTCATCACATACCGCCGGGCACTCATGTACGTGCCCTGGTACGGGCCATGGATCCGGTCGGCATCCCGCACCGGATGCACGGTCACCACCGGCTGCTCGTCCGTGAACAGGATCCACTCCCGCTGCTCGGCCGGCAGCTCACGCCACGGCCGGTCGATGTCGTACCCCAGCGCGTCGAGAATGTCCCGCAGATTCTTGCCGTGCCAGGCACCGGGCCACGCGGCGATCGCCCCCTCCCGGATGGACAGCGACGGATCGGGCACCAGCAGCGCCTCGTCCGTCCGGTGCACCCGCCCCAGCCCGTGGCACTCCGGGCAGGCCCCGGCCGCCGTGTTCGGCGAGAACGCGTCCGAGTCCAGCCGCTCGGCCCCTGCCGGATAGTCCCCGGCCCGGGAGAACAGCATCCGCAGCGAGTTGGACAGGTTGGTGACGGTCCCGACCGAGGACCGCGAGGTCGGCGCCGCCCGCCGTTGCTGCAGCGAGACGGCCGGCGGCAGCCCGGAGATCTCCCCCACCTTCGGCGCCCCGACCTGATGGATCAGCCTGCGCGCATACGGCGCCACCGACTCGAAATACCGCCGCTGAGCCTCCGCGTAGATCGTCCCGAACGCCAGCGACGACTTCCCCGACCCCGACACCCCCGTGAACACCGCCAGCAC
>NZ_POTZ01000304.1 GCF_003236365.1 Streptomyces sp. NTH33
GCGGGAGCCGGCTGCGGGGCGGGGATGCCCTGGGCCGGCACGGCCTGCGCGGGAAGCGGCCCGGCGGTGGTCTGCTGGGCCGGAGCAGCGGTGTTCTGCGCGGGGGCGAGCCCGGTGCCCTGCGGGGGCAGCGGCCGGCCCGCGCCGCCCTGGGCGGGCAGGGCCGCCTGTCCCGGCACCGGCTGCTGCGGCGCAGGAGCCTGCGGCCCCGCCACTGGCTGTCCGGGGGCTGCCTGGGGTGCGACCGGCTGTCCGGGGGCTGCCTGCGGCGCGACCGGCTGCCCCGGAGCCGCCTGGGGAACGGCCTGCGGCAGCGCCTGCGCGCCACCGGGGCCGGCCTGCGCGGGAACACCCGGTCCGGCAGCCCCCTGCGAAGGCGCTCCCTGTGCGGGCACGGCCACCGCGGGCATCGCTCCCGCGGGCACGGCCCCTTCGGGCGCACCCGGCAGGGGCAGGGCTCCCGCGGGCATCGTCCCCGGCACGGCGGCCCCGCCGGGCACCTCCTGCGCGGGCGTCGCGCCCGCCGCGGCGGGTTCCTGCGGCTGGGCAACAGCCCGGCGCCGGCGTCCCGTCGGCGCGCTCGCCGGGTGCGGCTGCGGCGGAGTGTGGTCGTCGGCCTGGTCGTGGGGTACGGCGTCGTGCTGCCCCTCGTCCGCCACGGGGGCGACGGGGGCGACGTCCTGCGTCGGCAGCTGAACCGCCCCCGTTCCCTCCGGGCCGTCGTCCGGCCGGTCCGCCTCAGCGGGCGGCAGGGCGAACACCGTACGAGGGGCCGCCTCCTGCGCGGCGGCACGCTCGGTCGCTGCGGCCAGGGCACGGCGACGCCGTCCGGTCGGCTGCGGAACGGGCGCCGCGGGGTTCCCGTCGCCCGGCCCGGGCTGCGCGTCCGCGGTCGCGGGCAGTGCCGCCGGCAGCGCCTGGGGCTCGCCGATCTCGCGCCGGGCACGCCGTCCGGTGGGCGCGGGCACGCCCTGCGGCGGCACCGTACCGCCCAGACCCGTATTCGAGGCCGCCGCGCCCGCGGCGTGCTCGGCCGCGGTGACCACGGCACCCTCGGACACACCCACCGCGTCCTCGGCGGGCCGTCCGCGCCGCCGCCCCGTGCCTCCCGTGCCTCCGGAGGCCTCCGTCCCCTGGGCCGGAATCCGCACGGCGTCCCGAGGCTCCTCGGCCGCACGCCGCCTGCGCCGCCCGGTCGGAGCCGCCTGGGCGCCGGTGGCCTCGCCCTCGCCGTCACCCTCGAGGAACGCGTCCGTGGAAGACCGCCGGGCCCTCCGCCGCCCGCCGCCCGTACGCTGCTCGGGCACGGCGACCTCCGCGGAGACGGCCTCCGGCGTACCGGCCGCCGGACTGTGGGCCTCCACCGGGACGACGCCCGCGCCACCGCCGAGCGGCACTTCGAGGACGTACGCGCTGCCGCTCATCCCGGGCACCGTGTGCGTCTGCAGCACACCGCCGTGCGCCCGGACGATGCCGCGCACGATCGGCTCGTGCACCGGGTCTCCCCCGGCGTACGGCCCGCGCACCTCGATCCGTACGACCTCGCCGCGCTGCGCCGCCGCCACCACGACGGTGTTGTCCATGTAGCCGCCCGCCGACACGGGCGAGTTGCCGGTCGCGTCCACGCCGGCCACGTCCGCGACGAGGTGCGCGAGCGCGGTCGCCAGGCGCTGCGGGTCGACCTCGGCCTCGATGGGCGGCGCGTGCACGGCGAACTGCACCCGTCCGGGCCCGATCAGCTCGACGGCCCCGTCGACACCGGCGGCGACGACCGCGTCGAGCATGGCCTTCGTACGGGCGATCTCCTCGCTGCCGGCGTCGAGGCGCTGGTAGCCGAGGACGTTGTCGATGAGAGTGGTGATCCTCGAGTAGCCGGCCGACAGGTGGTGCAGCACCTGGTTGGCCTCGGGCCACAGCTGTCCGGCGTCGTCGGCGGCGAGGGCGGCCAGTTCGCGGCGCAGTTCGTCCAGGGGCCCGCGCAGGGAACCGCCGAGGAGCGTGAGCAGCTGCTCGTGCCGGGCGGCGAGCGCCTCGTAACGGTCCTTCTCCCGCTCGCCGAGCGCGGCGTACCGCTCCTCGTTCGCGGCGAGCTCCTCCGCGTGCTGCTCGGTGAGCTCCTCGACCTCGGTGACGTGCTGCTGGCGCAGGGCGGTGAGCTCGGAGGCGTGCTCCTCGGCCAGCCGCTCGAGCTCCTCCGCGTGCTGCTTCTCGACGGCGGCCTTCTCGTCGGCGAGCGTCTCGTAGAGCCGCCGGTCGGTGAAGGTCATGACGGCACCGACGAGCTGGTCGCCGTCGCGCACCGGCGCGGTGGTCAGATCGACGGACACCTTGTCGCCGACCTTGGACCACAGCACCTGCCCGCGCACCCGGTGCTTGCGCCCGGAACGCAGGGTGTCGGCGAGCGGGGACTCCCCGTACGGGAAGGGCGAGCCGTCGGCGCGCGAGTGCAGGACGAGGGTGTGCAGCTCGCGCCCGCCGAGTTCGCCGGCCCGGTAGCCCAGTATCTGCGCGGCGGCCGGGTTGACGAGCACGATCCGCCCGTCGGTGTCGGTCCCCACGACGCCCTCGGAGGCGGCCCGCAGGATCATCTCGGTCTGCCGCTGCGAACGGGCCAGCTCGGCCTCGGTGTCGACGGTGCCCGACAGGTCGCGGACGACCAGCATCAGCAGCTCGTCGCCGGTGTAGCCGGACGCGTCGTAGGCCTGCTGGCTGTTCTCCAGGTTCGCGCTCGTGACCTCGACCGGGAACTCGCTCCCGTCGGTCCGCCGCGCCATCATCCGGGTCGGCTTGGTGCGCCCGCGCGGGTCGATGTGGTCGGGCCGGCGCATGGAGCCGGGGATCAGCTTGGAGTCGAACTGCGGCAGCAGATCGAGCAGCCCGCGCCCCACGAGCGCCGTCCCCGGGGTCTCGAACGCCTCCAGGGCGATGGTGTTGGCGTTGACGACCGTGCCGTTGGCGTTGACCAGCACCAAGGCGTCGGGCAGCGCGTCGAGTATGGCTGCGAGGCGAGCAGCGCCTCGGGATGGCCTGCTGCTCACGAGACGCTTCCTCCCTGTCACCGCACCTTGCCGACCGCGGGAGCCATCTTGCCAACCGGCCCGCAGCGTGTCACGCGAGGGAGTCTATGCGCAGACATTGCGCTCGCGACGCCGGATGGGAAGGAGGTCGCACGAGGAAGCGACGTCGAACCTGTGACCGTACGGTTTCACCGCGCACGGGCTTGCGCGAGGCCCTTACCGCTCCCCGGCCTTCCCGGAGCAGCGGGGTCGGGCAGGAGCGGCACGAGCCGGTTCCAGCGCTCGATCCGGCAGCCGTCGCCGCGGTCGTAGTACGCGTCGACGGGTCGGCCGGCCCAGGTCCCGGTGACGTGGGCGGTGGCCGGCCCGCCGTACTGCAGGGTGCAGAGCCTGCCGTCCGGCACGGGCGCGAAGACTTCCTGCCCCCAGCGAGTGTTCCGGTCGAGCACGTCGCAGGCGCCCCGCGCATCCGGGTGACTGCCGCCGGCGGGGTGGCAGTACAACTCGTACGTCCCGTCCCTGCCCTCGCCCGCGTTCCGCACGGTGACGGTGAGGTGGTCGCCGCCCCGGTCCTCGTTCCGCACGGGCGGCGGTGCGGCGGGCGAGGCGGCGGCGGGCACGGCGGGCAGCGACGCCGCCCCGGCGAGGGACGCGAGGGATGCCAGGAAACCGAGGAGAAGCACCCGCGAGACGGCGAAGCGCCGCGGTGTGGGGAAACCGACCTGAACCATGCCCGGACCAACGCGGAGCGCCCCAGGAAGTTGCGCTCCTTGCGCCGTTCCACCGACACTGCGCCCGACGCCACGACAAGGGCTTTGCCCTGGACCCTGCCTGCCTAGTACCGTGGGGGGCGATTGGTGACACCCCACGCGACTGTGTCATCATCTGCACGCACCACTTACGCGCTCGCGTGAGCGGTTGTGCTGGAGGCGTCGCCTAGTCCGGTCTATGGCGCCGCACTGCTAATGCGGTTTGGGCCTTAAAGCCCATCGAGGGTTCAAATCCCTCCGCCTCCGCGCGTGATCACCGAAGCCCCGGTCCGTTCAGGCCGGGGCTTCGGCGTTCCCGGGTCCTGACCTGCCCCACACCTTGTTTACGCAGGTCACAAGGGGCGGGAGGAATGGATTTCACATGACGGCGGCAGTCATGTAATGTTCTTCCTGTCGCCGCGAGCGGCCCGGAAGGGCCAGGAGCGAAGGCAAAAACAGAACAAGCACTCGTAGCTTAACGGATAGAGCATCTGACTACGGATCAGAAGGTTGCAGGTTCGAATCCTGCCGAGTGCGCAACAGGCCAGAGGCCCTGTGGAGTGATCCACAGGGCCTCTGGCGTTTCTCTTGACGGCAGTGTTTGACGGCAACCGCCCCGGAGGATGGGCGCGAGGCTAGTCGCCGGTCGTGCCGTCGAGCATTTCGCGCAGGATGTCCAGATGGCCGTTGTGGCGGGCCGTCTCCTCAGTGAGGTGGAGAAGGATCCAGCGAAGGTCGACGTGGAGGCCGTTGCGGACGGCTCGCTGGGCCTGCTTGTCCAGGCCGTTCCCAGCGACCAGCTCGCGGTAGCGGGCGCTCTGTTCGGCGTATTCGTCGAGCAACTGCGTGAGCGGGAAGTCGACGGCGATGCGCATCTCGCGGTCGGGGTCCTCCTCGGTCCAGGGGCCCCGGTCTTCCTCGCCGAGGAAGACCACTTGGAACCAGTAGTACTCGACCCAGCGGAGGTGGTTGATCACTCCGCTCATGGTCATCAGCGGTGAGCCCGGCAAGAGCGCCTTGCGTGCGTTCTCCGCAGAGACGCCATCGCACTTGGCGCGGGCGGTGTCACGTGCGTAGTCGAGAAACGTGGTGAGCTGGGTGCGCTCGTCCCACGCGGGCGGCGTATCGTCGATTCTGGTCATCGCGCGAAGCCTCTCCGATCACCCCGACCGATGTCGAGGCATTTATCGACGGACCCAACGTGCGCCACCCAGCTCCTTGTCCGGCGGGTCGCTACAGCGATTCAGATCCGATGAGTCGCCCGGCATGATCCGCCGGACAGGCCCTACTAGACGGCTACGAGGACGCCCGCCGCGCCGTCGTCATCGTCCGGATCGTTGCCGTCACCCCTCAGTGCGTTCCCAACACGGTCGAAGGCGGAGCGCTGGGAGTCGAGCCGTACGAAGGTGTAGATGTCCATGGTCACGCGGATCGAGCTGTGGCCCAGGACTTCCATGATCATGCGGGCGTCGGCGCCCTGTTCGTGGTGCAGGGACGCGCACGTGTGGCGCAGATCATGGAAGCGAACCTTACGGACTCCCGCGCGGGCGCACAGAGCTTCGAAGGACCGGTTCAGGTTGCGCGGCTCGATCGGTGTCCCGTTCTTCGTGGTGAAGACGAGGCCCTGCCCCGGCCCCTTCCAGTTCGCGCCAGCGGCCTTCCGGTCGGCGATCTGCTGGGCACGCTGAGCACGGAGCGCGGTCACGCACTCGGCCGGCAGGGCCACGCGGCGGGCCGAGCGCTGCGTCTTCGGCGCGACGATCAGCAGCTCGCCGCCGACCCGCTGTAAGGCCTGCCGGACGGTGAGGACGCCTTCGTGAAGATCCACGTCCGACCAGCGCAGGCCCAACAGCTCACCCCGCCGCAGACCGATGCGGACCGCCAGTTCGTACGCGGCCCACAGCCGGTTGTCACGGGCCGCCGCCAGTAGCTGACGCCCCTCCTTGGCCGTGAGCGGTTCGATCTCACGCTTCGTTCCCATGCTCAGCTCCACATTCCGGGCCACGTTGCGGGGCAGCTCGTCCTCGCGTACGGCGTGCTGGAGGGCGGCCCGCAGGATCACCAGCAGGAAGCGCACGGTCCGGTCGGAGGGGAGCTTCTTGCAGCACTTGCCGAGGGCGCAGCAGCGCCGCCTGTGCTCCGGCCGCTTCTTGTCCTTGCCCTGCGCGCAGCACTGGCAGGTGGCCGCCGTCTTGGTCAGGAAGGCCCGGATGTCGCGAGCGGTGAGCCGAGCCAGCTTCTTCCTGCCGAACTCGGGCGTGACGTAGTTGCGGACGAGCGATTCGTAGTTGACGTACGTCGTCCTGCGGACCTTGCCCTTGGCGACGTTCGCAAGCCAGTACGTCAGATACTCGGCGATCGTCATTTTGCTGGTGGCCACCGGCAGGCCGTTGAGGGAGTCGGCCTTGAGCTTGGTCAGCTTCTCGTGTGCCTCATCCCAGGTCTTGCCGTAGACGCTGCGCCGCTTGTACGTGCCGTCCGTCGTCAGAACGTACGCACTGCCCTCCCAACGACCGTCCTTGCGCTGGTAGATGGTGCCCTCGTTGTTGGCGTTCTTCTTCGGCTTGGCCATCAGGCAGCTTCCTGTTCGGTCCGGAGGGATATGTAGTCGTGCACGGCGGCTTCGCTGATGCGGCGGCAGCGGCCGATCTTGAAGGAGGCGAGTTCGCGGGAACGAATCAGGTCATGGACCTTCCAGCGACTGATGCCGAGACGCTCGGCGACCTGGTCCACGGTGAGCACGGCCGTCGTCATGCAGGCACCAGCCCTTCGTGCTTGACGCGTTGGGAGTGGGCGATTTCGTGGCGGACCTGGGCGGCGAGCAGTTCTTCACCGGGGCGGTAGCCGCTGCTGAGGTAGGTCCAGGAGGAGGCGGTGACGAGGGTGGTGTTCTCGTCGTTCGCAGGGAGGTCGGCGCGGATGCGAGCGGCTTCGGCTTGGGCCAGGCGCCAGGCACGGCGTACGTCGCGCAGCGCGCCGAGGGTGGTCGAGTAGGCCCGTGACTTGCTGGAGAAGTGGCCGCGGAAGCCGAGCATGTGGGCCCACTTCCAGAGCTTGAGGTGGGCGAACTCCGGGAGGTGGCCGAGGGCCCAGGCGGTGCGGATCATCTGTCGGGCGTGCTGCTGTACGGGGAGGGCGGCGAGGGGTTCGGCCTGCCCGGTGCCGTCGCAGTCGGCGCAGAGGTCGCGGAAGCCGTCGGGGCCGCGTACGTAGCCGCGTCCGGTGCAGGGACGGCATATGAGGGTCCGGTCTACGGTGCCCGCGCCTTCGGCGTTCTTGGTGGCGTACTTGGCGACTTATCCGGCGACCTTGGCGTCTGTGAGTTCGCCGTCACCGAGGGCAGAGATCTGATCCACCTTGAATCGGTCGCCCCACCTGATGACGCGCTCGCCGATCGCGTCCGACTCCCTCTCTGTCAGCCTTGGGTGAGACGCCCCGCTTCGGCGGGTTAGCCTGAGAGGGCACGACAGGAGAACCACCCCCTCATGACCAGCACCAAGCCCGCCGGATCCGACCCGGCTCCCCGGCCGAAGCGCCGCACTTTCAGCCCCGAGTACAAGCTGCGGATCGTGGCCGAGTACGACGCCGCCCCGCAGAACGAGAAGGGCGCGATCCTGCGCCGCGAGCGGCTGTACCACTCGCACGTGAAGGAGTGGCGGGCCGCGCGGGATGCCGGGGCCCTGGAGAAGCTGGTCGACAAGCGCACCAGCCCGGCGAGGCCGAAGAAGTCGGCCGCCGAGGCGGAGAACGAGAAACTGCGCCGCCAGGTGGAACGGCTGGAGAAGGAACTGGCCCGGAACAAGGCCGCGTTGGAGGTAATGGGAAAAGCTTCCGCGCTCTTGGAAATGATCTCCGAGGGCGCGGACTGAACGCTGCCGCCGACCCGGTGGTCGATGACGCGTTCACCGGCGTCGAGGGCGAGCTGGGCATTACGGCCGCGTGCCGGCTGACCGGCCGCTCCCGGGCCACCCACTACCGCCGACTGCAGCCGGCGCCACCGCCAAGGCCTCGCTCGCCGCAGGTTCAGCCCTCGGCCCTCACGGCCGAAGAGCGGGCTGCGGTACTGGAGTTGATGAACAGCGACGAGTACGCCGAGCTCCCACCCGCACAGATCTGGGCCCGCGAGCTGGATGCCGGGCGCTACCACTGCTCCGTCTCCACGATGTACCGGATCCTGCGCGAGAAGGGGCAGACCGGCGAGCGCCGAAGACAGGCCACCCACCCCGCCAAGACGGTGCCCGAGCTGGTGGCCACCGCGCCCTCACAGGTGTTCACCTGGGACATCACCAAGGCGGCCGGACCGGCCAAGGGCATCTGGTACCACGCCTACGTCATCATCGACATCTTCAGCCGCTACATCGTCGGCCACACCGTTGAGCGGGCCGAATCCGCCGAGCGAGCCGAGGAGTTGATCCGCGAGACCATCACCCGCAACGGCATCGTGCCCGAGACCGTGCACGCCGACCGCGGCACGTCGATGACCTCCAAGAAGGTCTCCCAGCTGCTCATCGATCTGGGGGTGACGAGATCGCACTCGCGGCCGAAGGTCTCCAACGACAACCCCTACAGCGAGGCCCAGTTCAAGACCACGAAGTACATGTCCGACTATCCCGAACGGTTCGATTCCCTGGCCCACGCCCGAGAGTGGTTCGACGCCTTCATCGCGTACTACAACCATGAGCACCGGCACTCGGGCATCGGCTGGCACACACCCGCCAGCGTGCACTTCGGCACCGCCGAGGAGGTCCGCGACCAGCGGGCCGTCACCCTCTCCGAGGCATACGCCCGCCACCCCGAACGCTTCGGC
>NZ_POTZ01000305.1 GCF_003236365.1 Streptomyces sp. NTH33
GGGGACGGACGCAGGGGGCGGCGGCGCAGCCGTTGCCGCCGGAGCAGCCGGCGCCTCCGGCGACTTCCGCGGCGTACGGATACCCGTATCCGGCGAGTCAGCCGGCGTACGGGTACCCGCAGCAGCCGCAACAGCCGCCGCAGCCGGCGGTGGCGGCCGGGTACGGGTATCCGCCCGCACCGGACCCGGAGTTCCGGCTGCCACCGCAGGGGCCGCAGTTCATCGGGCGGTGAACAGGTACTCGGCGGTGCTCTGCGGGGGCGGGGCGACCATGGGGGTCACCGGCCCGCCTTGGACTTGTAGCCCCTGCCCCACTGCAGTCCCCAGCCGTACAGACGGTCCAGTTCCGACTGGAAGCCGTAGACGAACCTGACCTCGCGGCGGACGGTCAGTTCGCCCTTGGCGTTCTCGATGAGCACGACCGCGCAGGAGCGGGCCTGGGGATGGCGCTCGTCGAGGCCGATCTCGATGCGGGGGCCGTTGCTCGGGTACATCGTGACGATCGCGTGGGTGCGGTCGAAGGCCGGTGTCTGGTCGTAGATGTAGACGAAGACCAGCAGCCGTTTGATGGCGTCCCGGTGGTCGAGATTGACGTAGATGGTCTCACCGGACCCCGACCCGAACCGGTCGTCGCCGCTGAGTTTGACGTACGGCGGCACGTTCACGTCGCCGAGGAAGTTGCCGAGGGGCTGGACGACCCCCTTGGTGCCGTCGGTCAGCTCGTACATGCAGCCGAGGTCGAGGTCGACGTTGACCATGCTCTGGCTGTGCCCGATCACCTCCGGCGGCTTGAGCGCCTTGAAGGGGTGCCGCAGCAGGCTCTGCCGGGTGGGGCCGCCGATGTCGGAGCTCCGCATCCGCCAGGTCAGGTTGATCCGCAGATGCCCGGTGGCCGCGCCCTGCTTGGTCAGCGACACCTGACGGTGCCGTTTGGTCAGCTCGATCGCGTTGGACGCCGCGCTGCCCGAGTCGAACTCGGCCGCGCGCCCGCCCAGCAGACCGTCGAAGAGCCCCATCTCCCGTACCGCCCCCAGTTCACCGCACACCGGCCCCGCACGCACGTACGCATGTACGCCACGGGGCGGCCCCGAGGACCCGGCTCAAGACGCCGTCGTCCGCGTCGGCCGCCCCGCACAGAAGCGTTCCTCACCCAGAGGGCCGTCACACCCCCGAGGTGGTCACACCTGCGACGAAACCTCGGTCTTCCGGTCCGGGCCCGCCTCTCCCTCGGCCGCCGCGAGGGCGCGGTTGCGGCGTACGGAGGACCAGAAGGACCAGGCGATCAGGACCACGCCGACCAGGCCGGTGATGACCTCGTTGATCTCGTACTGGATGGTGACCATGAGGATCACGGCCAGCGCGCCGATCGCGTAGTGCGCGCCGTGCTCCAGGTAGACGTAGTCGTCGAGGGTGCCCTGGCGGACCAGGTAGACCGTGAGCGAACGGACGTACATGGCGCCGATACCGAGGCCGAGGGCCATCATGATGATGTCGTTGGTGATGGCGAAGGCGCCGATCACGCCGTCGAAGGAGAAGGACGCGTCCAGCACCTCGAGGTAGAGGAACATGAAGAACGCGGCCTTGCCCGCCAGGGCGACGGCCGAGCGCTTCCTGCCGGTGCGCACGGCCTCTTCCTCCTCCTCGTGCTCACGCTCCTCCTCTTCCTCGAGCTTGTCCTCGAAGTAGCCGGAGAGGCCGCCGACGATCAAGTACGTGATCAGACCGGCGATGCCGGCGATCAGCACCGTCTCGGCCTTGTCGACGTGGCCGCCGCCGTGCTGGTGGGCGTGGGTGGCGAAGGTGAAGGAGCTGATCAGCAGGACCACCAGGGCGATGCAGACCGACAGCATGTCGACCTTGCCCAGTTTGGCCAGCGGCCGCTCGATCCAGTGCAGCCACTTGATGTCCCGGTCCTCGAAGATGAAGTCCAGGAAGATCATCAGCAGGAACATGCCACCGAAGGCGGCGATCGCCGGGTGGGCGTCGGTCACCAGCTCCTGGTAGCGGTCCTTGTTGGTGAGCGCGAGGTCGACGGCCTCGATGGGGCCCATCTTGGCGCTGATGGCCACGATCACGACGGGGAAGACCAGCCGCATGCCGAAGACCGCGATGAGCACGCCGACCGTGAGGAAGATCTTCTGCCAGAAGGCATTCATCTTCTTCAGGATTCCGGCGTTGACGACCGCGTTGTCGAAGGACAGCGAGATCTCGAGGACGGAGAGGATCGCCACGATCCCGAAGGCGGTCCACCCCCCGTAGAAGACCGCTGCGACCAGGCCGAGCGCGGTCACCGCGAACGACCAGCCGAAGGTTTTCAGAAGCACTGGCTACCCAATCCGTATCTGTACGGGATTTCTACGGGTCTCCCCCGCGCCGCACGTGGCTTTACGAAACGTTGACTCCGAAGTCTAGAGCGATGCCCCGCAGTCCGGACGCGTACCCCTGACCCACGGCCCGGAACTTCCATTCGCCCTGGTAGCGGTAGAGCTCGCCGAAGATCATGGCCGTTTCCGTGCTGGCGTCCTCGCTCAGGTCGTAGCGCGCGAGCTCCTGGCCGTCGGCCTGGTTGACGACGCGGATGAAGGCGTTGGAGACCTGGCCGAAGGTCTGGCCGCGCTCGTCGGCCATGTGGATCGAGACGGGGAAGACGATCTTCTCGCACTGCGGCGGCACCTTGCCGAGGTCCACGAGGATCGACTCGTCGTCGCCCTCGCCCTCACCGGTGAGGTTGTCACCGGTGTGCTCCACCGAGCCGTCGGGGCTCTTGAGCTGGTTGTAGAACACGAACCACTCGTCGCCCAGCACCCGGTTGTTGCCTGCGCACAGCAGCGCGCTGGCGTCGAGGTCGAAGTCGGCTCCGGTGGTGGAGCGCGCGTCCCAGCCGAGCCCCACCATGACGTTGGTCAGGTTGGGTGCGGCCTTGGAGAGGGAGACGTTGCCTCCCTTGGCGAGCGTGACGCCCATGATGCTGGTCCTCCCCGAGGTGGTGCCGGTGTGGTTGTCCTGCGCGTCCGGCGCCGCACTGAAACGCGCGGCGCCGGACGGTCGGGATTGCTGCGGTCGTTCGGACCTGTGCTCAGACGTTCACGCCGAAGTCCTGGGCGATGCCGCGCAGGCCCGAGGCGTACCCCTGGCCGATGGCGCGGAACTTCCACTCCGCGCCGTGGCGGTAGAGCTCGCCGAAGACCATGGCGGTCTCGGTGGAGGCGTCCTCGCTCAGGTCGTAGCGGGCGATCTCCGAGCCGCCGGCCTGGTTCACCACGCGGATGTAGGCGTTGCGGACCTGGCCGAAGGACTGCTGGCGGTTCTCGGCGTCGTAGATCGACACCGGGAAGACGATCTTGTCGACGTCGGCCGGGACGCCGGCGAGGTTCACCTTGATCACCTCGTCGTCGCCCTCGCCCTCACCCGTGAGGTTGTCACCGGTGTGCTCGACCGAGCCGTCCGGGCTCTTGAGGTTGTTGAAGAAGACGAAGTTCTGGTCGCTGCCGACCTTGCCGGAGTTGTTCAGCAGCAGCGCGCTGGCGTCGAGGTCGAAGTCGGTGCCGGTCGTGGTGCGGGCGTCCCAGCCCAGGCCGACGAGGACCGCGGTCAGGCCCGGGGCCTCCTTCGTCAGCGATACGTTGCCGCCCTTGCTGAGGCTGACTCCCACGAGTCCTCCATTGGTGTCCGGGGGCCGGGAGCCCCGTCGTGCATCGGATATGGGATCAACGACTCGATCCTAGTGACGGGTTCCCGGCCCCTGCAGGCCCTGAAGCCGATGAATCACCGGTGTCGGGCCCGGGTCGCCGGGTCCGGGGGTCACAGGGCGTCGAGCGCCTTCACGTACTCGTTGAGGTCACGCGCGTCCGGCAGGCCGTTGACCACGGTCCACCGCACGACGCCCTCCTTGTCGATGACGAAGGTGCCGCGCACGGCGCAGCCCTTGTCCTCGTCGAAGACGCCGTAGTCGCGCGAAGTGTTGCCGTGCGGCCAGAAGTCGCTCAGCAGCGGGTACTCCAGCCCCTCCTGCTCGGCGAAGACGCGCAGGGTGTGGATGGAGTCGTTGGAGACGGCGAGCAGCTGGGTGTCGTCGTTGACGAACTTCGGCAGGTTGTCGCGCAGCGCGCACAGCTCGCCGGTGCACACGCCGGTGAAGGCGAACGGGTAGAAGAGCAGCACCACGTTCTTCTCGCCGCGGAAGTCGGACAGCTTCACGGTGCGGCCGTGGTTGTCCTTGAGCTCGAAGTCGGGTGCCTTGTCGCCGACCTGGATCGCCATCGTCCTGCTTCCCTTCGGTGGGACTGTTCGGGTGAGACCACCCTACGCAGTGATCACCGCAGGCCGCCGGACGGGCCGGGTGCGAGCCGGCCCGTCCGGCGCTCGAGTGAGGACGGGGCCGTTCGGGCCGGAGCGGGGGCCCGGGGGCGCAGCCCCCGGGGCCGGCCGCACCGGCCGACGGTCATCGGAGAGAAAAGGTCACCGCTTGGACTTCGCCGCCTTCGGCGTCGCCAGGCGGCTGCCGCTCCAGTCCTTGCCCACACTGACGCTCTTGCTCGCCGACAGACCCGCCGTGGTCGCGGCTTCAGAGATGTCGCTCGGCTCCACGTACCCCGCACGGCCGGTCTTCGGCGTGAGGAGCAGGATCGCGCCGCCCTCTTCGATGTACGCGGTGGCGTCCACCAGCGCATCCGTCAGGTCGCCGTCCTCGTCGCGGAACCACAGCACCACGGCGTCGGCCACGTCGTCGTAGTCCTCGTCCACGAGCTCGCTGCCGATCGCTTCCTCGATGGACTCGCGGAGCTCCTGGTCGACGTCGTCGTCGTAGCCGATCTCCTGGACCACCTGCCCGGGCTGGAAACCCAGCCTGCCGGCCGGGTTGGTCCGCTCCTCCGCGTGGTCCGCGGTCGCGCTCACGGGTTGCCTCCTGATGATGTTGCGATATGGGTCTTCCAGCCACGCGCGTGCGCGAAGCATTGGCCGTAGTCCACACGGGCGGGCCGAATCGCGCAAGTACCCGGCGGTTCGGACCGTCGAAACGGTGACGATCCCGGCGGTGTCGCCGCAACTCCTGACACGGTATCGCGACCGGCGGTGACACACACCACACCCTTCCGCCCGGTTTGCGTGTTCGGGAACCGCGTGCGGGCGGGGACGCGGAGGGATGCGCTTGTTACCTCGGGGTAGAGATGACGTTTGGCTCGTACGAGGTACACGATGGGGAGCGGTGCAGACACAGGCAGGCAAACCGACTGGAACCCAGGGAAACTCCAGAACAAGCCCAGAAACGCCCCAGATATGTCAGCCCTCTGACAGGTAAGGAACAGCGTGGCTTCCGGATCCGATCGAAACCCGATCATCATTGGCGGCCTTCCGAGTCAGGTTCCTGACTTCGATCCCGAGGAGACCCAGGAGTGGCTCGACTCGCTCGACGCCGCCGTCCAGGAGCGGGGCCGGGAGCGGGCCCGCTACCTCATGCTCCGGCTGATCGAGCGCGCCCGTGAGAAGCGCGTGGCCGTCCCCGAGATGCGCAGCTCGGACTACGTCAACACCATCCCCACCAAGAGCGAGCCGTTCTTCCCCGGCAACGAGGAGATCGAGCGCAAGATCCTCAACGCCACCCGCTGGAACGCCGCGGTGATGGTCTCCCGCGCCCAGCGCCCGGGCATCGGCGTCGGCGGTCACATCGCCACCTTCGCCTCCTCCGCCTCCCTCTACGACGTCGGTTTCAACCACTTCTTCCGCGGCAAGGACGACGGCCGCGGCGGCGACCAGGTCTTCTTCCAGGGGCACGCCTCCCCGGGGATCTACGCGCGCGCGTACCTGCTGGACCGGCTCACCGAACAGCACCTGGACGGCTTCCGCCAGGAGAAGTCCAAGGCGCCCTACGGGCTGTCCAGCTACCCGCACCCGCGCTCGATGCCGGACTTCTGGGAGTTCCCGACCGTCTCCATGGGCCTCGGCCCGATCGGCGCGATCTTCCAGGCCCGGATGAACCGCTACATGCACGCGCGCGGGATCGCGGACACCTCCGACTCGCACGTGTGGGCGTTCCTCGGCGACGGCGAGATGGACGAGCCGGAGTCGATCGGCCAGCTGTCCATCGCCGCCCGTGAGGGCCTGGACAACCTGACCTTCGTGGTCAACTGCAACCTGCAGCGCCTGGACGGCCCGGTGCGCGGCAACGGCAAGATCATCCAGGAGCTGGAGTCCGTCTTCCGCGGCGCCGGCTGGAACGTGATCAAGCTGATCTGGGACCGCTCCTGGGACCCGCTGCTGGCGCAGGACCGCGACGGCGTGCTCGTCAACAAGATGAACATCACGCCGGACGGCCAGTTCCAGACGTACGCCACCGAGTCCGGCGCGTACATCCGCGAGCACTTCTTCGGCGACGACCACCGGCTGCGCAAGATGGTCGAGCACATGACCGACCACCAGATCCTGATGCTGGGCCGCGGCGGTCACGACCACCGCAAGATCTACGCGGCGTACAGGGCGGCCCTGGAGCACAAGGGCCAGCCGACGGTCATCCTGGCCAAGACGGTCAAGGGCTGGACGCTCGGCCCGAACTTCGAGAGCCGCAACGCCACCCACCAGATGAAGAAGCTGACGGTCGACGACCTCAAGCACTTCCGCGACCGCCTGCACCTGCCGATCTCCGACCAGGAGCTGGAGTCCGGCCCGCCGCCGTACTACCACCCGGGCCGCGACAGCGACGAGATCCAGTACATGCACGACCGCCGCAAGGGCTGCGGCGGCTACGTGCCGACCCGGATCGTGCGCTCCGCGCCGCTGCGGCTGCCGGACGACAAGACGTACGCGTCCGTGAAGAAGGGCTCCGGGCAGCAGGCCATCGCCACCACCATGGCCTTCGTCCGGCTGCTGAAGGACCTCATGCGGGACAAGGAGATCGGCAGGCGGTTCGTGCTGATCGCGCCCGACGAGTACCGCACCTTCGGCATGGACTCCTTCTTCCCGAGCGCGAAGATCTACAACCCGCTGGGCCAGCAGTACGAGGCGGTCGACCGCGATCTGCTGCTCGCCTACAAGGAGTCGCCGACCGGGCAGATGCTGCACGACGGCATCTCCGAGGCCGGCTGCACGGCCTCGCTGATCGCGGCGGGCTCCGCGTACGCCACGCACGGCGAGCCGCTGATCCCGGTGTACGTCTTCTACTCGATGTTCGGTTTCCAGCGCACCGGCGACCAGTTCTGGCAGATGGCCGACCAGCTGGCGCGCGGTTTCGTCCTGGGCGCGACCGCCGGCCGTACGACCCTGACCGGTGAGGGTCTGCAGCACGCCGACGGCCACTCCCAGCTGCTCGCCTCGACCAACCCGGCGTGCGTGGCGTACGACCCGGCGTACGCGTACGAGATCGCGCACATCGTGCAGGACGGCCTGCGCCGGATGTACGGCGGCGACGAGCAGCACCCGCACGGCGAGGACGTCTTCTACTACCTCACCGTCTACAACGAGCCGATCCAGCAGCCGGCCGAGCCGGCGGGCGTGGACGTCGAGGGCATCCTCAAGGGGATCCACCGGATCGGCGAGGGCACCGCGGGCGAGATCCCGGCGCAGATCATGGCGTCGGGCGTGGCGGTGCCGTGGGCGCTCCAGGCGCAGAGGATCCTCGCCGAGGAGTGGAACGTGAGGGCCGACGTCTGGTCGGCGACCTCCTGGAACGAGCTGCGCCGCGAGGCCGTGGCGTGCGAGGAGCACAACCTGCTGCACCCGGAGGAGGAGCAGCGGGTGCCGTGGGTGACGCGGAAGCTGAGCGGGGCGGAAGGGCCGTTCGTGGCCGTCTCCGACTGGATGCGGTCGGTGCCGGACCAGATCGCGCGGTGGGTGCCGGGGACGTACCAGTCACTGGGCGCCGACGGCTTCGGCTTCGCCGACACCCGGGGTGCGGCCCGGCGGTTCTTCCACATCGACGCGCAGTCGATCGTGGTGGCCGTGCTGACGGAGCTGGCCCGGGAGGGGAGGGTCGACCGGTCGGTCCTCAAGCAGGCCATCGACCGCTACCAGCTCCTCGACGTGACGGCGGCGCACCCGGGAGCGGCGGGCGGCGACGCGTAGGGCCGCTCCACGGGCGGCGGGGTCTGCGGCCCCGCCGCCCGTGGCCGCGTCAGAACATGCCGTTGCCCCAGGTCGCCGCCCCGGCCAGCGCGACGATGGCCAGCAGCGTGTCGATGGCCCCCAGGACCAGGGCGACCAGGGCCGGCAGCGAGCGGTTGCCCGCCCAGCTGCGCCCCATCGCCAGCCAGCCGCAGACGACCGCCACCGGCCCGAGGATGATGCTCAGCACGAAGAACCCGGCGACCGCGCAGATGGTTCCGATGATCCCGAGCGTCGCACGGTCCGGCCCGGTCCGTGACCACGTCCGGCCACGTGACCGGGGGTACCCGCGCGTTCCGCGTCCGAAGCCCGCCATCATCAACTCCCTGAACCCGTTGTCGAGTTGGAGTTACCTTGGGTTCACGGATGCGGGTACCCCGGTTCCTTCCGTCGAAGCCGCCCGCGCGCCGCCCGCCCCTCTCCAGCGGCGCGCGGGCGGCTTCGACGGAAGGAACCGG
>NZ_POTZ01000306.1 GCF_003236365.1 Streptomyces sp. NTH33
ACGCGGGCCTGCGGCTCGGGCACCTCGGCCGCTGGGCGGAGGCCGGCGAGGTGCACCGCGCGGTCGCCGGCGACCGCGCCCGCCTCCTCGGACCCGACCACCCCGACACCCTCGCCAGCCGCTACGAGGCCGCCTTCGCCCTCAGCCGCACCGGGCGCGCCGCCGACGCGCTGCGCGCGTACAAGCAGGTGACCGCGGCCCGTATCCGGGTACGGGGAGCCGACCACCCGGACACGCTCGCCGCGCGGCAGGAAATGGCCTACGTGCTGGGCCGGTTGGGCCGTCACCTCGACGCGCACCAGGTCTATGCGGCGGTGCTCGCCGCCCGCGAGCGCACCATGGGCCCGGACCACCCCGACACCCTGGTCAGCCGCCGCGAGGTCGCCGTGGGCCTCGGCTGGCTCGGCCGCTGGGCCGAGGCGCTCACCGAGTACCGGCGGGTGGCCGCCGCCCGCGAGCGCGTCCTGGGCGCCGGCCACCCCGACACGCTCACCAGCCGCGACGACGAGGCCCACTGCCTCCAGCAGCTCGGCCGCGGCGCGGAAGCCGCCGAGCTCCACCGCAGGACGGCCGCGCTGCGCGGGCGGCGGCCGGCCGGCGGCCCCTGACCCCGCACCCGCCCCCGCACACACGGCGTACGGCGCCCTGGCCGGAGCGGATCACCGCGTGCTACGAAGAACCATGAGCGCACACGAGGCACACGGGACGTACGACGCCGTCATCGTCGGCGGCGGGCACAACGGGCTGGTCGCCGCCGCCTACCTGGCCCGGGCCGGACGGTCGGTGCTCGTGCTGGAACGGCTGGACCACACCGGCGGCGCGGCCGTCTCCACCCGCCCGTTCGCCGGCGTGGACGCCCGGCTGTCCCGCTACTCCTACCTGGTCAGCCTGCTGCCGCGGAAGATCGTCCAGGACCTGGGCCTGGACTTCCGGCTGCGCACCCGCACCATCTCCTCGTACACGCCCGTCGAACGGGACGGTGCGCCCACCGGGCTGCTCGTGGGCGGGAGAGAGGAGCGCACCCGCGAGGCGTTCGCCCGGCTGACCGGCTCCGAACGCGAGTGGGAGGCCTGGCAGCGCTTCTACGGCATGACCGGCCGCCTCGCCCGGCGGGTCTTCCCCACGCTCACCGAGCCGCTGCCCACCCGGGAGGAGCTGCGCCGCCGCGTCGACGACGAGGAGGCCTGGCGGACCCTGTTCGAGGAGCCGATCGGCGTCGCCGTCGAGGACCGCTTCGCCGACGACCTGGTGCGCGGCGTGGTCCTCACCGACGCCCTCATCGGCACCTTCGCCGACGCCCACGACCCGTCCCTGGCACAGAACCGCTGCTTCCTGTACCACGTGATCGGCGGCGGCACCGGCGACTGGGACGTACCGGTCGGCGGCATGGGCGCCCTGACCGACGCCCTCGCGGCCGCCGCACGCCGGGCCGGCGCCGTCATCGCCACCGGTCACGAGGCGGTACGGGTGGCGAGCGACGGCAGGAGCGCCGAGGTCACCTACCGCACCCGGGACGGCGAGGGCACCGTCGGCGCCCGGCACGTCCTGGTGGGCGCCTCCCCGCAGGCCCTGGCCACGCTGACCGGCGACACCCCGCCCGAGCCCGCCGAGGGCGCCCAGCTGAAGGTGAACATGCTGCTCAAGCGGCTGCCCAGGCTCCGCGACACCTCCGTCGACCCGCGCGAGGCCTTCGCCGGCACCTTCCACATCGCCGAGGGCTACGAGCAGCTGGCCGCCGCCCACGCCCGGGCCGCCGCCGGCGAGCTGCCCGCCGTGCCGCCCTCCGAGATCTACTGCCACTCCCTGACCGACCCCACGATCCTCGCCCCCGACCTGGTCGAACGCGGTTACCAGACGCTCACCCTGTTCGGCCTGCACACCCCCGCCCGGCTCTTCGCCCGCGACAACGACGCCGTCCGCGACGAACTGCTGAAGTCGACGCTCGCGCAGCTCGACGCCCACCTCGCCGAGCCGCTCGCCGACTGCCTGGCGACCGACGCCGAGGGGCGGCCCTGCATCGAGGCGAAGACCCCGCTGGACCTGGAACGGGACCTGCGCCTGCCCGGCGGCAACATCTTCCACCGGGCGCTGAGCTGGCCGTACGCCCAGGAGGGCACCGGCCGCTGGGGTGTGGAGACCCGGCACGCCAACGTGCTGCTGTGCGGCGCGGGCGCGGTGCGCGGCGGCGGGGTCAGCGGGGTGCCCGGGCACAACGCGGCCATGGCGGTCCTCGAAGGCCAGGGCGGCTGAATGCCCCCGCCCGGGCGGGGCACTCCGAGAGGGCGAAGACATCCGTACGAACCGGCCGCCCCCGCGGACGGCCGTACCACCCCCCACGGGAGGCTCCCATGGCCGACCTCAGCCCGATCGACCTGCAGAAGGCCCTCAGCGGCATGGACTACCCGACGGACAAGCAGCACCTGGTGGAGCGTGCCCGCGAGAACAAGGCCGACCAGAAGATCGTCAGCCGTCTCGACGGACTGAAGCAGGACCACTTCGACGGACCGAACGAGGTGCAGAAGGCCGTCTTCAACGAGTGACGGCCGCGCTCTCGAGTCCGCGAAGCCCCACGTGGGCCCGTCGTCCCGGCCCGGGGCGGCGGGCCCACGGCGCTGTCGGCGCTGCCGTGTGGGCGCACGGGTTCTTGACCTCCTCTCCCGGCGGGCCGAGGATCATGTGCCATGACGCCTGGACACGGGAGCACGGTCGACGGAATCCTGCGGCGCAGCGCCCGGCGCACCCCGGCGCGGGTCGCCGTCGAGTACGGCGGGCGTTCGTGGACGTACGCCGAACTCGACGACGCCGTCTCCCGCGCGGCGAGCGTCCTGCTCGACCAGGGCCTCGGCCCCGGCGACCGGGTCGGCGCCTACGGCCACAACTCCGACGCCTATCTGATCGCCTTCCTCGCCTGCGCCCGCGCGGGCCTGGTGCACGTGCCGGTCAACCAGAACCTCATCGGCGACGACCTCGCCTACATCGTCGGCCAGTCGGGCAGCACGCTGGTCCTCACCGACCCGGACCTGGCCGGACGACTGCCCGCCGGCACACGGACGCTGGCGCTGCGCGAGGCCGACGACTCGCTGCCGGCCCGGCTGCCCTCCGCAGCGCCGTACGACGGCCCCGAGCCGCGCAGCGACGACCTGGTGCAGTTGCTCTACACCTCCGGCACCACCGCCCTGCCCAAGGGCGCGATGATGACGCACCGGGCGCTGGTCCACGAGTACCTGAGCGCGATCACGGCCCTCGACCTCAGCGCGGGGGACCGCCCCGTCCACTCGCTGCCGCTCTACCACTCGGCGCAGATGCACGTGTTCCTGCTGCCGTACCTGGCCGTGGGCGCCACGAACGTCATTCTCGACGCGCCCGACGGCGACCGGATCCTCGACCTGGTCGAGGCCGGACGCGCGGACAGCCTGTTCGCCCCGCCCACGGTGTGGATCGGCCTCGCGGGCCGCCCCGACTTCGCCACCCGGAACCTCGACGGCCTGCGCAAGGCGTACTACGGCGCGTCGATCATGCCGGTGCCGGTCCTGGAACGCCTTCGCGAACGCCTGCCGGAGCTCGCCTTCTACAACTGCTTCGGCCAGAGCGAGATCGGTCCCCTGGCCATGGTGCTGGGCCCCGACGAGCACAAGGGCCGGATGGACTCCTGCGGGCGGCCGGTGCTCTTCGTGGACGCCCGGGTCGTCGACGAGGACGGCAAGGACGTGCCCGACGGCACACCCGGCGAAGTCGTCTACCGCTCACCGCAGCTGTGCGAGGGCTACTGGGACAAGCCCGAGGAGACCGCGGAGGCCTTCCGCGACGGCTGGTTCCGCTCCGGCGACCTCGCCGTCCGCGACCCGCACGGCTACTACACGGTCGTCGACCGGGTGAAGGACGTCATCAACTCCGGCGGCGTACTGGTCGCCTCCCGCCAGGTCGAGGACGCCCTGTACACCCATCCCCGGGTCGCCGAGGCAGCCGTGGTCGGCCTCCCCGACGACCACTGGATCGAGGCCGTCACCGCCTTCGTCGTCCCCCGGGGCGAGGTCACCGAGGCGGAACTGATCGCCCACGCCCGCGAGAAGCTGGCCCCCTTCAAGGCCCCCAAGAAGGTCCTCTTCGTACCCGAACTGCCGCGCAACGCCAGCGGAAAGATTCTCAAGCGCGAACTGCGCGACCGGTTCGGCGGCGAATGACGCCCCTCCCGTGGCCTGTCGGCGGCCCGGTGCGATCGCTAGGCTGGCCCGCGGACGGACGGAATCGGGAGGAGCACGGACATGGCCGAGAGCACTGTCCAGCAGCACCCGCTCGCGGGATGGGACAAGCCGGAGCTGGATCTCAGCAACGCCGAGTGGCGGTCCAGCAGCCGTGGCCTGGGAGATGTCCAGATCGCCTTTGTCGAGGGCTTCGTCGCGATGCGCAACAGCGGTCGCCCGGAGAGCCCTTCCCTGATCTTCACCCCCGCGGAGTGGGGCGCGTTCGTGTCGGGGGCCCGGGAGGGGGAGTTCGACCTCACCTGAGGTGACGCCGGGCCGGAGCGCCGGTCCGGGGGGTGTGCCCCACGCTTTTCCGGACAGGTGACCTTGAAAGCCCCGCCCGGGCCGACGGCCGAACCGGTCCGGCCCGCGGGAAGGCCGCCGTCCGAGGAAGAGGAACCCATGAGCACCCCACCGGTCGTCGCCGCGGTCGACGGCTCCGACGACAGCCTGCGCGCCCTGGACTGGGCCCTCGACGCCGCCCGGAGACGCGGTGCGCCGCTGCGGGCCGTCCATGTGCGGCAGTACGCGGCCTGGGCGCAGCCCGACGTCCTGGTCGCCGGACCGCCCCGGGGCGACGACGACCCGGTGCTCGACCAGGCGCGCGCCCACCTCGAGGACCGCACCCGGGGCACCGAGGTGGAGTACGCCGGGTTGGACGGGCTGCCCGGCGCCCTGCTGCCCGAACTCGGCGCCACCGCCCAGCTGCTGGTGCTCGGCTCGCGCGGGCGCGGCGGCTTCGCCAGCCTGCTGCTCGGCTCCAACAGCCTGGCCGCCGCCCGCGACGCCGGCTGCCCGGTCGTCGTGGTGCCCCGGCCCGGCCGCGAGGTCCACGGCGAGGCACCGGGCGGGCCCGGGCCCCGCGTGGTCGTCGGCCTGAACGCCGACAGCCCCGACGAGGCCACGCTCGCTTTCGCCCTCACCGAGGCAGCCCTGCGCGAGGCCCGGCTCCAGGTGGTCACCGCCTACCCGTGGCCGGGCCCGACCTGGATGGCGCCCGGCGAGCTCGCCCCGCCCGTGATCGACCAGGAGGCCGTGGAGAGCGAGACCCGGGCCCTGATCGAGGGCCTCCTCACCCCGCACCGCACCCGCCACCCCGACGTGCGGACGGAGTCCTGGGTCGCACCCGGTGACGCGGCCGGCCACCTGGTCACCGCCTCCCGCGACGCGGAACTGACCGTGGTCGGCCGCCACCGCCGGCGCCTGCTGGCACCGGCCCGCATGATGGGCTCGGTCACCCAGGCCGTCCTCCTGCACGCGGCGGGCCCCGTCGCGGTGGTGCCGCCGTCACCTCCGGAGGAGTGACGGCGGCGGTCGGCCTGGCGGCGGTCGGCCTGGCGGCGGTCGGCCTGGCGGCGGTCGGCCTGGCGGCGGTCGGCCTGGCGGCGGTCGGCCTGGCGGCGGTCGGCCTGGCGGCGGTCGGCCCCCCTTCTTCCCTGCTTCCTCCCCGCCGCGCGGGACCGCTCGGCCGGCCCGGGTGATTCCACCGCGATTCCAGGGCCTCCCGCACGTCGCGGGGCAGGCCGGGGCACGTACCATGGCGGCATGTCGTTCCTCCGTCGCCGCAGCGCCACGCCCGCCGGGCCCGACTTCGACGTACTGGCCATGGACCCGGGCGACTGGCCCGGCAACCTCGGTGCCGGGCTGCTGCCCGCGCCCGACGGCACCTGCCAGGGCGTGTTCCTGCGCTACGACCTGTTCGGCGGTCGCGGCACCGCGATGATCATCGGCAACCTGCCCGAGGGCTCGCCGGCCCGCGAGGTCGCCGAGGGCGAGGTGCCCTTCGAGGTCGCCCAGCTGCTGCTGGCCCTGGAGAACGACGAGGAGGTCACCGTCGTCGGCACCGAGGACATGCCGGTGCTGCAGGGCGACAACCTGCTGATCGTGCGCCGGCTGAAGCTGTCGGAGAGCCGGATCTCGTGTGTGCAGTTCGACCGCAGCGACGGCGTCCTGGTGACCATCGCCGCCTGGGACCGCCCGATCACCGACGACCTGTACGCCCTGCTCAAGCCGCTGCCCGCCGAGCTGTTCCAGCAGGGCTGACCGGAAGCGGCGCAAGAGGGCCGGCCCCCGCGGGACCGGCCCCTCGTGCTCCCCGGCGCCGCTACGGAACCACCGACGGCTGCACCTGTACGTCGGCGGCCCGCACGAACGCCACCCGGTGGCCGAACTGGATCTGGTAGTACAGGTCCTTGCCGCTCACCACCCGGTGCGAGTCCGTGGCGAAGGTGACCGAGTAGTAGTACTCGCCCCGCAGCAGATCGCCCACCACGTACTTCTGGCCCGCGGGCAGTCTGTACGGCAGCGGCGACACCGACTGGACGGGCACGCCCGCCGGGTAGGCCTCCTTCTCCGGGTACGCCCTCCCGTACACCGGCACGCTGTCCAGCCCGGCCTTCGGTGTCACCACGGGCCCGGCCGCGTCCACGGCCGCCGGCTGCCCGGCCGGGTTCTGGAACCAGGCCTTCTGTCCCAGGTACCAGATCGCCGTCCAGTCGCCCTGCCGGCCGGCGACCGCGTACTGCTGGCCGGTCTCCACCCGGGAGGCGACGTCGTTCACGTCGGTCGTGGAGCCGCTGCCGTCCGGCCGCAGGCCGATGTCCTTGATCAGCGACGAGGACGTGTCGGGCTGCGAGTACAGCCGCACCGCGCTGGAGCCGTGCGCGGCGCACGGCTGGCCGCGGGTGACGCAGCCCGTGTACTCGGGCCGGTTCGCGGCGTAGTCGGGGCGGATCGTCACCATGCCGCCGTTTTTGCCAGCGGTCGGCTCCAAGGGGCGGCCCAGCAGCTCGAAGTAGTGCCGCCAGTCCCAGTACGGGCCCGGGTCGGTGTGCATGCCCGGGATGTTCCCGGCCGTCGGCCCCGGCACGGTGTCGTGGCCGAGGATGTGCTGCCGGTCCAGCGGGATGCCGTACTTCCCGGCGAGGTGCTTCACCAGCCGCGCCGAGGCACGGTACATCGCCTCCGTGTACCAGGCGTCCGGCGAGGCGAGGAAGCCCTCGTGCTCCAGGCCGATCGACTTGGCGTTGACGTACCAGTTCCCCGCGTGCCAGGCCACGTCCTTGGCCTTCACATGCTGGGCGATGTGCCCGTCGGTCGAGCGCAGCGTGTAGTTCCACGACACGTAGGTGGGGTCCTGGACGAGGTTGATGACCCCGTCCCAGCGCCCTTCCGTGTCGTGGATGACGATGTACCGGATGGACTGCGCCTTCGGCCGGTCGCCCAGGTCGTGGTTGCCGTAGTCGTCCCCGCCGAACTCCTCGTACGGCGCCGGGATCCACTCGCAGGCCACCGAGGCCGGGCACTCCGTACCGGCCGCGGAGACCCGGCGCAGACCCGTCCGGGCCAGCTGGGCGGTGTCGGGGGAGAGGCGGGGCAGCGCGGCCAGGACGATCCGCTGTCCGGCGTCGGTGACGCGCCGCTCACCGGAGCGGATCACGTCGTAGACGTCGTTGGCGTACGCCGCCGCCGTCGCGCTGTCGTCCGCGCCGGAGAACCGGGCCACCGCGCCGTACCAGTCGGCCGGGTCCTGGCTCAGCGGCTCGCCGAGCTCCCTCTGGGCGGCCGCGAGCAGGGCCGCGCCGCCCTCGATGTTCGCCGACTCGTCGTCGCGCAGCCGCTGAGCGGGGATCCCGGTCAGCTCGGCCGCCTTCGTCAGGGTCCGCAGCCGGGCGGGCAGCGCGGAGTTCTCCGGCACCTTCGCATCCGGGCGCAGGGCCGTACGCGCGCCGTCCCCGCGCGGGTCCTCCGCGCCCTCGCCGTGGTGCGGGGCCCCGGCGAGCGCGGTGCGCGCGTCGGTGAGGTGCATCGGCCCGTAGCCGCCGGTCACGCTCGGCGCGCCGCTGTGCCCGTCCCACCGGGACTGCAGGTACGACACGCCCATCAGCACGCCGAGCGGCACGTGGTACTCGGCCGCCGCGGACGCGAACGCCCGCTGCAGCCGCCCGGTGTCGTCCACGGCCGCGCCCGCGGACGGCGCGGTACCCAGCAGCGGTAACAGCAGTGCCGCCGCGGCGACGACACCCGCCGCTCTGCGCGTGCGTCTGCCTCCCGGCACGGGTCTGGGGTCGGTGACGGATCCTCGCAAGGAAGCCTCCTGGTGCGCTCGGGCGTGACGGGGCGTGCGGGGCCGGCGTGGGTCAGTGGTACCGGCTGTCGGACAATCCGTCAATCATGCGCGCGAGAAGGAGAGTTCCCACGTCAACGGCCTCCCCGGCGAGTTTCACCCGGACGCCCGTGAGGCCTGCGCGGCGTCAGTGGCGTACACCAATGGTCCCGGGAGGCACTGTTTCGAAAGGGAGGGGCGGGAG
>NZ_POTZ01000307.1 GCF_003236365.1 Streptomyces sp. NTH33
GTACTCGGTGCGGCCCTGGGTGCGGATCGGCTGGACCGGGGCGGCGGCGGGGCCGCCCCAGCGCGGCGGGTCGGCGGGCAGCAGCTCTAACTGCTCTTCGCTGCTCACCTGATGGCCTCGCCCGGATGCTCTGGCCCGGTCCGCACCGCGGCCACGGTGGGCAGGGTGAGCGTGATCGGGCGGACGATGTCCCTGCGCGGCCAGGTGTGCAGGTTCGGGCGGCGGATGAAGTGCGCCAACTCGAGCTCGTTGAGGGCCTGGCGGACCTTCCGGCCCTCCATGCGCATCAGGGCGCACAGGGACTCGGCGTGCTGGATACCGCCCGCGGGCAGGCACCCGGCGGCATCCGCGTGGTGGGACAGGATCAGGCCGAGCAGGCGCAGGTCGCGGCGCACGGTGCTGGTGAGCAGCGCGCGCTCCCACACGGCCCGGTCGTAAGCGGCGGTCGGGACGGGGGCGGCGGGCATCGGTATGGCGGTGGTGCCGGTAGTCATGGGCACCACACGGGTGCGGGCCAGCTGGGCGTTGTCAGGCACGTGCATTCCTGTTCTGTGGTTGGTTGCCCGGGCAGGTGCGGGCGTGGTCTTCGTCGATGTGCTGGGTGAGGGCGGCGACCTTGAGCGGGCCGACGGCCGTTATGTGGCAGCCGTGGCGGCAGGTGAACCGGGCGGCCGGCTGCCGCAGCCACCGGCCGCGGTCCTGGCTGTAGCGGCCGAGATCCACGTGCAGGCCGTACAGGCCAGCGGGGGCCCACCAGCCGGTCACAGCCGCCTACCGGAGGCCGGTGGCCAGAGCCGGGTTCGGACTCGGCCGGGGTACGGCCGCGGCCGACGGGCCGTGGCAAGCGGCCACCGCCAGGACCGCGGCCGCGGCGGCCGCCACTAGGACGGCGAGCGCTCGGATCATCACGACCTCCTCGGCCGGGTTGTGTCGGTGGTGGGCCGCCCGCCCCGGGCCACTGGGCGGGCGGCCCGGTCATCAGGAGCCCCGGGGGGCCGGTACAGGCAGGGGGCGCAGCGTCATGTCGGTGACGACGAACGGCTGGCCCGGCTGGATATCGCCCCGAGCCAGGGCCCGGCTGTAGTGGTGCGCCAGCGCGGTGATCGCCTGATGCGCCAGCGCCTCGGGGCTGCGCTCGGTCTGCGCCAGCACCGCCAGGTCGCGGCGCACCGCCGGCCACCGGCTGAGGTCAGCGTCGGCCAGCGGCTCGGCCACCCGGCGCGGCAGAGCGGCCGGGGGCCGGTCGGCCGCCTCCGGGCGGTGGCCGACCATCACGGCCAGGTGACCGGCCACCCGGTCAGCCACCGGCGCAGCCGGCTGCCGTACCACCTCGGCCACCGGCGGCTGATCAGTCCGGCCACCCCCGCTGACCTGCGGCGCAGAATCGGCAGCCTCTGCGCCGGTGGCCGATCCTGCGGCCGAGGACCCTTCGGCCACCGGCTCCGTCTGGTCGGCCGGTGGCGCGCTCTCGGCCGCGTCCCGGTCGATCTCGGCCAGGTCGCGGGTCACGGTGTCGCGGGAGATGCCCAGCCGGTCGGCCATCTGCCGCAGGCTCAGGTGCGGTTCGGCCGCCCGCAGTTCGGCCACCCGGCGACGGCGCAGTGCGCGGGCGGACGCCGGGCTCACGGCGCGATCTCCTCGGTCGGCCCGCAGGTGCACTCGTCGTAGCGCGCGCCCTGTCCGATCGCACAGGCGCAGTTGTCGCCGTCGCAGTTGTCGCACTCGCTGGGCTCCCTGGTGTCCGGGTCTCCCGGGCACTCGCAGCCGCACACGCATCCCTGACCGCAGGAGCACTGGCACATGCCCTCACCGCACGGCTCGTCGACGCCCAGCTCGGCGTCGTCGTAGGTGTCCCCGCTCACCGGGCGCTCCCGACGTGGACGGGGCGGCCGTCACGGACGATCGTGAGCCGGTGCGGGCCGGCCTCGAACCACAGCTCGTAGATCGGGTCGTCGGCGGCCTCAACGGCGAAGCAGCCGGCCATGCCCTCGGAGCCGGTGGCGTCGGGGAGGGTATGGGCGAGCAGCGTCATGCCCATCAGGCCGCCGTCCTCGGGGCCGACGATGTACGTCTCGCCGAACGCGCTCCCCTGCCCGGCGGCCTCGTAGTGGACGTGGACCAGGTCGCCGGGGCGTACCGGGTACCAGGGCGCGGACTCCAGGTCGGCGCCGGCGGCCATGAGGACGCCGACCTCGCCGAGGATGTCGCGGCGCCGCTTGGCGTCATCGGCCTGGGCGAGCGGGCTCGCCTCCGGCGCGACGTGCGGGCGGCCGTACAGGGCAGTGAACACCCGCTCGGCGAGCGCGGCGGGGCGGCCGGTCCAGCTGTTGCGGCGCTCGCCCGGGCCGGGCAGCGTCTCGGTGACGTCGACGGACAGGAACGCCGGCGTGGCGCCGGGGATGAGGCCCTCGATGGTCTCGGTGATGATCTGCAGGCGCGGGTCGGTGCGTCGCACGGTGGGTCGCACGGTGGTACTCCAGGAAGGTGGTTGGTGCCGGGGTGAGCGGGACGGGTGTCAGGTCGCGTCCCGCCCACCCCGGGGATCAGGTGGTGCGGTTGGCCTTGAGGCGGCGCACCGTGGTGGCGACGGCGGTGACCGGCACCGTGATGCGGTAGCCCTCGCGGGTGAGCTCGGTGGCCTGGGCGCGGGCGATGCGGTAGATCTCCGCCTGGCCGAGCCCGGGGACCTCGATCGAGAGGCGGGCGGCGAGGACGTCGATCGCGGCCTCGGCCACGATCCCGGGACGGGTGCCCATCAGGACGACTCCTCGGGTCGGTGGTGCCGGCCGCCGGCGCGGGCTGCGCGCGTGGTGCGGGCGCGGTGCAGGTCGGCGCGGACGTAGGTGGGCAGCGGTGGCGGGACGGACGGCCTGATGCGCCCCGGCGGGGCCGCGGCGGCGCGCTTGTCTGTGATGCCCTGGACCACCCACCACGCCCCGGCGGCCAGGGCGAGGGCGATCAGCCATTCCACAGCGGTCACCGCAGGCCTCCGTCTTGCTCGTCGAAGTGCACGAGGGCGATGTCGAGGTAGACGGCCTCCGACCAGCGGCCGGCGGTGCCGTCCGGCGGGCTCCACAGCAGGCTCAGGTCCTGCTCGGCCAGGTCGAGCGCGGCCATGGCGATCAGCCGCGGGTCAGCGAGGGGATCGACCTCGAGCAGCTCGGCGTCGTCGGCGGCGTTGTGGGCGGACCAGCCGGTGACGTGCGACCAGGCGAGGGTCAGGCCCTTGCTGCGGACGTCGTCGGTCAGCAGGGTGCTGCCGACCGGCCACACGAAGCGCATGAACAGGACGGGCGCCCGGCGCTTCGCCTCGGGCTGGGCGTCTCGTACCCCGACCTCGAGGACCGCGGGCGGCATGGCAGCGGCGGCGAGGGCGGCGTGCACGGCGTCGGCGTACGGCAGGTGAGGCAGGGTCAGGGACCGGGTGGCCTCGCCCGCGGACAGCTGGCTGCTGCCCGTCTGGGTGCTCTTCCCGGTCCGGGCGGTGCCGGTCTCCTCGATGGCGGTCACTGTGCACCGCCCGCGGCGTCCTTGGAGTCTGCCGAGGACGCCGTGCGCCAGGCGGTGATCTCCTCATGGGTCGGCTGGCGGGTGGCGACGACACTCACCGTGATGCCGTTCACCATCTGTTCGGCGTGGTGGTACTCGAAGGCATGCGCGGTGTTTTTGGCGTCGTGGAAGCGGACGTCCACCTCGGTACCGAGCGCCTCGGCCCACGCACGCACCGCGTCCGTCGCACGCACCGCGTCCGTGTTGAAGATGGAGATCTCGACCTCCGCCTTGGTGGACTCAGGGTCCCGGTACCCGAAGGCGTGGACGCGGACTTCTCCCACGAGCAGGTCGGGGTGCTCGGCGAGCAGCTGGCGGCCGACCTGCGCGGCGCGGAACGCGACCGACTCGAAGGCCTCGATCGTGGCGAGCGGGCTGCGCTCGGTCTTCTCGCTCACCGGGCACCCCCGGCGGCGTAGGCGAGCTCGTCCGGGGTGGCGCAGACCGAGCAGAGGTCGACCATCTGCTGGTTCGGGATCCAGTGGCAGCCGCCCGGGCAGGCCCGGCTGTCGGTGCAGCCGCAGCGCACGCAGCGCGGCTCGTCGTCGTCCTCGACGACCGGTACGGCCGAGGCCTGCTGGTCGGGGTCGACAGCGTCGGCCTGGTCGTCGGCGGCGAGCTCGGCGCCGGCCTCGCTGATGGCGGCCGAGGCGCACCAGGGGTTGCAGTACCAGCGGGCCGGACTGTCTGTGCCGGCGACCTGGACGAGGATCCAGCCCTCCATCGTGGGATCGGCCTCGTCGAGGGTGACCGCCTCGATGCCGCAGTCCGGCGTCGGGCAGGTCTCACCCGTATGCGTGTGGGTGAGCAGCAGGCCACCGAGGGCCAGGCGCTGCTCAGCGCCCAGGGCGAGCGCGGCCTTGCCTCCGTGGGAGGTGGTCAGCGGGACCAGGGTGCGCTCGCGGAGTGTGTCGCCGGAGGGGCCCATCACGATGCCGTCCCAGGTGACTGAGAGCGGCGCCCCGAACGGGGCCTGGGGGTCGGCGGCCGCCAGGATCTCCCGGACGAACATCAGGTCACTGTCGGGGCGCCCGGCAAGTGCCGACCGGATGCCGTCGAGCTGGGCCTTGAAGTGGGCGAGCGACGCCACCTCTTCGCGCAGGCGGGCGATCTCGGCGGCGGACTCGGCGCGGGCCTGCTCACGGGCGCCGTCGGCGATGTCCTGGGCACGCTGCGGGTCGAAGAGCAGCCCCGCGTTCTCCTCGGCCTGGGCGAGCTCGCGCGGCGTGGCAGAGCCGTTCTCCATCGCCGAGGCCATGACCTTGGCGGCGGCCTGCACCGGGGTGGCGTCGGGCACGTGGGTGCCGCAGTACAGAACAGGTGCGCCGGAGTCGTAGCGGCGGCCGCGGGGGTCCGGGTACAGCAGGCTCTCGTTGGTGCCGCACATGAAGCACTCGCGGCCGGCCGGCTCGGGAAACGGCGTCCTCAGGTGGTGGGGCGCGTCCGGCGTCGCCGGCGTCACGGTCGAGGACAGCACCGTGGTGGTCGCGGCCGCGCTGTCCTGCAGGTCCGCGACGGACTGCATGCCGCTGAGGGTGGTCGGCAGCGGTACGGGCACCAGCTGCCGCTGGTACGGGGTTTCGGGGGGCAGCGCCCCGGGGGTCTGGGATGATGCGTTCACGGTCTTCCACTCCTGGTTGAGGAATTAGGTGTGGTTGTGCCGAGGGGTCGTCTCCGGGTAGGGCCGGGGTCGGCCCCGTTCTCGTGCGGTCAGCGGCGGCGGCGCGGTGGCTTGGCGACGAGCTGCTGCACCGGCGGATGCGCGGGGGCCTGCCGGGTGCGGCGCGGCCTGGTCGTGGTGGTGGCCGGCGCGGGCGTGGTGTGCGAGGGGGTGACGGCCAGTGCGTCCATCACTTCGTCGATCTGGGAGCGGCTCCACCCCCACCGGCCGGCGGCCTTCGTCGCCGGTATGCGTCCGGCTCGCGCCTCCTGCTGGAGCCAGTAGGCGGAGACGCCGAGCGCCGTGGCCACCTCCTGGGCGCTGTAGAGCAGGCGGGGCAGGGTGCTCATACAGCGCCCCGCTCGGTGGCCTTGACCTGGGCGGCCAGGTACTTCTCGATGTCTTCGACCGTCGAGACGACGCGGCCGTTCTGTCGCCAGGTGCGGGGGCCGCGGCCCTTGTAGCGCCAGGTGCGGATGGTGTTGGGGCGTACACCAAGGCGCTCGGCGATCTCGTCGATGTAGATCAGGTCAGATGTGGGGCTGGATTGCGCCGCTGCCACGATGTTGATCTCCGTTTCCAGGTATAGATAGGTTGCGCCGATGGGGAGACATGGAGGGCACGCAGAAGCAACTGGCCAAAGAGTTGCGAAACAAGGGCCGACGTCTCCATGTGGACCCGGAACGTCTCCGTTCGTAGATAGCTAACCATACTTAGAGATGATCCGTCTACAGTCGGAGACGCCCGGAACCTTTCCTTGCTTTTGGGACTGGACGCGCTGCGCGAGTCGTAGATAACCGTCTACACTCGGAGCGACAACAGGGCAGTGACCAGCGCTGATGCAGAGTCCGCACGTCTCTGTTCCCGAGACACCTGGGGCCTGTAGGTGGAGGAGCTCATGACGCCAGACCAGCGGCAGGCCGGGACAGAGATTCCCGAGCATCTGTCGCGGTCGTTGGACCGCGATCAGCTGTCACGCATGATCCGCGAGGTGAACGACACCGGAGTCTCCTTCCAGGTCATGGCCGACCGGGCCGCCGCAGCCGGCCACCCGCTGAGCCGCAGCCAATTCCAGAAGCTGGCTGCCAACGTCGTCCGGACAACCCCAGGAAAAGAAGAGGCCCACGCCATCGCAGCCGGCCTGCAGCGCCCTTTGCGCCTGGTGCAGCGCGCGATCGCCGTGCAGTTCCTGGATTACGAGGCGACGGAGCTGGGCGGCTACGGCGACGACGTGCGGGTGATCGTCGCGCACTTGGCTGGGATGGACGAGGTCGACCGCCAGCGATGGCGAGCCATGATCGAGGCAGACGAGCGGGTGCGCGCTGAGGCGCGACACGAAAGCGATTGTGGAGACGCCTGGGACGAAACGTAGTGGCCCTAGTGCATATGCGCTCTGTGTATGTACGGTGACGCACGTAGACGGATGTACACGCCACGTGCGGTTGGGCCGCGCATGCCTGGGGGCTCATGTGATCAATTTCAGAGTCGGGCGGGTGGATCGAGACGGGCCGGTGGTGATCAAAGCCTCTCGCCACGGCGCCACCTTCGTGTTGAGCGATCAGCTTTTCGATGAGGAACAGGCGGCTGCTCTGACCGCGGCCGCCAACACGTGGGTGTGCGCGGTCGACGTCTGGCAGTTGTGGAACGGGGAGATCGTCGACCTCAGCATGGTGGGTTCAGAGCCCTCGGTCCTGGCGCAGGAGCCCGTGCGCTGACATGCAGTAGGAGGGGAACCAAGTGGGGTGGGCTGAGCAGAGGGGGAAGTTCTTCCGGGCCCGATACCGGGATGCGGAGGGCAAAAAGCGCGTCGTCGAGGACGAGCTGGGCGAGCCCATCCTCTACCCCACCGCGGCGAAGGCGAAGAAGGCCGCGCAGGACGCCGAGGCCGCGATCCGGGCGGGGCGCTGGCGCGATCCGTCGCTGGGCACCGAAACCTTCGGGCAGTACGCCAGCCGCTGGTACGCGGGCCAGGAGCTCGCCGAGTCGACGATGCAGAACTACAAGCACCATATTGAGGAACACCTGCTCCCCTACTTCGGCGAGAAGCTGCTGAAGGAAATCGACGCTGCGGACGTGCAGGCGTGGGAGCGCGCCGAGAAAGAGGCTGGCTACGCCCCCTCGAGCATCAAGACCTGGCGGGGCACGCTGCACGTCATGCTGTCCGACGCCCACCAACGTGAGGGGCTCATCACCTCGAACCCGGCCCATCGGCAGCGCGGTCGCGGCCGGCGCGCAGGACGCTCCTCACGCAGGGCCCCCGAGAAGGCGATCACCACGCCGCTCGGCGCGCTGCTGGTGGCCGAGCGGGCCGGACTTCTGGCGGGTCGCGACGACGAGTTCGTCCTGACCCTCCTCATCGCCTACACCGGGATGCGGTGGGGCGAGGTAGTCGGCCTCGAGCGCGAGTACGTACGCGAGCACTCCCAAGCTGTGCGTGTGGAGCACCAGCTGTACGAGATGGACGACGGGTCGCTGCTGCGGTGCCCACCGAAGGAGGACAGCTACCGCACCCTTGATATCCCCGAGTGGCTGTCCCTGCTGCTGGCCAAGTTCCTGGCCGGGCGGAGCCGTACACCCTGCTCCTGCCACGGCAACGTGCATGTCTTCGGTGGCCTCGGCATCGCCAACGGCAGGGCCCGGTCCGGGGTGACACTCCGTCAGGTCGCCGAGCACGCCAGCGTGTCCGTGGGCACCGTGTCGCATGTGCTGAACCACCCGGAGAAGGTGCGGCAGGAGAAACGCGAAGCGGTGGTGGCCGTGATGGAGGAACTCGGATACGTGCGCGGGGGCGGCGGGGAGGCGGCCGCGCACCACCGAAGGAGCGGGTTTGCCACGTGGGTGTTCCACCCGGCGGCGACCGGCTGGTACCCGGCGAAGGCGCCCCAACCGCGGCGCCTGGTCCCCGTTCTCGCCGACCCGTGGCCGGGGGTGCCGGCCCGAGGCCGGGGCGCGGCCTCGCGTGCGGAGGCGTGCTGGGCGCCGGTCGCGCCGAAACTCACGCCGCACGGCCTGCGCCACTTCCACAAGACGACCATGGAGGATCTGGGCACCCCGCCGAAGCTGATGGATGAGCGGATGGGGCACCTGGACGGGTCGGTCCAGGCCCGCTACACCCACATCACGGACGGCATGCGGAAGCGCCTCATGGACGGCCTGACCGAGGTGTGGGAGGACGCGCTCGATGCGCGGCTGGCGATGCACCCGCGGTCGGCGGTGCCGGCGCTGGACCGGCTGCTGGCCGAGCGGGCCGGGACGGCTGCCTCGGTGACGCGGCTGAGGGCCGTGGGGGCATGATCGCGATTTTGCCCCCAGTCTGCCCCCGGATGATCTGCCCCCAG
>NZ_POTZ01000308.1 GCF_003236365.1 Streptomyces sp. NTH33
CTCGTACACCACCCACCCCAGCAGCGCCCCGGGCACCAGCGCGGCGAGCGCGACGGTCAGCGGCCCACGCCGGGGGCGGCGCGGACGTTCGGGCTGAGGGGGACCGGATTCGAGGCCTGGGTACGACACGTCTGCGACTCTAACGGCGGGCGGGGGCGGACGCTTCCGTTCGCCGCAGGACGCGCAGCGAGCCGGTCACCGAGGCCTCGGTGAACTCCCCGGACTCCAGGGCCCGGAGGTAGACGCGGTACGGGGCCTGCCCGGTGAACTCGTCCACCGGGTCCGGGAACACGTCGTGGATGACCAGCAGCCCGCCCACGGCCACGTGCGGCGCCCAGCCCTCGTAGTCGGCGCCGGCGTGCTCGTCGGTGTGGCCGCCGTCGACGAAGACCAGGCCGAGCGGGGTGTTCCACAGGGCGGCGATCTGCGGCGAGCGGCCGACGAGCGCCACCACGTACTCCTCCAGTCCGGCCCTGTGCAGCGTGCGCCGGAAGGCGGGCAGCGTGTCCATCAGGCCGATCTCGGGGTCGACCGTCTCCGGGTCGTGGTACTCCCAGCCGGGCTGCTGCTCCTCGCTGCCGCGGTGGTGGTCGACGGTGAGCGCGGTGACCCCGGCCTGCCGGGCGGCGTCGGCGAGCAGGATCGTCGAGCGCCCGCAGTACGTGCCGACCTCGAGCAACGGCAGCCCGAGCCGCCCGGCCTCCACGGCCGCCGCGTAGAGCGCGAGCCCTTCGTCGGCGGGCATGAACCCCTTCGCGGCCTCGAAGGCGGCCAGGATCTCGGGCTTGGGGGCCGCGGGCATGGAGTGGGGGTCCTTCCGGTCGTCCGTCCGTTCCGGCCGCCATGCTGCCGCACGCCCTGCGGACCGGGTGACAGGGGGTGCGGTGGCGTACGTCTCAGCCGTGTCAGTCGCCTCAGCCGTGTCAGTCGCCTCAGCCGTGTCAGCCGCTTCAGCCGTCTCAATCGCTTCAGCCGTGTCGGTCGCTTCAGCCGTGTCGGTCGCTTCAGCCGTGTCGGTCGCTTCAGCCGTGTCGGTCGTCTCATTCGTGCCAGTCGTCTCAGCCGGATCGGCCGGACGCATACGGGTGCCGGGCGGGCGCAGGACCCGGGCCTGGGGACCAGCCGTTCTCGTACGGAAGTCCGATGCAAGGGGCGCGAGCGGCTTGAGATTATGACCCCCATGCTCGAAGCCGCTGACGCCACCCCGACCCTCCGCCGACGCACCGCGCCGCCGCCGCCGACCTGGCTCGTGGTGGCCCTCGCCTGCGCCGGGCAGTTCCTGGTCGTGCTGGACATATCCGTCGTCAACGTGGCCCTGCCGTCGATGCGGGCCGACCTCGCGCTGAGCGGCCCGGGACTGCAGTGGGTGGTGAACGCCTACGCCATCGCGTTCGCCGGTTTCATGCTGCTCGGAGGCCGGGCCGGGGACCTGTACGGGCGCAAGCGCATGTTCCTGCTGGGGCTCGGCCTGTTCACGCTGGCCTCGCTGGGCGGCGGCCTGGCCCAGGAGGGCTGGCAGCTGCTGCTCGCGCGGGCCGTGCAGGGGCTGGGCGCGGCCGTGCTGGCGCCCTCCACGCTGACCCTGCTGACCGCCGCCGTGCCCGAGGGGGCGGCCAGGGCCCGGGCCATAGCCACCTGGACGGCGGTCGGCGCGGGCGGCGGAGCGGCGGGCGGTCTGGTCGGCGGGGTCCTGGTGCAGGGGTTGTCCTGGCGGTGGGTGCTGCTGATCAACGTGCCCGTCGGCGCGGCGGTGCTCGCCGGGGCCGTGCGGTGGCTGGTGGAGAGCCGGGCCGGGGACGGGCGCAGGCTGGACCTGCCGGGCGCGCTGCTGGTGACGGCGGGGCTGGCGACGCTGGCGTACGGGATCTCGCAGACCGAGGCGGAGGGCTGGACGGCCGCGGCCACGCTGGTGCCGCTGTTCGCCGGGCTCGCGCTCATCGGGCTCTTCCTCGCCGTCGAGGCCCGTACGGCCGCCCCGCTGATGCCGCTCGCGCTGCTGCGGGTGCGCTCGGTGGCGTCCGCGAACGCGGCGATGTTCGTCTCCGGTTCGGCGATGTTCTGCATGTGGTTCTTCATGACCCTGTACGCGCAGAACGTGCTCGGCTACGCGCCGCTGGACGCCGGACTCGCCCTGATGCCCAGCTCGTTGGCGGTCATCCTCGGCTCCAAGCTGGCGCCGCGCCTCATGCGGGCGGCGGGGGCGCGCCACGTCGCCGTGCTGGGAACGCTGGTGGCGGCCGCCGGGTTCGCCTGGCAGTCGACGATGCGGGCGGACGGCTCGTACCTCACGGCCATCATGGTCCCCGGGATCCTGATGATGCTGGGCGCGGGACTGGCGGCCACCCCGCTCGCCGCGCTGGCCACCTCCGGGGCGGCGCCCGAGGACGCCGGGCTGGTCTCCGGGCTCGTCAACACCTCCCGCACGATGGGCGGTTCGCTGGGCCTCGCGATCATGGCGACCATCGCGGCGGCCCGCACGGCGGGCCGGACCACGCCGGTGGGCCTGACGGAGGGATACGCGCTGGTCTTCCGCACCAGTACGGCGATGCTGCTCGGCGGGGCGCTGCTGATGCTGGTGTGGCTGCCGCGTTCCGCGCGGAAAGTCCGCTAGGCGCGGCGCTGTTCGCCGCCGAGAAGGCCCTCGGCACGGGGCCAAGGAGAATTTCCGCCCGGCTCCGGTGTGATCCCCCTCCGGCGCACGCGGCGGCCCCGCACACGCCCGGACAGCGCGCCCCGCAGAGCCACGCTCACCCTGCCTGACCTGGGCTTTCGAGCCGTTCGACGCTACGGTCGCGGTACCGGGAACGGGCCTGGGAAGGGCCCGGGGAGAAGGGGATCCGCATGGACCGGAACATCCGTACCGTGGACGACGTACTCCGGCTGCTGGACGGGCTGTTCGCGCCGGACGCCGACCGGTGGACCGGCGGGGGAGCCGGGTGGTGGGACGGGTTCTACACCGACCGGTCGCGGCCGGTGCCGTTCTTCGTGGACAAGCCGGACGAGAACCTCGCCGAGTGGCTGGAGCGGGGACCGGTCGCCGGCCGCCGGGCGCTGGACCTGGGGTGCGGGCCGGGGCGCAACGCCCGGTACCTCGCCGCGCGGGGCTTCGAGGTGGACGCGGTCGACCTGTCGGCCGAGGCCGTCGCCTGGGGGCAGGAGCGGGCCCGGGAGGCGGGAGTCGCCGTGCGGTTCGTGCGCGGGGACGCCTTCGGGGACGCCGGGGCGCGGCTCACCGGGCCGTACGACCTCGTCTACGACTCCGGTTGCTTCCACCATCTGCCGCCGCACCGCCGGATCAGCTACCTGGCCCTGCTGGAACGGGTCCTGGCGCCCGGCGGCCACCTGGTCCTGACCTGTTTCGCGGCCGGCGGCACGGGCAGCGAGCTGTCCGACGCCGAGCTGTACCGCACCGGCCGCCTGCACGGCGGGCTCGCCTACACGCCCGAGTCGCTGCGGCGGATCTTCGCGGACCTGACGGAGGTGGAGCTGCGGCGGATGCGGGACGAGCCGGAGGACTCGCCGTACTTCGGGGAGGCGTTCCTGTGGGCGGGACTGTTCCGGCGGGAGCCCGTGTAGGGCGGCAGGCGCCTACAGCCAGCCCCGGTCGCGGGCCTCCCGCACGGCCTCCATGCGGTTGCGGGTGCCGGTCTTGCCGATCGCGGCGGAGAGGTGGTTGCGGACGGTAGACTCCGACAGGTGCAGCTTCGCGGCGATGTCGGCGACGGTCGCGCCGTCGGCGGAGGCCCGCAGCACGTCGCACTCGCGGGCGGTGAGCGGACTCGGACCGGCGCTGAGGGCCGCCGCGGCGAGCGCCGGGTCGACCACCGTCTCCCCGGCCAGCACCCGGCGGATCGCGGCGGCCAGCTCCTCCACCGGCCCGTCCTTCACCAGGAAGCCCGCGACCCCGGCTTCCATGGCCCGGCGCAGATAGCCGGGCCGACCGAACGTGGTCAGGATCAGCACCCGGCAGCCGGGCACCCGCTCGCGCAGCTCGGCGGCGGCGTCCAGGCCGCTCATCCCCGGCAGTTCGATGTCCAGCAGGGCCACGTCGGGGCGGTGGGCCAGCGCGGCGTCCACGATGGCGTCGCCCGCCGAGACCTGGGCGACGACCTCGACGTCGTCCTCCATGCCGAGCAGCAGGGCGAGCGCGCCGCGCATCATCCCCTGGTCCTCGGCGAGCAGGACGCGGATGGACCTGGCGGGACCGTGGCCTGAGGGCATCTCGTTCACGGCCCCAGGGTAGGCGCCGGCACCGCCGCCGACTCCTCCGAATCCGTCGGGAGTTCAGCGGTCACCGTGAAGCCGCCGCGCGGTGACGGGCCGGTCCGCAGCGAGCCGCCCGCCGCCGCGAGGCGTTCGGTCAGGCCCTTCAGGCCGGTGCCGCCGATCCCCGCCACGGCCGGCCCGGCGGACGTGCCGTCCCCGTTGTCGACGACCGTCGCACGGACCCGCTCGGCCGTACCGGCGACGGTGATCTCGCAGCGGCTCGCGCCGCTGTGCCGTACGGCGTTGGTGACCGCCTCGCGCACCACCCAGCCCAGCAGCGCCTCGGTCTGCGGGGTCAGCGGCGGGCCGGAGCGGCGTACGACGGGTTCGATGCCGGCGGCGGTCAACGCCGATCGGGCGCGGTCGAGTTCCGTGCTCAGGCTGCCCTCGCGGTAGCCGGTGACCGCCTCACGGATCTCGGTGAGCGCCTGCCGGCCGACGGACTCGATGTCGGTGATCTGCGTGAGCGCCGCCTCCAGGTCGCGGGGCGCCAGCCGCCGGGCCGCCTCCGACTTGACGACGATCACCGACAGGGTGTGGCCGAGCAGGTCGTGCAGGTCCCGGGAGAAGCGCAGCCGCTCCTCCTCCACCGCGCGGCGGGCCAACTCCTTGCGAGCGGCGTGCAGTTCCTGTACGGCCTCGCTGAGACCGAGAATCGCGGCGGTCACCATCGTCGACAGGAACGTGCCGTAGGAGATGCCGATCGCGCTCCAGCCCTCGCGGAGACCGGCGGCAACCCCGGCGAAGGCGGACAGCAGCACGGCCGTCCTTCCCAGCCACGGACCGCGCACGACCGCACCCGTGGCCAGGCCCAGCAGCGAGAAGAACAGCAGCCAGCTGCCGCCGTAGCCGAGCGCGAGCCCGGTGGTCACCACACCCATGAGCAGCAGCGCCACTCGCGTGGACGCCGCCTTGCGCAGCTTCTTGTCGAAGGAGCGGAAGACCACGTAGATGTACAGCGAGTTGAAGGTGATCAGGCCCAGCCCGCCGATCCACGGGTTGGGGGTCCTGCCCTGGAGGAGGTGGGAGAGGGACCCCAGTCCCAGGAGCAACCAGGGCAGCAGCGAGAAGCCGGTGGGCAGCGGACCCGGGTGATCGCAGACCTGTGCGGACGTGCGCCTCAGGCGGCAGGAGACCCTGCGCGACCAGCTCATGTTCCGTCCCCCCGATCAGACGTCGCCGGCATGGCGGCGGTACGACAGCACGGCGTAGGAACCGAACACCAGCAGCCAGCCCGCCAGTACGAGGATGGCACCGGCCGCCGGGGCGTGACCCTCGGTGACCGACACCCCGAGTTCGGCGACCCGGTGGGTGGGCGTGTACACGGACACCGCGCGCAGCCAGTGCGGGAAGAGGGCTATCGGGAACCACAGTCCGCCGAGGACCGCGAGCCCCAGGTTGCACACCATGTTCACCACGCCCGTGGTCTGCGCGGTCAGCCCGTAGCCGTTGCCCAGGCCGAGCAGCGTGAACGGGATCGAGCCCAGCCACAGCAGCAGTGCCGTCGCCGCCCACTGCCACGCCTGCAGCCGTACGCCGTTGACCAGGCCGCCCGCCAGCAGCACCGCGCAGATCGCGGGCAGCACGGTCACCGCACCGGTCAGCGCCCGGCCGGTGACGACCTGGCGCGGGGTCATCGGGGTCACCCTGAGCTGCCGCAGCCAGCCGACCGTACGGTCCTCCGCGACCCCGCCACCGGTGTTCAGGGCGGAGCCGACCGCGCCGTAGGCGGCCATGCCGACCATGGAGGCGGTCCGCCAGCCTCCGTCGCCGCTGTCGCCGAGGTTGGTGAACAGCAGGTACATCATCACCGGCATCGCGATCCCGCCGATCATGAAACCCACGTCGCGCAGGGTGCGGCGCACCTCCAGGCGCAGATAGGCGAGCACGTCGCGCATCACACCGCCTCCCGTGCCCCTGGAGCGCTGCTTGTGCCGGTCAGGGCCAAGAACGCGTCGTCGAGCGAGGCCGGGGCGACCTCCAGGCCGCGTATCGCGCCCAGTTCGGCCAGGGCGACCACGGTCGCGTCCGGGTCGTCGGTGCGCAGCCGCGCCCGGTCCCCGCGCACCTCGACCGACCGCACGCCCGGCAGCAGCTCCAGGCCCTCGGTGCCGCGCCCGGCCAGGTCGAAGGCGACCAGGCTGCCGCCCGCCGCGCGCCGCAGCTCCTCGCCGGTGCCGTCGGCGACGACCCGGCCGCGGTCCAGGACGAGGATCCGGTCGGCGTGGGCGTCGGCCTCCTCCAGGTAGTGCGTGGAGAACAGCACCGTGCGGCCGCCGCGCGCGTAGGCCCGCATCGTCTTCCAGAAGGCGCGGCGCGCCTCGACGTCCAGGGCCGCGGTCGGCTCGTCCAGCACCAGCAGCGAGGGGTTCCCGGCGAGTGCGACCGCGAACCGCACGCGCTGTGTCTGACCGCCGGAGAGCCGGTCCACGCGCCGCCCGGCCAGGTGGGCGATCCCGGCCAGTTCCAGGACACCGGTGACGGGCAGCGGCGCGGGGTAGCGGCCGGCCACGAAGGAGACCAGCTCGCGGACGGTGACCCGGGGCACCGCCCGCGCCTCCTGCGGCATGGCCCCGACCAGACCGGCGCGCACCGCCCGCTCGGGCGGCTCGCCGAACAGCTCCACCGTGCCCGCGGCGGGCTCGTTCAGGCCGAGCAGCAGCGAGATCGTCGTCGACTTGCCGGCGCCGTTGCGGCCCAGCAGGGCGACGGTCTCGCCCCGTGCGATCTCCAGGTGCACACCGTCGACGGCGCACACGTCGCCGAAGGCCTTGGTCACCCCCGTGAAGGACACGGCACGTTCTGTCTGTGTCATGTCTACGACGCTACGAATCCAGCCCCCCGCCCGGAAGATGCGCTTGTACGGACTCGGGCAGGACAAAAGTCACGGTCGGCGTGGACCGGTCGTCCGGCGGGAATCCGGCGGGATACAGAGGTCACTCGAACGACCGGACCCGTCAGGAGACGCAGCAGACCCATGCCCATCGACGCCGCCAAGGCCCTCGCCGCCGGACCCCGGACCGGCGAGATCTCCTGGACCCCCAGGGACGTCCTCCTCTACCACCTCGGCATCGGCGCGGGCCGGCCCGCTACCGACCCCGCCGAACTGCGGTACACCCTGGAGAGCAGGCTGCACGTCCTGCCGAGCTTCGCCACCGTCGCCGGCGCCGGCGCGCCCGGAGTGATCGGCGGCCTGTCCATGCCGGGCGTCGACGTCGACCTCGCCCACGTCCTGCACGGCGGCCAGACGCTGACCGTGCACCGCCCCCTCCCCGCCCGGGGCACCGCCACCGCCACCAGCCGTATCGCGGCCGTGTACGACAAGGACAAGGCGGCCGTCCTCGTCCTGCGCACCGAGGCCGCCGACGCCGACGGCCCGCTGTGGACCGATGACGCGCAGATTTACGTCCGAGGAGAGGGCGGCTGGGGCGGTGATCGCGGCCCCAACACCCGCCTTGAGGCGCTCACCAGCGAGCCCGACCGCACCGTCGAGCGGGCGGTCCGCGAGGACCAGGCCCTCCTCTACCGGCTGAGCGGCGACTACAACCCGCTGCACGCCGACCCCGGGTTTGCGAAGCGCGCCGGCTTCGACCGGCCGATCCTGCACGGGCTGTGCACCTACGGCATCACGCTGAAGGCGGTCGTCGACACCCTGCTCGGCGGCGACGTGACCCGCGTACGGTCCTACGCCACGCGCTTCGCCGGAGTGGTGTACCCGGGCGAGACCCTGCGCATCCGCATGTGGCGGCAGGGGCGGGGCGGGGTCCGGGTGTCGGTGACGGCCGTCGAGCGGGGGGACGCGCCGGTGCTGGCCGACACGGTCGTCGGACACGCGTCGGACACCCCTGAGCCGAACGCCGAACGCTCCTGAGCCGCCCGGGGCGCGAAACGGCCCCGCCCTGCGTGGCAGGACGGGGCCGTTCGCCGCTTCGGTACCGTCAGGCGGCCGCTTCGGTCTTCCCGGTCGGCTTGCGGTGACGGCCGCGGGGGGCGCCCTCGCCGTCGTGGGAGGAGACCGGGCCGCGGTGCCTGCCGTGGCCCGAGGCCGGCTGGGCCCTCTGGTCCGTGGCCTCGAACGGCTGGGTCGTGCTGGCGTCGCTCATCGGAAGAAATTCACCCCGTCAACAATGATCTTTCGTACAGCCGGGCGAGTGTAACCGGCACACCTCGGGTCGAATCCAGACGGCCACGCCAACCGGCACTACTTCGTTACAAGCCGCCCCAGAGGCGCCTGCTGCAACGGGACGGGACGGGGCGCGGGGAGG
>NZ_POTZ01000309.1 GCF_003236365.1 Streptomyces sp. NTH33
CGCCCGCCGTCCCCGACCCGGCCGGCCGCCACCCGGGCGGCCGGGTCGGGGACGGCGGGCGGGAGTCCGGCGTCTCCCGCCCGCCGCCGTTCTAGGCGCCCTTGGCGGGCAGTTCCTTGATCTGGATGTTGCGGAACGACACGTGGTCGGACGGGCCGTGGTTCTGCAGTCCGATGTAGCCGTTCTTCATCCGCTCCGGGTCCTTGTTGGTGAAGTCGTTGATCCTGACTCCGTTGAGGAACACCTGGATGCGGTCGCCCTCGACGCGGATCTCGTAACTGTTCCACTCCCCCGGCGGGCGCAGCGCGGCGTCACGGGCCTTGATGTCGGCCGACTGGAAGGAGTAGATGGATCCGGTGGTCCGGTCCGGCGCGTCGGTCGCGTCGATCTGGATCTCGTAGCCCTTGTTCACCGCCGACCAGGGGTCGTCGGAGGCGGGGAAGCCCACGAAGACACCGGAGTTGTCGTCGCCCTGCATCTTCCAGTCCAGCTTCAGGGAGTAGGACGTGAACTCCTTGGCCTGGTACCAGAGCAGACCCATGCCGCCCTCGGAGTGCAGTGCGCCGTCCTTGACGGTGAAGCCGCCCGGTCCGGCCTGCTTCCAGCCGTCGAGGGTGTGGCCGTTGAACAGGTCCCGGTAGCCCGTGCGCGGCTTGCAGTCCGCCTTCTCCTGGCCGGTGGCGTACTTCAGGCCGCCGAGCAGGTGGCTGCGGAAGCCGTCCTCGGCGTAGGACTCCTTGGTGTGGCCGAGGCCGGTGTAGAAGGAGCGGCCGCCCTGGTAGGCGTGGCACCAGGCGATCGGGTGGTCGCCCTTCATCCTGCCGCCCTGGTAGGTGGTCTCGTCCAGGGTGGCCAGGACGCGGACGTCGTCACGCGGGTTGGAGCGGTAGTCGTACCACTCGTCGGTGCGTTCCCACGCGTCGTCGAGGTCCTTGGTGGCCGGGTGGTCGTGCTCGGGTACCCGGACGGTGGCCTTCTGGATCTGCGGGTGCGAGGCGAAGTAGGCGCCGACCAGGCCGCCGTAGAACGGCCAGTCGTACTCGGTGTCGGCGGCCGCGTGGACGCCCATGTATCCGCCGCCGCCGGCGATGTACTTCTCGAACGCCTGCTTCTGGTCGGCGTTCAGGACGGTGCCGGTGGTGGAGAGGAAGACGACGGCGTCGTAGCGGGCGAGGTTGGCGGTGGTGAACTGCTGGGACTCCTCGGTGGCGTCGACGGTGATGCCGCTCCGCCCGCCGAGGTCCTTCAGGGTCTGGACGCCGGTGCCGATGGAGTCGTGGCGGAAGCCGGCCGTCTTGGAGAAGACGAGGACGCGCTTGTCGTTCTTCGCGGGCTTCTTGTCGGAGATCACGAAGTCGTCGACGTCGTAGAGCGCTCCGTCGCCGCCCTTGAAGACCAGGTACAGCTCGGTGGTCTTCTTCGGGAGCTTGCTGAGCGGGATGTCGATGCTCTGGAAGGTCTCCCAGCTGCCGGTCACCGGGACGATCCCGGAGCCGTGCAGGGTGCCGTTCGGCCCTCCGGTGCGGACCTCCAGGTAGCCGCCGGCGCCGCCGGAGGAGACCCGGGCGGTCAGCGTCTGGGCGCCGCTGAGGTTGTAGGGCTTGAAGGAGATCCAGTCGCCGTTGTCGATGTCGCCGACGGTCTTGCCGCCGTGCGCCTGGGTCTTGTCGTAGGTGCGGATGCCACTCTGGCTGCTGAAGTGCTCGGCCTGCCGCTGGCGGGGCTGGAGCACGATCTGGGCGTGGGTGGTCAGCGCGTCCTGGCCGCCGCCGCCGTTGTCGGTGTACTCGGCGTCGAGGACGCCGAAGATGTTGGCGTTGGGGTCGTGTTCGCCGTCGGCCGGCACGGTGATGGTGCCCTCGCAGCCGTTGGCCGAGGTGATCGGGTGGCCGTGGCTGTCGTGTCCGAGGATGTAGCGGACGGTGACCTTGGAGCAGTCGATCTTCTTGTCCTCGGGGTCGGTGACCTTCACCTTGAACGGGATGGTGTCACCGAAGTCGAACAGGGCGCCGTCGGCCGGGGTCTGGAAGGTGACGGTGGGCGCGGTGTTGCCGACGACCACGTGGACGTTGGCGGTGGCGGTGTAGCCCGTCGGGTCCGTCACGGTGACGGTGGCGGTGTACGTGCCGTTGGCACGGTAGGTGTGCTGGGGCGACTGGCCGGTGCCGGTGGTGCCGTCACCGAAGTCCCAGCTGTAGGTGAGGGCGTCGCCGTCGGCGTCGCTGCCCTTCGCGGAGAAGGACACCTTCAGGGGCGCCTTGCCGGAGGTCTTGTCCGAGGTGGCGGTCACGGTCGGCGCGTGGCCGTTGGTGACGTTCTCGATGCGGTAGAGCGCGGAGTTCTCGTCGCCGCCGAACCAGGACAGGCCGTAGTCCAGGACATAGAGGGCGCCGTCGGGGCCGAAGGCCATGTCCATCACCTGGGTCCCGGACCAGGGGAACGGGTTGATGGACCGGACGGTGCCGTCGTCGTCGTGCACGATCCGCTTGATCCAGCGGCGGCCGTACTCACCGGCGAAGAAGTCCCCGTCGTAGGACTCGGGGAACTTGGCGGCGGAGTTCAGGTCGGGGTCGTAGCGGTAGACCGGGCCGCCCATCGGGGATTCGGATCCGCTGCCGAACTCGGGGACCGAACCGCCGTCGTAGTCGATCCAGGCCGGCTCGGCCGGCGGAAGGTCGACCAGGCCGGTGTTGTTCGGCGAGGTGTTCTTCGGCGCCGAGCAGTCGAAGGCCGCGCCGGACTGCCGGGTGGCGAAGTCGTACTTGATGTACGCCTCGTTCTTGCCGACGCAGTAGGGCCAGCCGTAGTTGCCCGGCTTGGTCACGCGGTTGAACTCGACCATGCCGGAGGGGCCGCGGCCCGGGTTGGCGGAGCCGGCGTCCGGGCCGTACTCGCCGATGTAGATGTGGCCGGTGGGCTTGTCGATGCTGAACCGGAACGGGTTGCGGAAGCCCATCGCGTAGATCTCGGGGCGGGTCTTCGGGGTGCCCGGGGCGAAGAGGTTGCCCTCGGGGATGGCGTAGGAGCCGTCCGGCTTGACCTTGATCCGCAGGATCTTGCCCCGCAGGTCGTTGGTGTTGCCCGAGGTGCGCTGGGCGTCGAACGCCGGGTTGCGGTTGGGCCGCTCGTCGATGGGGGTGTAGCCGTCGGAGGCGAAGGGGTTGGAGTCGTCGCCGGTCGACAGGTAGAGGTTGCCGTCCTTGTCGAAGTCGATGTCACCGCCGACGTGGCAGCAGATGCCGCGGGACGCGGCGACCTCGAGGACGTTCTTCTCGCTGGCCAGGTCGAGGGTGCCGTCCTGCTTCAGGACGAAGCGGGAGAGCCGGTTGACGCCGTCGAAGGGGGCGAAGTCGGCGGCGGTGCCGTTCTCGGGGGCGTCGCCGGGCGGGGTGTTCAGCGGCGGCGCGTAGTAGAGGTAGACGAACCGGTTCTCGGCGAAGTCGGGGTCGACGCCGATCCCCTGGAGGCCTTCCTCGTCGTGGTTGTAGACGGCCAGCTTGCCCGCGACGGACGTGTTGCCCTCCGCGTCGGTCAGGCGCAGGGTGCCGTCGCGGGAGGTGTGCAGGACGCTGCGGTCCGGGAGGACGGCCAGCGACATCGGTTCGCCGACCTCGGCGGCACCCTTGGCGAGGGTGATCTGCTGGAAGTCCTCGGCGGCCGCCGCGGCCGGCCTGGTGGTCTCGGGGTCGGCGGCGCTCGCCGGCGGCGCGGCGAGCGCGAGCGAGGTGCCTGCGAGGAGTGAGCCGGTGAGGAGTGCGAGTGCCTTGCGGAATCTACGACGTTTTCTGTGCACGAAAATCCCTCCGGGAGGGTGGGGACGTACGTGGCGGATGTGATGCGCCGGGGTGCGCCGTCACCCCGGAGATGTGCGTGACCTGTACAACTCCGGGACCGTAGCTGGCTTTGTCGGAGTCGGATAGTCCTTGCACAGCAGAGAAGTTGAACTTTTTCCAGTCGCAGGACAAAGCGGTTTCCGGGCAGGCCGGAGCGGCGGGTGGCGCCCCGCGCCGCCCGAAGGGCGCGGGGAGCTGTGCAATCAGCCACAGCCCACCCGCGGCCGCCCTCGGGCAACGCGCCGAACGGCGCTCCCGCTCCCCGCTCCCCGCGGAGCTAGTCGCTGCCGAAGGCCGCGTCGAACGAGGCGCTCGGCGGGTCGAAGTCGAACTCCTTGAGCCGCCGCAGCGCCTCGGGGGCGCCCTGCAGCCGGTCCATGCCGGCGTCCTCCCACTCGACGGAGACGGGGCCGTCGTAGCCGATGGAGCGCAGCATGCGGAAGACGTCCTCCCAGGGGACGTCGCCGTGCCCGGCGGAGACGAAGTCCCAGCCGCGCCGGGGGTCGCCCCAGGGCAGGTGGGAGCCGAGGCGGCCGTTGCGCCCGTCGAGCCGTTTACGGGCCTCCTTGCAGTCCACGTGGTAGATCCGGTCCCGGAAGTCCCACAGGAAGCCGACCGGGTCGAGGTCCTGCCAGACGAAGTGCGAGGGGTCGAAGTTGAGGCCGAAGGCGGGCCGGTGGTCCACGGCCTCCAGGGCGCGCTGGGTCGTCCAGTAGTCGTAGGCGATCTCGCTGGGGTGGACCTCGTGCGCGAACCGCACGCCCTCGGCGTCGAAGACGTCGAGGATCGGGTTCCAGCGGGTCGCGAAGTCCTCGTAGCCGCGCTCGATCATCGCCTCGGGGGCGGGCGGGAACATGGCGACCAGGTGCCAGATGGCGGAGCCGGTGAAGCCGATGACGGTGTCGACGCCGAAGGCGGCCGCGGCGCGCGCGGTGTCGGCCATCTCGGCGGCGGCCCGCTGCCGTACGCCCTCGGCCTCGCCGTCGCCCCAGATCCGGGCGGGCAGGATCGCCCGGTGGCGTTCGTCGATGATGGCGTCGCACACCGCCTGCCCGACCAGGTGGTTGGAGACGGCCCAGCACTTCAGGCCGTACTTGTCGAGCAGCTGGTGCCGGGAGGGGAGGTACGACGGGTCGGTGAGCGCCTTGTCGACTTCGAAGTGGTCTCCCCAGCAGGCGAGTTCGAGCCCGTCGTAGCCGAAGTCGCGGGCCAGGCGGCACACCTCCTCCAGTGGTAGGTCGGCCCACTGGCCGGTGAACAGCGTGAATCTGCGCGGCATGGCGGCGGCCTCCTTCAGACGGCGACGGGTGTGTAGACGGAGTTCTTCTCGGCGCTCTCCTCCACCGCCGCGAGCACGCGCTGCACCTGCAGCCCGTCGGCGAAGGAGGGTTCGGGCCTGCTGCCCTCGGCGACCGCGTGGACCAGGTCGCGGGCCTGGTGGGCGAAGGTGTGCTCGTAGCCGAGGCCGTGGCCCGGCGGCCACCAGGCCTCCAGGTAGGGGTGGTCGGGTTCGGTGACCAGGATGCGGCGGAAGCCGGCGTGGGTGCCGGGTTCGGTGCCGTCGTGGTAGTACAGCTCGTTGAGCCGCTCCAGGTCGAAGGCCAGCGAGCCGCGTTCTCCGTTGAGTTCGATGCGCAGGGCGTTCTTGCGGCCGGTGGCGTAGCGGGTGGCCTCGAAGGAGGCGAGGGCGCCCGAGGCGAAGCGGCCGGTGAACAGGGCGGCGTCGTCGACGGTGACCTGTCCGGTGCCGGCCGTCGGGGCGCCGGACAGCCCGCTGGTGGCCGAGGCGGGCAGCGGCCGCTCCCGTACGAAGGTCTCGGTGAGCGCGGAGACCCCGGCCAGCGGCTCCCCCGCCAGGAACTGCGCGAGGTCGACGATGTGCGCGCCGAGGTCGCCCAGGGAGCCCGAGCCGGCGGACTCCCTGCGCAGCCGCCAGGTCAGCGGGAACCCGGGGTCCACCAGCCAGTCCTGGAGGTACGTCACCCTCACGTGCCGCAGGGTGCCGATCCGGCCCTCGGCGACCATCCGCCGGGCCAGCGCGGTGGCCGGCACCCGGCGGTAGTTGAAGCCGACCATCGCCAACTGGCCTCGCTCCTGGGCCGCTTCGGCGGCCCGTGCCATCTCCTCCGCCTCGGCGACGCTGTTGGCGAGCGGCTTCTCGCACAGGACGTGCTTGCCCGCGGCGAGTGCGGCCAGGGCGATCTCGGCGTGGCTGTCGCCGGGGGTGCAGATGTCGACGAGGTCGACGTCGTCCCGGGCGATCAGCGCCCGCCAGTCGGTCTCGGCGGCGGCCCAGCCGTGCCGGTCGGCGGCCGCTCGGACGGCCGCCGCGTCACGGCCGCAGACCGCGGCCAGGACCGGCCGCAGCGGCAGGTCGAAGACCCGGCCCGCGGTGCGCCAGCCCTGGGAGTGGGCGGCGCCCATGAAGGCGTATCCGACCATGCCGATGCCGAGCGGCTGCTTTCCTCCTTCTGCTCCATCGGGCTGCTGCGGCTGTCCCATACGGATGTCCTCCTCGTCCTCGTGGTGATGGCGTCGTGGGGGGGTGCGGGGCGGCACGGTCAGCGGAAGCCGGTGGGCATGTACTGGTCGACGTTGGTCTTGTCGACCACCGCCGAGAACAGCGTGATGGACGCCGGGATCTCGAACTCCGCCATGCCCGCGACGCCCTTGCCCTGACCCAGGGCCCGCGCCAGGTCGATCGCGGACGCGGCCATCGTCGGCGGGTACAGCACGGTGGCCTTCAGCACGCCCTTGTCCTGCTTGATCTGCTCGAACGCGGACAGGGCGCCCGCGCCGCCGACCATCAGGAACTCGTCGCGCCCGGCCTGCTCGATGGCGCGCAGCGCGCCGACGCCCTGGTCGTCGTCGTGGTTCCACAGCGCGTCGATGTGCTTCTGCGCCTGGAGGAGCTGCGCCATCTTCGACTGGCCGGACTCGACGGTGAACTCGGCCGCCTGCCGGGCCACCTTGGTGATGTTGGGGTAGTTCTTCAGCGCGTCGTCGAAGCCCTGGGTGCGCTGCTTGGTCAGCTCCAGGTTGTCCAGGCCGGCGAGTTCGACGACCTTGGCGTTCTGCTTGCCCTTGAGCTTCTCGCCGATGTACTGCCCGGCGTTGAAGCCCATGCCGTAGTTGTCGCCGCCGATCCAGCAGCGGTACGCCTGCGGGGAATTGAAGATCCGGTCGAGGTTGACGACCGGGATGCCCGCGCGCATCGCCTTGAGGCCGACCTGGGTGAGGGCCTTGCCGTCGGCGGGCAGGATGACCAGGACGTCGACCTTCTTGTTGATGAGGGTCTCGATCTGCCCGATCTGCGCGGCGGTGTCGTTGGAGCCCTCGGTGATCTCCAGGGTGACGTCGGAGTACTTCTTGGCGCGGTTCTTGGCGTTCTCGTTGATCGCGTTGAGCCAGCCATGGTCGGCCTGGGGTCCGGCGAAGCCGATGGTGACCGGCTTGCCGGGCTTGTCGGCGGCGGCGGGCTGGTCGTTCGCCGCGGGCTTGTCGTTCTTGGGCTCGTTGCTGGTGCAGGAGGTGAGGAGGGCGGCGGCGCCGACGGCGGCGCCGCCGAAGAGCAGACCTCTGCGGCTCTGTATCTGGGGCATGGCGATGACCTTTCCGATGAGGGCCGTATCCGATAGGGCCGTGTCCGACGAGGGCCGTACGGAGCGGGCGGCTCGGCGGGCTACGGGGTGGAGGCGGTGCGCCGCTGGACGAGGACGGCGGCGACGATGATGGCGCCCTTGGCGATCTGCTGGACGTCGCTCTGCAGGTTGTTCAGGGCGAAGATGTTGGAGATCGTGGTGAAGATCAGGACCCCGAGGACGGAGCCGACGATGGTGCCCCGGCCACCGCTCAGCAGGGTCCCGCCGATGATCGCGGCGGCGATGGCGTCGAGTTCGTACAGGTTGCCGTTGGTGTTCTGGCCGGACCCCACCAGGGCGAGCAGCAGGAAGGCCGCGATGCCGCAGCACAGCCCGGACAGCAGGTAGAGGTAGAGGCGCTGGCGGCGGACGTCGATGCCGGCGAGGCGGGCCGCTTCCGCGTTGCCGCCGACGGCGACGGTGCGCCGCCCGAACGTGGTGCGGTTCAGCAGCAGCCAGCCGATGACGGTGACGGCGGCGAAGACGAGGACCAGCGGCGGTATGCCGAGGACGTACGCGTCGCGGTTGCCGAGCCGCAGGATGCCGTCGATGGAGACGGTCTGCGTCTTGCCGCCGGTGATGTGCAGGGCGAGTCCGCGCGCGGAGGCGAGCATGGCGAGCGTCGCGATGAACGGGACCATGCCGCCGTACGCGATGAGGACGCCGTTGACGAGTCCGCAGCCGACACCGACGAGCACCGCGGTGAACAGGACGCCCGCGAAACCGAACTCCTGGGTGGCGACGGTGGAGGCCCACACGGAGGAGAGGGCGACGATCGCGCCGACGGACAGGTCGATGCCGCCGCTCATGATGACGAAGGTCATCCCGACGGTGACGACGCCGATGATGGACGACAGGGTGAGCACCAGTTGCAGGTTGCGGGTGTCCAGGAACTCGTCGGGCTTGGTGATGCCGCCGATGAGGACGAGGGCGGCGAGCACACCGAGCAGCGACAGGGTACGCGCGTCGGCACGCGCCCACAGGAGGCGCAGCGGGCCGGCGGCGCCGGCCGGGGCGTCGGCGCCGC
>NZ_POTZ01000030.1 GCF_003236365.1 Streptomyces sp. NTH33
GCCCCGGTTCCCGCACCCCCGTACCCTGGAGGGGCTATGACTGACACCCCGCAGCGCACCCGCCCCCTCCGCGTCCTCGCCGCCATGTCGGGCGGGGTCGACTCCGCCGTCGCCGCCGCGCGCGCGGCGGCGGCCGGCCACGACGTCACCGGCGTCCACCTCGCGCTCTCCGCGAACCCGCAGTCCTTCCGCACGGGCGCGCGGGGCTGCTGCACCATCGAGGACTCGCGCGACGCCCGCCGTGCCGCGGACGTCATCGGCATCCCCTTCTACGTCTGGGACCTCGCCGAGCGCTTCCGCGAGGACGTGGTGGAGGACTTCGTCGCCGAGTACGAGGCCGGCCGCACCCCGAACCCGTGCCTGCGCTGCAACGAGAAGATCAAGTTCGCCGCGCTGCTGGACAAGGCGCTGGCGCTGGGCTTCGACGCGGTGTGCACCGGTCACTACGCGCGCGTGGTGACGCTTCCCGACGGCACCCGCGAGCTGCACCGCGCCTCCGACATGGCCAAGGACCAGTCGTACGTCCTCGGTGTCCTGGACGACAAGCAGCTCGCGCACGCGATGTTCCCCCTGGGCGACACGGTCACCACCAAGGACGAGATCCGCGCGGAGGCCGAGCGCCGGGGCCTCGCCGTCGCCAAGAAGCCCGACTCGCACGACATCTGCTTCATCGCCGACGGCGACACCCAGGGCTTCCTCGCCCGCCGCCTGGGCAGGGCGGAGGGCGACATCGTCGACGAGTCGGGCACGGTCGTCGGCACCCACGAGGGCGCGTACGGCTTCACCATCGGCCAGCGCAAGGGTCTGCGCATCGGCACCCCGGCCCCCGACGGCAAGCCGCGCTACGTCCTGGACATCTCCCCGGTGAACAACACGGTCACGGTGGGGCCCGCCTCCGCCCTCGACGTCACCGCGCTCACGGCCATCAGGCCCCGCTGGTGCGGCACGGCCCCGTCCGGCCCCGGCACGTACACGGCCCAGCTGCGCGCCCACGGCGGCGAGACGGAGGTCACCGCGGAGCTCGTCGACGGCGAACTCCGGGTCGCCTTCACCGAGCCGGTCCGCGGCGTGGCCCCCGGCCAGGCGATCGTCCTGTACGACGGCACGCGCGTGGTGGGCTCGGCGACCATCGCGTCCACGGTCCGCGCGAAGGACGCGGCCACGGCGGTCTGATCACGGGGACGAGTCGGCCTCGTCCCCGCTGTGCCGCCGCGTCAGCCGGCGCAGCCGCAGGGCGGCCACCGCGGCCGTGGCGGCCGCGGCCAGAGCCGCCACCAAGGCCAGGGAGCGGTCGGAGACGGCCTCCCCGATGCGCGTCACTCCCTGCTCCCACGCCGCCTCGGTGTCGACGCCGAGCAGCGAGGGCAGCGCGGACGTGCCGTCGAACAGCAGGAACACGGCTCCGAGCAGCATGAAGACGCACCCCCCGACGAGCGAGGTGGAGTGCACGGTCAGGGGGCCCAGCCGCAGGGCCCGCCCCCTCAGCCAGCGTCGGCGTCCGAGGTCGTAGCGGTCCCACAGCAGCGCCAGGCCGAACATCGGCACCGCCATGCCCAGCGCGTAGAGCGCCAGCAGCAGACCGCCGTGCAGCGGACTGCCGTCGAGCGCGGCCACCGTGAGGATGCCGCCCAGGATGGGACCGGCGCAGAAGCCGGCCAGGCCGTAGACGGCGCCCAGGGTGAAGACGGACAGGGCGGATCCGGTCCGGCGCGCTCCCGCCGCCCGCTGCAGCCGGCGGGAGCCGAATCCGAGCCCCAGGACCTGCGCGAGCCCCAGCGCGATCAGCGTCCAGCCGCCGACGGCGACCAGCGTCCCGCGGTGCCCGTAGAACAGCCGGCTGGCGAAGGACCCGGCCACACCGAGCGGCACCAGCGTCACGCACAGCCCCGCGTAGAAGACGGCGGTGCGCAGGAGCAGGCGCGTGCGCGTCGTGAAGGAGTACGCGAAGAACGCCGGCAGCAGCAGTGCGCTGCAAGGGCTGAGCAGGGCGAGCAGTCCGCCGAGGAAGGCGGTGACGGCGGTGATCTCGCTCATCGCGCCGCTTCCCCGGCCTCCTCGGCCGCCTTCTCGATGGCGACGCTGAAGGCGGTCAGCGGCTGGGCGCCCAGGATCGGCGTGGTGTTGACGAGGAAGGCGGGCGTGCTGGACACCCCCAGGCCGTAACCCTCCTCCTGGTCCTCGCGCACCGCCTCGTTCGCGCCCTCCGACTCCATGTCGGTGCTGAAGCGGTCGAGATCGGCGACGCCCGCCTCACGGGCCATGTCCCGCAGGCGCGCGGCGGAGAACTGGCCCCGGTCGCGCTCCCGCGGCTTTCCGAAGACGACGTCGTGGAACTGCCAGAACCTGCCCTGCCGTCCGGCGGCCCAGGCGGCCCGCGCGGCCCGTTCCGACTCGTCGCCGAACACGGGGAAGTTGCGCCACTCGATGCGCAGCACGCCCTTGTCCACGTACTCGCGGACGAGTTCGGGTTCGGTCTCGCGGGCGAACTTGCCGCAGAAGGGGCACTGGAAGTCCGAGTAGACGATCATCACGACGGGGGCGTCGGCCTTCCCCTTGGCCAGCGGGTCCCCGTCCTTCCGGCGGGCCAGAGCGAGCAGCGACGCCTCTCGTTCGTCGGGGACGGCGGTCGAGGACGAGGAAGAAGAGGAGGCCGCCGGTGCCTCCTTGGCGCTCGGGCCGCCGGACGTGCCGGTGAGGGCGATGGTCGAGGCGAGGACGGCCGCCGCGCCGCTCACCGCGGTGATCAGGACCAGACGGCGACGACGGGCGCGAAGAGAGGAAGACATGGCACTCCGAAGTGAGATGTGCGGAAGGCAGGAGAAGAGGGAGGCAGGAGTCAGGCACCGGGCCGGACGGAACACGCCGCCTCGGACGCCAGGCGCCGCAGCGCGGCCTCGGCCAGCAGGGCGAGCGAGACCACCGCGACGACGGGCTGCAGGGGCGCCCAGTAACTCAGCGCCCCCGACGTCCCGACGAGGAGGAGAACGGCCTTGTTGCAGACGGGGCAGCCGACCGCGAGGAAGGACAGCACCGCACCGGCCGACCCGAGCGAACGCCCGGTGCGATCACGGTCGTCACGGGGCGAGGACCCCGCCCGGACGTAGGTGGCGAGTACGACGGCCGACAGCAGGGCGGTGAGCACCAGCACGACGTGGTTCCACCACACCGGGGGCACCGAGCGGGAGAAGAACGGGTTCGGCACCAGGGCCGTGGGCACGCCGAGGGCGAGGATCACCAGCGGCGTTGCGGCCGCCACGGCGATCCACCGGCCGCGGGGCCAGCGGCGCAGGGCAGCCCACGCCGCCCGGGGCGAGCGGGAGGAGGACAACGGGAGACTCTCCGATTGCGCGATTGCGCGGTTGTACGGGCCGACAGGAGCACGCGGACGCGGTGCGCGGGCCTATACGCGTCGTACGGAGAGCTCGGTGAGATCGGGAGGAGAGGGAGCCGGACCGCAGCGGTGGGCAACGGTGTGCGCGGACCCGCGGACCCACGCCGTCTCACCGGTCCCTGTGGGTGGGCCGCTGATCAGCGCGGCGCCGGTTCGCGGCTGCGGCTGGTCCGGGACCACCTTCTTCAGACACGGGCCGCCCGCGGCGTCGGCACCGCCGCTCCGATCGGCCGTGTCGAGGGAGGGGAGGGCCGCGGAGGAGACGGCAGCCGCGGCAAAGGGATCCTCCACCGCGGAAGAGGCCGAAACCACCGAGGCCACGGAGGCGTCCGAGCGGACCGACGTGGCGCAGAACAGCGCGGCGAGCAGGGTCAGCAGCGCAAGGACGGCGCCCATGACACCGTGCCGCTTCCCGAGCATCCCCGCACCTCCTTCCGGCCGTGCCCACCATAGACCAGGGCGCACCGGACGCACCGGCGCCCCGGCGGGGCGGCTCCACCGGACGGAGACGAGGACCCACCTGGGGTGGGACGCGGTGAGGTGATCCCGGCCGCGCCCGTTTCCCACCCCGTGAAGAACTCCGCCGACACCGGTGCCGGTACCTCCGGCTCCACCGCGTGGGTCTGAGCCTCCTGGGAGTGGCACGTGCTCCGGGGCGCGGCCTCGGCGATCAGCTTTGACCGCCTCGCGCGGTCAGGCCGATGTGGGGACGGAGCCCGTACCGCTAGGACCGGCGTTCCGCTGTCTCCTTGATGCCGGTCAGGGTGGCGTCCATGCCCTTGCCGAGTTCGTTGAGGCGGTAGTCGATGATCGCCTCCTCCTGGTCGGGGGCGCGGTCGATGTACGCGTTCAGGCCGGAGCGGCCGGGGCCGACCGTGACCGACTGGCGCAGTACGGTGCCCCCCTCCGGCGCCGGAGTGAGGGCGAAGGACCAGGTGGCCATCCGGTCCGCCGGGTCCTCACTGGCCTTGCCGTAGCGTCCGTCGGGGTCCAGCACACACCAGGTGAGGGTGCGCTCCGGGGTGGCCTCCGTGATGTGGGAGAGGGTGCGCCACTCGCCCACGACCGGATTCCGGTTGTGTCCGAAATAACGGGCGCCCGGCGCCGGCCCGTCGGCACCGTCCTGCCACTCCACACTCACCAGCTCGGGACTCCATCCGGCCATGGCCTCGACGTCGGTGACGACTTCCCAGACCCGCGAGGGTTCCGCCGCGATGTGCACCTCGCGGTGCGTGCTGGGCTGGTCGGCGTAGCGCATGGCTGCTCCCCGTGTGGGCGCGGTCGTTCGCCGCTCCCGCACGGGGAGTCTAGGTCCGTCAACTCTCGCTGATCGATGTTGAGTTGGTCACAGGAGTGGTCAGTTCGGACACCAGTCGGGCGGCCGTCGGCGCCGCAATGCCGTACCGCTTCGCGGCGCGCAGCACGGCGCCGCCGATCGCTTCGAGCTCCAGGGCGCGGCCCGCCGCGGCGTCGCGCTGCATCGAGGACTTCATCCCGGCAGGGCACGCGTCGTACATCGCCAGGGTCCGGTCCGGATCGAGCGGCGCCCCGGCGGCGCGGCCGACGGCGGTGATCTCGCCGACAAGGGCGAGCAGTTCCTCGCGGTGGCCGGTGCGGACCGTGCCGATGGTGACGCCGTAGCGGGTGGTGAGGAGGGCGAAGGGGGCGAGGAAGGCCAGCTTCGCCCAGAGGACGGCGGTCTCGGACTCGGCCAGGCGGGTCCGCACGCCGGCGGACTCCAGCACGGCGGCCAGGCCGGTGAGCGGGCGCGAAGCCGTCCCGGCCAGGTCGATCTCGGTGAACGGGCTGCCGTGCTCGATGACACCGGGCGCGACGCGGGTCGACTCGACGCGGATGACGCCCGCGGCCACCCGGTCGTCGCCGTAGCGGCGGCGCAGGGCCTCGGGGTGCTCGATGCCGTTGAGGAGCGGCAGGACGAGGCCGTCCGCACCGAGCACGGCCGGCGGGACCCGGTCCAGCGCGGCGTCCAGGTGGGTGTGCTTGACGGCCACCACACACAGGTCGACCGGCTCCCGCAGTTCGGTGTCCGCCCCGACCTCGGCGGTGAAGTCCCCGAACTGGCCGCTGCGCACCCGTATTCCGTCCTTGCGCAGGGCCTGCGCCGTCGCGTCCCCGGCCAGGCAGATCACCCGGTGACCTCTCCGGGACAGCAGCGCGGCGAGCAGCCCGCCGACACCGCCGGGGCCGAGCACGGCCACGGTCCAAGGACGAGGGGCGTTCTCGGCGGAAGTGGCTTCGGCGACGTCGTGAGCGGTGCTGGGCATGGCTGTGGTGTCCCTTCCGGTCGCGGGGCGCCCCCGGTCGGGCGGGGCCGCCGTTTCGGTGGGCGCCAACAACCACGGGTCCCGGCGCATTTCCGGTCCCGGCGCACCGCACCGCGGACGAAGACCGTTTCACGCGGCGAAGAACTCCGCCAGCACCGGTGCCAGCACTTCCGGTTCCACCGCGTGGGTCTGGCCCTCCAGGACGCGGTACGTCCCCCGGGGCGCGGCCTCGGCGATCGCCCTGGCCGCCTCGCGCATCCAGGCCGGGCTCGCGCTGCCCGAGACGGACAGGACCGGCACGGTGATCGAGGCCAGCAGGTCGTGGGGGACCAGGCCGTCGCCCATCACGGCGTCGTCGTGGGCGAGGGTGGGCGCGATCGACTCCATGCCGGGCCACAGGGGGGACTGGCGGGCACTGGCGATCACCTCGGGTGCCAGTCCGGTGCGCCGCAGGAACAGCTCCACCGCGTCGCCGCGGCGGCCCTCGGCGAGCGCCTGGTTCAGGTTGTCCGTGTACTCGGCGCGCTCGTGCTCGCCGCCCTCACGTACGGCGAAGGGCGGCTCGTACACCGCCACCCGGCGGACCGGCAGTCCGCTCGCCGCCGCTCTCAGGGCCAGCGCACCGCCCGAGGAGACGCCGTACAGCGCCGCCTCGCCGCCCACCGCGTCGATCAGCGCGGCGAGGTCCTCGACCTCGCGTTCCACCGCGTACGGCGCCGTGTCCCCGCTCCCGCCGCGGCCCCGGCGGTCGTAGACGACGGCGTCGCAGCGGTCCGACAGCGCCGCCGCCAGCGGTGCCATCGTCGCGCCCGTCGACATCGCGCCGCTGACGAGGACGGCCACCGGGCCCTGTCCGGCGCGGTGGTAGGCGAGGGAGGTGCCGTCACGCGAGACGGTCTTCTTGTCCATGCCGGTCATGTCTGTGAGACTGCCACGGCTCGGCGGACTCATTCGGTCACAACACCTCCGCGTCGTAGAAGCACAGGTGGTCCCTGATCCCGGCGACGTCCGGTTTCGGGTCGGGGTACGCCCACACCAGGTCCGGCGCGTCCGGCAGGGACCAGTAGGACGCCGTGCCCTTGAAGGGGCAGTACGTGTGCGTGTCGGACGGCGTCAGCAGGTCGAGGCGCACGTCCTCGGGCGGCAGGTAGTACCGCGGGGGGCAGCCCGTCTCGCGCAGCACCAGGGGGCGGTCGCTCTCCGCGAGGACCTGGCCGTCGTGCACCACGCGTACGTGCTCGCCGCTCTTGTCGATCGTGATCGTGTGTCCTTGGGCCATGCCGGTACAGCGCCCGGGGGCGCACGGTTCTTCCCGCGCGGGGCGCGGGCTTCCCGCCACGTACCGTTGAGCGCATGAACATCTGCGTCTTCCTCTCCGCCGCCGACCTCGACGACCGCTACACCCGTCCCGCGCGCGACTTCGCCCGGCTGATCGGCAAGGGCGGGCACAGCCTGGTCTGGGGCGGCTCCGACACCGGGCTGATGAAGGTGGTCGCGGACGGTGTGCAGGAGGCGGGCGGGCGGCTCGTCGGCGTGTCGGTCGACTTCCTGTCGGCCAAGGCACGGCCCGGTGCGGACGAGATGGTGATCGCGCGGGACCTCGCCGAGCGCAAGAGGCTGCTGCTGGAGAAGGCCGACGCGGTCGTGATCATGGTGGGCGGCACCGGGACGCTCGACGAGGCCACCGAGATCCTGGAGCTGAAGAAGCACGGCCGGACCGACAAGCCGGTGGTGCTGCTGAACACCGGGGGCTTCTACGACGGCCTCCGGCAGCAGTTCAGCCGTATGGAGGAGGACGGGTTCCTGCCCCGGCCGCTCGCCGAGCTCGTGTTCTTCGCCGAGGAGCCCGCGGGCGCGATGACGTACCTGGAGGAGTCGCTGAACGGTCGCTGACACCGTGGTGCGAGCATGGCGGGCATGGCTACACATGTGATCACCGGGGCCGGTTCCGGCATCGGCGCGGCCGTGGCCCGCCGGCTGCACGCGCGCGGGGACGAGCTCGTGCTGCACGCGCGCGACGCGGGCCGGGCCAAGGAGCTGGCCGCCGAGTTCCCCGGCGCCCGGACGCTCGTCGGCGACCTGGCCGACCCCGACCGGCTGAGCTGGGCGCTCTCGCATCAGACGCTGCCCGACCGGGTGGACTCCCTGCTGCACGTCGCGGGCGTGGTCGACCTCGGCCCGGTCGGTGAGCTCACCCCGAAGAGCTGGCGCCACCAGCTCGACGTCAACCTGATCGCCCCCGCCGAGCTGACCCGCCTCCTCCTGCCCCAGCTGCGCGCCTCGCGCGGGCACGTGGTGTTCGTCAACTCGGGCGCGGGCCTGAACGCGGGCGCCGACTGGTCCGCGTACGCCGCCTCCAAGCACGGTCTGAAGGCCCTGGCCGACTCCCTGCGCCAGGAGGAGCACGCGAACGGCGTCCGGGTCACCTCCGTCTACCCGGGCCGCACCGCCAGCCCCATGCAGGCCAAGGTCCACCAGCAGGAGGGCAAGGAGTACGACCCGGGGAAGTGGATCGACCCCGAGTCGGTCGCCACGACCATCGTCATGGCCCTGGACCTGCCGCGGGACGCGGAGGTCAACGACCTGACGGTCCGGCCGGGGCGCTGAGCCGCACCGACGGGTGAAGCACCCGCGGAGCGTTACGTAGGCTTCCCGGGTGAGTGAAAACAGCCCCTTCACCTTCAGTGCCGCCACCGGCGTCGGGTCCATGCCCGGCGGGGACGCCCGGGAGGCCGTCAAGACCGTCACCGGCACCTTCGAGGACTTCCCCTTCCTGCCCGAGCTGCCCGCGCGCGGGCCCGGCGCCGACATGATCGGGCGGACCGCCGGGATGCTCGTCGAGCTGTACGCGCGCGTGGAGCCCAGCGGCTGGCGGATCGGGGACCGGCCGGGGCGGGACACCAAGCGGGCGCGGTCCTGGCTCGGGGAGGACCTCGACGCCCTGGAGGAGTTCACCCAGGGGTACGAGGGCGCGCTGAAGGTGCAGGCGGTGGGGCCGTGGACGCTCGCCGCCGGCCTGGAGCTCAGGAACGGCGAGGCGGCCCTCTCCGATCCCGGCGCCTGCCGGGACCTGGCCGCCTCGCTGGCCGAGGGGCTGCGGCTCCATCTCGCGGAGGTGCGGCGGCGCGTTCCCGGCGCCCGGCTCGTCCTCCAGCTCGACGAGCCGTCCCTGACCGCCGTCCTGCGCGGGCGGGTGCGGACCGCCAGCGGCTACCGGACCCACCGCGCCGTCGACCGGCAGATCGTGGAGGCCACGCTCCGGGACGTCCTCGGGGTGCACACCGAGGGTCCGGTCGTGGTGCACTCCTGCGCGCCGGACGCGCCGCTCGCCCTGCTGCGCCGGGCGGGCGCCGCGGCGGTCTCCCTCGACGTCTCGCTTCTCACCGAGCGTGACGACGACGCGGTCGGGGAGGCGGTGGAAGGGGGCACCCGGCTCTTCGCGGGCGTCGTGCCCGGCACGGACGGCCCGTTGTCAGACCCTGCCGGTAGCGTCATGGGTGTCAGGACGTTGTGGCGCAGGCTGGGTCTGGAGCCGGGGCTTCTCGCCGAGACGGTCACGGTCACTCCGGCGTGCGGACTCGCGGGCGCTTCCCCCGCCTACGCCCGCCGGGCGCTCGCCCACTGCGTCCAGGCGGCGAGATCCCTCGCGGACAACCCAGAGTAACGGGAGGACAACACGGTGGCCGGCGACAAGCAGCAAGCGGAGACAGGGGTGCCCGCAGGGGCACGGGAGAAGCACGCGCAGCTCGCGGAGCAGGTCGAGGAGCACCGCTTCCGGTACTACGTCAAGGACGCCCCCGTCATCAGCGACGCCGAGTTCGACCGGCTCCTGCGCTCCCTGGAGGAGCTGGAGGAGGAGTACCCGGAGCTGCGCACGCCCGACTCGCCCACCCAGAAGGTCGCCGGGTCCTACGAGACGGAGTTCACCGCCGTCGAGCACCGGCAGCGGATGCTTTCCTTGGACAACACGTTCAACGACGCCGACCTCGCCGCCTGGACCGAGCGCATCGCCAAGGAGCTGGGCAGCCAGGAGTACCACTTCCTGTGCGAGCTCAAGGTCGACGGACTCGCCGTCAACCTCACCTACGAGCACGGCCGGCTCACGCGCGCGGCGACCCGCGGCGACGGCCGCACCGGCGAGGACATCACGCCCAACGTCCGGACCATCGCGGAGATCCCGGACCGGCTGAAGGGCGACCGCGTCCCGGACCTCGTGGAGATCCGCGGCGAGGTCTACTTCCCGATGGAGAAGTTCGAGGAGCTCAACCGCCGTCTGGTCGAGGCCGGTGACAAGCCGTTCGCCAACCCGCGCAACGCGGCGGCGGGTTCACTGCGCCAGAAGGACCCCCGGGTCACCGCCACCCGGCCGCTGCACATGGTGGTGCACGGCATCGGCGCCCTGGAGGGCTTCCAGGGCATCGACCGCCTCTCCCACGCCTACGACCTGCTGCACACCTGGGGCCTGCCCACCTCCCGGCACAACAAGGTGGTCGACGACCTCGAAGGCATCCGGGAGTTCATCGCGTACTACGGCGAGAACCGGCACTCGGTGGAGCACGAGATCGACGGAGTGGTCGTCAAGCTCGACGAGATCCGCCTCCAGGGCCGGCTGGGCTCCACGGCACGCGCGCCGCGCTGGGCGATCGCGTACAAGTACGCACCCGAAGAGGTCAACACCAAGCTGGTCGACATCAAGGTGAGCGTCGGCCGCACCGGCCGGGCCACGCCGTACGCGCAGGTCGAGCCGGTCACGGTGGCCGGCTCCGAGGTCGAGTTCGCCACCCTGCACAACCAGGACGTGGTGAAGGCCAAGGGTGTGCTCATCGGCGACACGGTGGTGCTGCGCAAGGCCGGTGACGTCATCCCGGAGATCCTCGGTCCGGTCGTCGACCTGCGTGACGGCAGCGAGCGGGAGTTCGTCATGCCGTCCCACTGCCCCGAGTGCGGTACGCAGCTCAAGCCGATGAAGGAGGGCGACGTCGACCTGCGCTGCCCCAACGCCCGTGCGTGTCCGGCCCAGTTGCGGGAGCGGGTCTCCTACCTCGCGGGCCGGGAGTGCCTGGACATCGAGCACTTCGGCGAGGTGGCGGCGGCCGCGCTCACCCGCCCGCTGGAGCCGGCCGACCCGCCGCTCGTCGACGAGGGCGACCTGTTCGGCCTCACCGTGGAGGAGTTGCTGCCCATCAAGGCCTACGTCCTCGACCCGGACAGCGGGCTGCCCAAGCGCGACCCGAAGACGGGTGAGGACAAGGTCGTCACCGTCTTCGCCAACCAGAAGGGCGAGCCGAAGAAGAACACCCTGGCGCTGCTGCGGAACATCGAGGCGGCCAAGGACCGCCCGCTGGCCCGCTTCCTGAACGGACTTTCCATCCGCCATGTCGGACCGGTCGCAGCCCAGGCCCTGGCCCGCGAGTTCCGCTCCATCGACCGCATCGAGCAGGCCGGCGAGGAGGAGCTGGCGAACACCGACGGCGTGGGACCGGTCATCGCCGCCGCGGTGAAGGAGTGGTTCGCCGAGGACTGGCACCGGGAGATCGTCCGCAAGTGGAAGGCCGCCGGGGTGCCGTTGGAGGACGAGAGCACCGGTGAGGACGAGGGCCCGCGCCCGCTCGAGGGGCTGACGGTCGTGGTCACCGGCACCCTCGACAAGTTCACCCGGGACGGCGCCAAGGAGGCGCTGCAGAACCGGGGAGCGAAGGTGACCGGTTCGGTTTCGAAGAAGACCTCCTTTGTGGTTGTGGGCGACAACCCCGGTTCGAAGTACGACAAAGCGATGAAGCTCAAAGTTCCGGTCCTCGACGAGGACGGTTTCGGCGTCCTGTTGGAGCGGGGCCCGGACGCGGCGGCCGAAGTCGCGCTTCCGACCGGCGAGTAGGGGTTGAAGTCCACCTGTTCGGCGCATACCAGATGCATACGGGCGGCCGGGGCGCATTCGGGCAACCGTTGACGACCGCTGCCCGTGAAAGGCTTCTGCGGCCTACTGTTGAGGTGTGCGCCTGCCGTGCCCAGCTGCGGTCGGGGCATCTCCGTGCTCGCCATGAGTACGGGGAAGGGTTTTCCAGCGCGGTGCCGCCCGGTGGTCGTCGGGCAGCGGACCGCGTGGCGTGGGCACCGCCGGCTGTGAGAGGGACGGGAATGGAACCGACGGAGAGCGCCGCCCCGCACCCACGGCTGCGCCGGCTGGCCGACGCCTGGCGGGGGATCCGGGAGCGGACGCCGGAGCGTTTGGGCACGAAGGAGCACCCCGGGCGCGTTGCCGGACAGTACACCGTGACGGAGCTGCGCACCTCCGCACCGCCGGCCGCCGGACACGCCTCCGGGCTGCCGGGTGCCGAACCCGAACAGCACCGGTTCCGGCCCGCGTTGCCGACGGTGGTCGTCACCGCGGCCGCCCTCGTCCTGGGCGCCGGCTTCTGCACGGCGCTCACCGGCGGCCACGCGCTCTTCCCGTCCGGCACCGTCGGCTGGTCCCTGGCCGTGCTCACCGGCGTCATCGTCGGTCACCTGGTCATGCTCGGCCGGGCCCGCTGGGGGGGCGGCACCGGCTCCGGCACCGCCCTGACCCTTGCCGTGCTGCTGCTCCACGGCTGGGTGCCCGCCGGCCTGGTCAGTCTCACCGTCGTCGTCCTGGTCGGCGTCGCCCGCCGCCACTGCTGGCGCCAGGGCGTCGTGCACGGCGCGGTGGACATCCTCGGCATCGGCGCCGGCGCCCTGGTGCTGGGCGCCTTCGGCCGCGTACCGACCGTGGAGCGCCCGTGGTACCCGGGCGGCTGGACCGCGTACACCGCCCTGCAGGTGGTGCTGGTCGCCGCCGCCTACCTCGCGGTCACCCGCACCCTGCTGTGGTTCCTGAACACCTCCCGCAACGCCGGAGTGCCCACGGTCGCCCGCACCGCCCTGGTCAGACAGGGCCTGTTCGCCGTCGCCCTGCTCGGCATCGCCCCGCTGATCTGCGTCGTCGCCGTGGCCAAACCCGCCCTGCTGCCGCTGTTCGCCATCCCGCTCATCGCGCTGGACTCCACCCTGTGGATGGCCCGCGCCCGGGCCGAGGAGCAGTTGCGCGACCCGCTGACCGGGCTGCCCAACCGGCAGTGGCTGCTGGAGCGCATCTGGATCGCCCTGGACGAGGCCGAACGCATCGACGCCCGGTCCGCCCTGATGCTGATCGACCTGGACCGTTTCCGCTCGGTCAACGACACGCTCGGCCATCTCGCCGGGGACCGGCTGCTGTTGCAGATCGCCGACCGGCTGCGCCAGGCGCTGCCGCGCGGAGCGGAGGCCGCGCGGCTCGGCGGCGACGAGTTCGCCGTGTTACTGCCGGTCGCCGACTCCACGACGTCCGCGACCCGCGTCGCCCGCGCCCTGGTCACCGCCCTCAGCTCCCCGCTCGACCTCGACGGGCTCACCCTCGTCCTGGAGGCCAGCGCCGGGGTCGCCGTCTTCCCCGACCACGCCCTGGACGCCGAGGGCATGCTGCGCCGGGCGGACGTGGCGATGTACCAGGCCAAGCGGGACCGCACGGGCGTGGAGGTCTACGAGTCCAAGCGGGACTCCAACACCCCCGACCGGCTGGGGCTGCTGGGCGACCTGCGCCGGGCCCTGGACGCCCACGAGGTCCAGCTGCACTACCAGCCCAAGGTCCGCTTCGACGGACAGGTCGCGGGCCTGGAGGCGCTGGTGCGCTGGGTCCACCCCGAGCGCGGCAGGGTGCCGCCGGACGAGTTCATAGCGATCGCCGAGTCCTCCGGGCTGATGCCCCACCTGACGGACTACGTGCTGGAGACCGCGCTCGAGCAGGTCGCCCGGTGGCGGGCGCAGGGCCTGTACGTGCCGGTCGCGGTCAACGTCTCCCCGCGCGATGTGCACGTCCCCGGCTTCGCCGGCTCGGTGGCCGCCCGGCTGGCCCGGCACGGCGTCCCGGCCGGAGCGCTGCAGCTGGAGATAACCGAGCACGTCCTGCTGGAGGACCCGCAGCGGGCCGCCGACACCCTGCACGCCCTGACCGGGCACGGCGTGAAGATGTCGCTGGACGACTTCGGCACCGGGTACTCCTCGCTGGTGCACCTGCGGCGGCTGCCGGTGAGCGAACTGAAGATCGACCGCTCGTTCGTGGCCCGGCTGGCGGTCGACACCGAGGACGCCGAGATCGTGCGCTGCACCGTCGACCTCGCGCACTCCCTCGGCCTGCTCGTCGTCGCGGAGGGCGTCGAGGACGACGAGACCTGGGAGCGGCTGCGGGACCTGGGCTGCGACGCCGTACAGGGCTGGCTCGTCGCCGCCGCGATGCCTCCGGAGGAGACCACGGCGTGGCTGCGGGCACGGGGATCACGCGGCTGGGTGCGCCCCGCCGCCGCGCTGCCCGCGGCGGCGGCCGACGAGTGAGCCGACCGTTTCACGGGTAGCGGGCCCGGCCCCCTAGGATTGGCCCCAAACCACACACACTCACCCCAGAGGAACGCTGCATGCCTGGCATCACGCGCGAGGAGGTCGCCCACCTCGCCCGGCTGGCGCGTCTGGAGCTGAAACCCGAAGAGCTAGACCACTTCGCGGGACAGCTGGACGACATCATCGGCGCGGTGGCCCGCGTCAGCGAGGTCGCCGACCAAGACGTACCGCCGACCTCCCACCCGCTGCCGCTGACCAACGTCATGCGCGCGGACGAGGTCCGTCCGTCGCTCACCCCCGAGCAGGCGCTCTCCGGCGCTCCTGCCCAGGAGCAGCAGCGTTTCAAGGTGCCGCAGATCCTGGGGGAGGAGTAAGCAACCATGACGGACATCATCAGGCTCACCGCCGCCGAGACCGCCGAGAAGATCGCCTCCGGTGAGCTCACGGCCGTCGAGGTCACCGAGGCCCACCTCGCCCGGATCGAGGCCGTCGACGAGAAGGTGCACGCCTTCCTGCACGTCGACCGCGAGGGCGCCCTCGCCCAGGCCCGCGCCGTCGACGAGAAGCGCGAGCGGGGCGAGAAGCTGGGCCCGCTGGCCGGCGTCCCCCTCGCGCTCAAGGACATCTTCACCACCGAGGGCGTGCCGACCACCGTCGGCTCCAAGATCCTCGAAGGCTGGATCCCGCCGTACGACGCGACCCTCACCCAGCGGCTCAAGGCCGCCGACGTGGTGATCCTCGGCAAGACCAACATGGACGAGTTCGCCATGGGGTCCTCCACCGAGAACAGCGCCTACGGCCCGACCGGCAACCCCTGGGACCTCACCAGGATCCCCGGCGGCTCCGGCGGCGGCTCCTCCGCCGCGCTGGCCTCCTTCCAGGCCCCGCTCGCCATCGGCACCGACACCGGCGGCTCCATCCGCCAGCCGGCCGCCGTCACCGGCACGGTCGGTGTGAAGCCGACGTACGGCGCGGTCTCCCGCTACGGCATGGTCGCCTTCTCCTCCTCCCTCGACCAGGGCGGCCCCTGCGCCCGCACGGTCCTGGACGCGGCCCTGCTGCACGAGGTGATCGCCGGGCACGACCCGCTCGACTCCACCTCCATCGACGAGCCGGTCCCGCCGGTCGTCGAGGCCGCCCGCAACGGCAGCGTCGAGGGCATGCGCGTCGGCGTGGTCAAGCAGTTCCGAGGCGAGGGCTACCAGGCCGGCGTCATCCAGCGGTTCGACGAGGCCGTGGAGCTGCTGAAGGAGCTGGGCGCCGAGATCGTCGAGCTGGACTGCCCGTCCTTCGACCTGGCCCTGTCGGCGTACTACCTGATCGCGCCGTCCGAGTGCTCCTCCAACCTGGCCCGTTTCGACGGCCTGCGCTACGGCCTGCGCACCGGCGACGACGGCAGCCACTCCGCCGAGGAGGTCACCTCCCTCACCCGCGAGGAGGGCTTCGGCCCCGAGGTCAAGCGCCGCGTCATGCTCGGCACCTACGCGCTCAGCTCCGGCTACTACGACGCGTACTACGGCAGCGCCCAGAAGGTCCGCACCCTCATCAAGCGGGACTTCGACAAGGCCTTCGAGCAGGTCGACGTGATCGTCTCCCCGACGACCCCGACCACCGCCTTCGCGATCGGCGAGCGCGCCGACGACCCGATGGCGATGTACCTCGCCGACCTGTGCACCATCCCGACCAACCTGGCGGGAAACGCGGCCATGTCCCTGCCCTGCGGCCTCGCCCCGGAGGACAACCTCCCGGTCGGCCTGCAGATCATCGCCCCGGTGATGAAGGACGACCGCCTGTACAAGGTGGGTGCCGCCGTCGAGGCCGCCTTCGTGGAAAAGTGGGGGCACCCGCTGCTCGAGGAGGCTCCGTCGCTGTGACCAAGGCGCTGCAGAAGGCCAAGGGCTTCAAGAAGTCCAGGTCCGGTACGTACCTGTCCATGGCCACCACCGCGTTCGGCGCGGTCGGTGTCGCCAAGCAGATCAAGAAGGCCCGCGCCGAACACGACACGCTGCGTCTGATCGACGCCACCGTGTCCGCCGTCGCGATCGTCACCGGCCTCGCCATCCTCTACCGCGAGCTGAAGCGGCTGGGCGACGACGACGTCCTGCTGGGCTGAGAGGGAAGTTTTCACCGTGACCACCACGACCGACCTGGTGTCGTACGAGGACGCGCTGGCGTCGTACGACCCCGTCATGGGCCTCGAGGTCCATGTCGAACTCGGCACCAAGACCAAGATGTTCTGCGGCTGTTCGACCACGCTCGGCGCCGACCCGAACACCCAGACCTGCCCGGTCTGCCTCGGCCTGCCCGGCGCGCTCCCGGTCGTCAACGCGACCGGCGTGGAGTCCGCCGTCAAGATCGGTCTCGCGCTGAACTGCGAGATCGCCGAGTGGTGCCGCTTCGCCCGGAAGAACTACTTCTATCCGGACATGCCGAAGAACTTCCAGACCTCCCAGTACGACGAGCCGATCGCCTTCGACGGCTACCTCGACGTCCAGCTGGAGGACGGCGAGATCTTCCGCGTGGAGATCGAGCGCGCCCACATGGAGGAGGACACCGGCAAGTCGACGCACGTCGGCGGCGCCACCGGCCGTATCCACGGCGCGTCCCACTCCCTGCTGGACTACAACCGCGCCGGCATCCCGCTGATCGAGATCGTCACCAAGCCGATCACCGGCGCCGGCGAGCGCGCCCCCGAGGTCGCCAAGGCGTACGTCCGTGAGCTGCGCGAGCTCATCCGGGCGCTCGGCGTGTCCGAGGCCCGGATGGAGATGGGCCAGATGCGCTGTGACGTGAACCTGTCGCTGATGCCCAAGGGCGCGGACAAGTTCGGCACGCGCTCGGAGACGAAGAACGTCAACTCGCTCCGGTCCGTGGAGCGGGCGGCCCGCTACGAGATCCAGCGCCACGCCGCCGTACTGGACAGCGGCGGCACGGTGATCCAGGAGACCCGCCACTTCCACGAGGACACCGGGTCGACGACCTCGGGCCGGACCAAGGAGGAGGCCGAGGACTACCGGTACTTCCCCGAGCCGGACCTGGTCCCGGTGGCCCCGCCGCGCGAGTGGGTCGAGGAGATCCGCGCCGTGCTGCCCGAGCTGCCGCTGGTCCGCCGTACCCGCCTGCTGGCGGAGTGGGGCATCTCGGCCACCGACATGCAGGCGATCCTCAACGCCGGCGCCCTCGACCCGATCGTCGCCACGATCGAGGCCGGCGCGGACGCCGCCTCCGCCCGCAAGTGGTGGATGGGCGAGCTCGCCCGTGCCGCCAACGAGTCGGGCAAGGCCCTGGACGAGCTGCCGATCACGCCCGGGCAGGTCGCCCGGGTCGCCGAGCTGGTCGCCGGGGGAGACCTGAACGACAAACTGGCCCGTCAGGTCATCGAGGGCGTTCTCGCCGGTGAGGGCACCCCGGACGAGGTCGTCGACAAGCGCGGCCTGAAGGTCGTCTCCGACGAGGGCGCGCTGACCACCGCCGTCGACGAGGCCATCGCCGGCAACCCGGCCATCGCGGACAAGATCCGCGGCGGCAAGGTGGCCGCGGCCGGCGCCCTGGTCGGCGCGGTCATGAAGGCCACCCGCGGCCAGGCCGACGCGGCCCGCGTCAAGGAACTGATCCTTCAGAAGCTGGGCGTCGGCGAGGGCTGAGCCGGCTCTCGCGAACCGCGCTCGGGGGGTGCACCGGATCCGGTGCACCCCCCGAGGCGTGCCGTCCCAGGGGCCACCCCAACCCCGCGTCCGGGCCGCCCGCCGCAGGCGCTACGCTCGCCCGCCATGAGTGGACGCGCCGATTCCGACACGCACCCCGGGATATCCGAGGCCGGCGACACCGAGGCCGGCGACACCGAGGCCGACGATGTCCGGGCCGCCGCGGCCCGGGACGGCGCCGAGGACGCCGACGACGCCGGGGGCGGGGCCGAGAACGACGCCGAGGGCGAGGAGGAGGACCCCGCTCAGGTCGCGCGCCGCGCCCGCTGGACCGCGGCCGGCGCCGGTGCGCTGCTGGCACTCGCCGGCCTCGCCGCGGCGCTGCTGCGGCTCACCGGCCCGGCCCCCGCGCTCGTCCCGGCCGCCTACGCCCTCGGCGCCGCCGTCTGCGCCCTCGCGGCCTTCCTCGGCTCCCGCGGCCGCACCCGGCGGGCGCTGTGGCTGCTGATCGCCGGAGTGATGGTGATGGCGCTCGGCGATCAGTTCGATTGAGCGGCTGACGGCCCTGTGAATCGGGTCGCACTCATGTGAATAAGGCCACGAACGAGACAAACGATCATATTTGCCTGCGAGAGTGTTTTCAGATTGCTCATGCGTTCTTTTTGCTCATGCGTTCTTTGCGGGCCGCTCCGATCATGGACGACTGTTCCCGGTCAAAGATCCACATAGTCACCTTGGGAGCACGTTCGTGGCAGCCCTAGCGCGTTGGTGCGTCCGGCACCGCCTCGTCGTCGTACTGCTGTGGATCCTCGCCCTCGGCGGGGTCACCACGGCCGCCTCCGTCACGGGCTCGGCGTACTCCAACGACTACGAGGTCCCCGGCACCGAGTCGGGCCGCGCCACCCAGCTGCTCCGGGAGGGCTTCCCCGGACTCGGCGGCGACAGCGACACCGTCGTCTGGCACACCACGGCCGGCACCGTGCGCGCCGCCGACGTCGAGCAGACGATGACCCGCACCCTGGACCGGATCGCCGCCCTGCCCCAGGTGGCCTCCGTGACCAGCCCCTACAAGGGCCAGGGAGCCCAGGGGGCGGACCGGATCAGTCGCGACGGACGCACCGCGTACGCCACGGTCACCTTCACCCGCGAGGCCCAGGACATCACCGAGCCCGAGGCGCAGGCCGTGGTCACCGCCGCCAAGGCCGCCGAGACCGACGGGCTCCAGGTGGAGCTCGGCGGCGGCGCGATCGGGGCCACGAAGGCCCCCGGCGGGCACCTCGCCGAGGTCGTCGGCGTGGCCGTGGCCGGGGCGGTGCTCCTGCTCGCGTTCGGCTCGCTCGCCGCCGCCCTGCTGCCCCTCGCCACCGCCCTGGTGAGCGTCGGCACCGCCCACGCCGCCATCGAGCTCCTCGGCCACGCCATGACGGTCGCCGACTTCGCGCCCATGCTGGGCATGCTGATCGGGCTCGGCGTCGGCATCGACTACGCGCTGTTCATCGTCACCCGGCACCGGCGCGGACTGAAGCGCGGACTCGGCGTCCCCGAGGCGGCCACGAACGCCGTCGCCACCACCGGACGGGCCGTCGTCTTCGCGGGTGCCACCGTTTGCATCGCCCTGCTCGGCATGCTGATCCTGCGGCTGGGCTTCCTCAACGGCGTGGCGGTCGCCGCCTCGGTGACCGTAATCCTGACCGTCGCGGCCTCGGTGACCCTGCTGCCCGCCCTGCTGTCCTTCATCGGCCCGCGCGCCCTGAGCCGGCGCGAGCGGCGCCGGCTGGCCGAGCACGGTCCCGAACCCGAGCTGCCCACCGGGTTCGCCGCCCGCTGGTCGGCCTTCGTCGAACGCCACCCCAAGCTGCTCGGCGCCGTCGCCCTCGCCGTGATCACCGTGCTCGCCCTGCCCACGCTCTCCCTCCGCCTGGGCACCTCCGACCAGGGCAACGACCCCAGCACGGCCACCACCCGCAAGGCGTACGACCTCATAGCCGAGGGCTTCGGCCCCGGCGTCAACGGGCCGCTGACGCTGGTGACCCGCGTGGACGGGGCCGAGGCCAAGCTCGCCCTCGACAACCTCGACGCCACCCTGCGCACCACCGAGGGCGTCGCCGCGGTGACCCCGGCGACCTACAACACCGGCGGCACCACCGCCTACCTGACCGTCGTCCCCGACTCCGCCCCCCAGTCGCAGCGCACCAGCGAGCTCGTCGACCGGCTGCGCACCGAGGTGCTGCCGCGCGCCCAGACCGGCACCTCGCTCGACCTGCAGGTCGGCGGGGTCACCGCCGGATACGACGACTTCGCCCAGGTGATCATCGGCAGACTGCCGCTGTTCGTCGGCGTGGTCGTCGGCCTCGGCTGCGTACTGCTGCTGCTCGCCTTCCGGTCCATCGGCATCCCCCTGAAGGCCGCCGCGATGAACATCGCCGCCGTCGCCGCCGCCTTCGGGGTCGTCGTCACGATCTTCCAGTGGGGCTGGGGCAGCGAGTTCCTGGGCCTCGGCCGGGCCGGACCCATCGAGCCCTTCCTCCCCGTGATCATGGTCTCGGTGCTCTTCGGGCTGTCCATGGACTACCAGGTCTTCCTGGTCAGCCGGATGTACGAGGAGTGGCTGGAGACCGGCGACAACCGGCGGGCCGTCCGCGTCGGCCTCGCCGAGACCGGCCGGGTGATCAACTCCGCCGCGGTCATCATGATCTCGGTCTTCCTCGCCTTCGTGCTCGGCGGCGACCGGGTGATCGCCATGTTCGGCATCGCGCTCGCCGCCGCCGTCGCCCTGGACGCCTTCGTGCTGCGCACCCTGCTCGTGCCCGCCCTGATGCACATGCTCGGCCGCGCCAACTGGTGGCTGCCGCGGTCGCTGGACCGGGTGCTGCCCCGGATCAGCATCGAGCCGCCCGAGTGCCGCGCCGCCCATGAGAAGATCGCGGACGTCGTGGAGGCACTGGCGAAGGAGCCGCAGCAGGATGTACGCGATATCCCTGGGTGACGACGGGGCCGAGCTGCGGCCGCTGGAGCCCTGGCACGCCGCGGAGTTCCTCGCTCACCTGGACCGGGGGCGGACGTTCATCACCCGGCACATCCCGTTCGGGGCGAACGCCACCGACCTCGACTCCGCCCGCGCGATCCTGCAGGCGTACGCCGACAAGCGCGCCACCGACAGCGGCTTCCTGCACGGGCTGTGGCTGGAGGGCAAGCTGGTCGGCGGGCTGCTGTTCCGCGTCTTCGACGCGGCGACCGGCACCTGCGAGATCGGCTGCTGGCTGGAGCCGGCCGGTACCGGACGGGGACTCGTCACGCGCGGGGCGCGGGTGCTCGTCGACTGGGCGTTCGACGAGCGCGGCATGCACCGCGTGGAGTGGCGCGCGTCGTCGGCCAACGAGGCGAGCATCAAGGTGGCGCGGCGGCTGGGCATGACCCGCGAGGGCGTGCTCCGCGAGAGCTTCCCCTACCGGGGCGTACGCCAGGACACGGAGGTGTGGGCGGTCCTCGCCCCCGAGTGGCGCGAGGCACGCGCGCGTGAGGGCCGGTAACGGCCACCAGGTGCCTTACCGGGCTCTCAACGGTGCCTTGCGGCCGTTTCCGAGGTTCCTCACGCGTGTCTGAGGATCCTCACACGCGTCTGAGGCTTCTCACACGCGTCTAAGGTGCCTGCGCGGCGGGAAGATGCGGAACTCTCCCGATGTGGCGGACCCCCCTGGGAGACGAAGGTGGAGGCATCGCGAAAAGCGATGCCGAAACCGCCTCACCAGGGAGACACCATGTTCCACCTCGAGCTCCACCAGCTGCGCTCCGCCGAACTCGCCCGCCGCGCCGAGCAGGACCGGCTGGTCCGCGAGGCCCTGAGCGCCCGCCGCGCCACCCGCCGCTCAGCCGCCCGGCGAACCCCCGAGGCGGAGCCCCATAGCCACGGTCCCCGTCGGCACCGGTTCACCCACGCGGCATGAACGCGATGGCGCGGACCGGGAAAACCGGTGCCGCGCTGTCGTACCCGCATGCGATGCTCGGGGTTGTGGAGACCAGATCCGTCAGTCCGGTGTTCGTAGGCCGCGCCGACGAGTTGAGCACGCTGCACGACGCGCTCTCCCGTGCCGACGGCGGGGGCACCTCCCGGGCGTCAAGCACCGGGGGAGAGCCGCAGGCGTTGCTGCTCGGCGGTGAGGCGGGTGTCGGAAAGACCCGTCTGGTGGAGGAGTTCGCCGGCGCCGCCGCCCGCCGGGGCGCCGTCGTGGCGCTCGGCGGCTGCGTGGAGATCGGCGCCGACGGGCTGCCGTTCGCCCCCTTCTCCACCGCCCTGCGCGCCCTGCGCCGCGAACTGCCCGACGAGTTCGCCGCCGCGGCCGCCGGGCAGGAGGAGGAACTCGCCCGGCTGGTGCCCGAACTCGGCGAGCCGCCCGCCGCGCGGGGCACGGGCCGGTACGACGAGCAGGGCATGGCCCGCCTCTTCGAACTCACCGCCCGGCTGCTGGAGCGCGTCGCCGCCGACCACGCCGTCGTCCTCGCCCTGGAGGACCTGCACTGGGCCGACGCCTCCACCCGGCACCTGCTCGCCTACCTCTTCCGCACCCTGCGCACCGGCCGCCTCCTGGTCCTGGCCACCTACCGCTCCGACGACATCCACCGCCGTCACCCGCTGCGGCCCCTGCTCGCCGAACTCGACCGGCTGCGCACGGTCCGCCGCCTCGAACTCGCCCGGTTCACCCGCCAGGAAGTGGGCCGCCAGGTCGCCGGCATCCTGGCCGCCGAACCGGACCCCGCCCAGGTCGACGAGATCTTCGAACGCTCCGACGGCAACGCCTTCTTCGTCGAGGAACTCGCCGTCGCCGTCCACGAGCGCTGTTGTCCCGGTCTCCGCGAATCCCTGCGCGACCTGCTCCTCGTCCGGGTCGAGACGCTTCCCGAGCCCGCCCAGCGGATCGCCCGGATCGCCGCCGAGGGCGGGTCCACCGTCGAGCACCGGCTGCTCGCCGCCGTGGCCCGGCTCGCCGAGGACGATCTCATCGAGGCGCTGCGGGACGCGGTGAACGCCAACATCCTGATCGCCGCACGCACCGGCGACGGCTACCGCTTCCGGCACTCCCTGGTCCGCGAGGCCGTCAGCGACGACCTGCTGCCCGGCGAGCGCTCACGCCTGAACCGCCGCTACGCCGAGGCCCTGGAGGCCGACCCGACCCTCGTCCCCGCCGACCAGCGCGTCATGCGGCTGGCCAGCTACTGGTACCACGCCCACGACCCGGCCAAGGCCCTGCCCGCCGTCCTCGACGCCTCCGTCGCGGCCCGCGCCCGGCACGCCTACAGCGAGCAGCTGGGGCTGCTGGAGCGGGCGATGGAACTGTGGGACGCCGCACCCGAGGATATCCGGGCCCGGCTGCGGCTCGCCGACTACTCCCAGGTCTACGCTCCCTGCGACTGTGACCCGGCGACCACCCCGCTGACCTACCTCGACGTCATGGCCGAGGCCTCCGTCGCGGGTCGCCTCTGCGGGGAACGGGACCGCGCCATGAAGATCACCAAGCGGGCGCTGCGCCTCCTGGAGGACGAGAACGACCCTCTCAGAGCCGCCTGGTTCTGGATTCAGCGCGCCAAGCTGGTCCAGGCGAAGGGCCACGGCGACGGTTGGGAGGAACTGGGCACCGCGCAGGAGCTGGTGCGCGGGCTGCCGCCGTCCGAAGTGCACGCGGAGGTGCTGGCCAACGTCGCCAACTGGTCCATGGTGCAGGCACCGGGCCCCGACGCCCTCTCGGCCGCCGAACGGGCCGTGGAGTACGCGCGCATGGTCGGCGCCTGCGAGATCGAGATGACCGCGCGGCTCACCCTGGGCGGCCTCATGGTCCAGGCCGGCGACGTCGAGGCGGGCCTCGCCGAAATGTACGAGGTCAACAGGCGCACGGTCGAGAACGGCATCGCCGCCGTCGCCGGCCGCTCCTTCATCAACCTGCCCTCCGAACTGGAGTCCGTCGGCCGCTCCCGCGAGGCCGTGCCGCTCATGGAGGAGGGGATCGCCTACACCCAACGCTTCGGCCTGCTGGACAGCGAGGCCTGGGTGTGGGGCAACCTCGCCGAGTCGCTGTTCACCCTGGGCCGCTGGGAGGAGGCCGCCGAGGCCGCGTCCCGGTCGCAGCGCGTGGACCGGAGCGCCAAACCCCGCGGTTTCCATGCTCGGATCCGCGCCGAACTCGCCCTCGAACGCGGCGACCTCGTCGTAGCGTCTACCCAACTGGCCTACGCCTGCGAGTACTTCGGCACCCACGACTTCGCCCCCCAGCACTCCCTGCCGCTGTCCCGCATCGCGATCGGGGTCGCCGCGGGCGAGGGCCGCCTGCTGGACGCCCGCGCCGAACTCCAGCGCGTCCTGGAGGACGGCTTCCCGCCCGGCACCCAGCGCCACGGCTGGCCCCTGCTGCTGACCGCCGCCACCGTGGAGACCGGGGCGGCCGGACTGCCCGCCGCCGGCCCGGGACGCCCCGAGACCCTCGAACGCATCCGCCGGGCCGCCAAGTCGCTCGCCACCAACGTGCCCGTCTGGCAGGCGTACGAACGCTGGGTGCGCGCCGAACTGCTGCGCGCCGAGGGCCACGGCCGGCCGGAGGACTGGGCGGAGACCGTCGCCGCCTTCGAGGTGCTGGAGCGCCCCTACGACCTCGCCCGCGTCCGCTGCCGCCTGGCCGAGGCGCTGCTCGCGGCCGGCGAGGACCAGCGGGACCGCGCCACCGAACTGCTGCGTCTGGCCCACGCTGTCGCCGAGCACCTGAGCGCCCGCCCGCTCGCCGACTCCGTCACGCTGCTCGCCCGCCGTGCCCGCCTCACCCTGACCCGTGCCCCGCAGCAGCCCCTCGCCTCCGCCGACCCCGCCGAGTCCCTGGGCCTGACCAGCCGTGAACGCGACGTCCTGCGCCTGGTCTCGGCCGGCCGCACCAACCGCCAGATAGCCGAGGAACTCTTCATCTCCCCCAAGACGGCCAGCGTCCACGTCTCCAACATCCTCGCCAAACTGGGCGTCTCGGGCCGCGGAGAAGCAGCGGCGGTGGCCCACCGGCTGGGGCTGTTCCCGCCGGGGGCCGGGGACCGGCTGGTGGCGCGATGACACGGTCCACAAGGAGAGTGCGATGTTCAACGTCTTCGAGGAACTGTTCGCGCCCGGACGCAAGCACACCCGGGACGAGAAGAAGCGGCTGGAGCTGACGCGGGAGGACGTGGGGGACAACGACCCCGGACGGGGGCCGATCGACCTCGAGTCCGGGAAGGTGGTCATACGGCCGCCCGGGGCCTCCTCGGAGGAGGGCGGGGCCGGCGAGGGGTGAGGGACGGGGCCTACCTCACCTCCAGTTCCAGGATGCGGTCGTCGCCCTTCTTCGGGGTGCCGCGGCCGTCCGTGTTGCTGGTGGTCAGCCAGAGTTTGCCGCCGCCCGCCGGGACCACCGTGCGCAGGCGGCCGAACTCGCCGGTCAGGAACGCCTGGGGCGCCGCGGAGGCCTCCGTGCCCTTCAGCGGGACGCGCCACAGACGCTGCCCCCTCAGACCGGCCATCCAGATGGAGCCCTCGGCGTAGGCGATGCCGCTGGGGGAGGCCACGTCCGTGTGCCACTCGGCGACGGGGTTGTGGAACTTCGGGTCGCCGGACCTGCCCTCCGCGTCCGGCCAGCCGTAGTTGTCGCCCGGCTTGATCGCGTTCAGCTCGTCCCAGGTGTCCTGGCCGAACTCCGAGGCGAACAGGCGCTGCTTGCCGTCCCAGGCCAGACCCTGCACATTGCGGTGGCCGTAGGAGTACACCGGGGAGCCGGGGAACGGGTTGCCCGGGGCCGGCTCGCCCTCCGGGGTCAGCCGCAGGATCTTGCCGCCCAGGGACTTCCTGTCCTGGGCCAGCCCCCGGTCGCCGGTCTCGCCCGTGCCCACGTACAGCATCCGGTCGGGGCCGAAGGCGATCCGGCCGCCGTTGTGGATGACCCCCTTGGGGATCCCCTTGAAGATCGTGTCGGGGGCGCCCAGCTGCTGTCCGGCCGGCTTCCTGGCGTCGTACAGCATCCGGACGACGCGGTTGTCCGAGGCCGAGGTGAAGTAGGCGTAGATCATGTGGTCGGAGGCGAAGCCGGGGGAGAGCGCGATGCCCAGCAGGCCGCCCTCGCCCTCCGGCGCCACCCCGGGCACCGTGCCCAGCTCGGTCTTCTTCCCCGTCTTCTCGTCCACGCGCGTGATCGTCGCCTTGTCGCGCGAGGAGACGAGCAGACCACCACCGGGAACCGGGGCCAGCCCCCACGGAGAGTTCAGCCCCTCCGCGACCGTACGCAGCACCTTCACCGAGCCCTTGGCCGGCGGAGCGCTCTCCCCGGGCGCCTGCCCGGAGGGCGAGGACGTCGCTGGCGTACGGTCGGGCGCCACGGTGTCCCCGCCGACCGGTGAGCCCCCGGAGGAGCATCCGGCCGTCAACAGCAGGGCGGCGGCCAGTACGCCCGTCACCACTCGACGTTGCACGATCTTCGTCCCTTCGACGCGGCGGGTCCTACCTGTCATACACCGCCCGCGCCTCCCAGGTTCCCGAACACCCGGAACCGACGCCCGCCGAACCCGGCGCCCGCGTCCGCCGCCGCGCGCCCTCAGTCCCACGACCCCCGGGCCGCCGGCAGCCGGCCCAGCTCCGCCAGGTCCGGCGGCGTCAGGCGCAGCGCCGCCGCGCCCGCGTTCTCCGTCACCCAGCGTTCCCGCTTGGTGCCCGGTACCGGGATCACGTGGCGTCCCTGGGCCAGTACCCACGCCAGGGCCACCTGCGCGGGGGTGACGTGCTCGCCGTGGCGCCCGGCCGTTCGCCGCAGGCCGGCCACGATCGGCTGGTTGGCGGCCATCATCTCGGCGGTGAAACGGGGGTGACGGGCGCGTACGTCGTCCGGTTCGAAACCCTCGCCGGGGACGAGCGTGCCGGTCAGGAAGCCGTTGCCGAGGGGCATCGCGGCCAGGAAGCCGACCCCGCGCGTCTCGCACCACGGCAGCAGCGACTCCAGCGCCTCCGGCGACCACACCGACAGCTCGGCCTGCACCGCGCTCACCGGGAAGACCTGCTGCACCCGCTCCAGCTGGCGGATCGTTCCGTCGTGCAGCCGCGCCCCGGACCGGCGCCCGCCGCGCCCGCCGCGCGCGCCCACCGCGCACAGCCCCAGCGCCCGCACCTTCCCGGCCCGCACCAGCTCCGCCATCGCCCCCCAGGTCTCCTCGACCGGGACCTCGGGGTCGGCGCGGTGCAGCTGGTAGAGGTCGATCACGTCCGTCTGCAGCCGCCGGAGCGAGGCGTCGCAGGCCCGCTTCACATAGCCGGGACGGCCGTTGGCCACGATGTGCTGCTCACCCACCAGCAGACCGACCTTCGTCGAGACGAAGGCCTCGGACCGCCGCTCCTTCAACGCCCGCCCCACCAGCAGCTCGTTGGTGAACGGGCCGTACATGTCGGCCGTGTCCAGGAGCGTCGAGCCCAGATCCAGCGCCCGGTGCACGGCCCTGAGCGACTCCGCCCCCCGCTGCCGCGACGCGCTGTACGCCCAGCTCATCGGCATGCACCCCAGTCCTACGGCTCCCACCGCGAGTGCCGCCGCGCCGATCGTCCTGCGCTCCACTTGGCCGTAACCCTCCCTCTCTCGGGGCCCACCAACCTAACCTCTGCCTCCTCCCGTCCCTGGCATAGCCTCCTGACCATGACTGCTGACGTATGGCTGCCCATCCCGCCGGACGAGATCGAGGGGCTTCCGCAGGGGCCCGCCTACCGCTTCTGGGACGGCGCCGAGGAGTTCCCCGCGGACCCCGCCGACTGCGCCTTCTACGTCGTGCCGTACATGAAGCCCAGCGACATCGGTGTACGCCCGATGCCGCACATGAGCTCCCTGCGGGTCGTGCAGACGCTGTCCGCCGGCACCGACCACGTGGAGCCGGGCCTGCGGCACCTGCCCCCGGGCGTGCGGCTGTGCAACGCGCGCGGAGTGCACGAGGCGAGCACGGCAGAGCTCGCCCTGGCGCTCGTCCTGGCCTCGCTGCGCGGCATCCCCGGCTTCGTACGGGCCCAGGACCGGGGCGAGTGGCAGGGAGGTTTCCATCCCGCCCTCGCCGACAAGAACGTGCTCATCGTCGGCTACGGCTCCATCGGCGCCGCCATCGAGGACAGGCTCACGCCCTTCGAGCTCGCGCGGGTGGCGCGCGTGGCGCGCTCCAAGCGCACCACGGCGCGCGGTCCGGTGCATCCGTTCACCGATCTGCCCTCCCTGCTCCCGGAAGCCGACGTCGTCGTCCTGTCCACGCCCTTGACAGAGGCCACGCGCGGGCTGGTGAACGCCGACTTCCTCGCCCGGATGAAGGACGGCGCACTGCTGGTGAACGTCGCGCGCGGACCCGTCGTCGACACCAAGGCGCTGCTCACCGAGCTGGACAGCGGCCGTCTCACCGCCGCCCTCGACGTCACCGACCCCGAGCCGCTGCCCCCGGGGCATCCCCTGTGGCACGCGCCGGGCGTGCTGATCAGCCCCCACGTCGGCGGCCCCACGTCCGCCTTCCTGCCGCGCGCCAAACGGCTTCTGACGGATCAGTTGCGCCGTTTCGTGAACCAGGAGCCGCTCGCCAACGTGATTCTGACGACGGGTGCGGCAAGCGCGTAGTCCGCTTCGGGTACCGTCCGCGACCCTCCGGACGCGGTGCGTTCCCGCGTCCCTGCGATTGTCACTGAGCGTAGAGGAACTATGTCCCTGAGTGACGAGACTGGTGTATCGTCCCGACAGGGGCTGCGCCGCGCACCGTTCGGCGCCGGGGACGGACATTTCAGACTGCGAGGGGGGCGACGGGCGATGCACGGCCTATGGACGAACGATCCGACGCGGCGGGGCCGCCACCCATGGCCCTGGCGCACGGCCGCGCACAGACGCGGCCGGCACAGCAGCCATCACCACCACCGCAGGCCCGGCGGCCGCCGGAGGCACGCGTACCCGGCGCACCGGGACCCCAGGGACCCGGCGGTGCGGACCAGGAGGCTCCGGTGAGCCCACCACCGCCCGCCCTGGCCGCGCTCAACGGCGCACTGCGGACTCCGTCTTCGCCGGGGGCGCCGCTGCCCCGGCCGTCGGCCGCCGCCGGCCGTACAGGACTGGCTCCGCAACTCCTGGTGGCGCTGATGTGCGCGGGATACGCCGTCGGCTCCGCGTGCGGCTGGGGTTCGAACGAGGTCGCGCTGGTCATGGGTGACTTCGGGCTGAGTGCCGCGGCCGGCACGGCCGCCGTCTCCTGCGCCCTGTACGCGCGCAGCCGCCGCGTCCGGTTTCGAACCGCCTGGCTGCTGTTCGCCCTCTCCTCGGCGATGGCGGCCCTGGGCAACGCGGTCTGGGGGTGGTACGAGGTCGTCCTCCACCAGGACGTGCCCAGCCCCAGCTACGCCGACCTGTTCTTCCTGTGCTTCGCGCCGCCCGCGATCGTCGGCCTGCTGGTGCTCGCCAAACGGCCGGTGAACAAGACCGGGTGGGTGTGCCTGGCGCTGGACGCCTGGCTGATCGGGGGCTCGCTGCTCACGCTGTCGTGGAGCATCGCGCTGGCCCAGGCGGCCAGGTTCGAGGGTCCGAGCGTCGCGCACACCGCGCTCTCGCTGGCGTACCCGCTGCTGGACATCGTCCTGGTCAGCATGGTGCTCGCACTGCACTTCCGGCGCTCCGCGGTCAACCGCACCGCCGTGAACACCGCGATCGGCGGGCTCGCCCTGACCGTGCTGTGCGACGCCCTGTTCACCTCACCGCTGCTGCACCACAGCTACCGCTCCGGGCAGTTGCTCGACGCCGGCTGGTTCGCCGGCTCACTGCTCCTGGCGTACGCCCCCTGGGCCGCGCCCCGCCCCGGACGGACGACCGCCGAGCGACACGCGACGCACCGGCACGACGACGCGCACCGGTACGACGACGTGGAGCGACACCACGCGGATCAAGCGGATCAACACGACGCGGATCAACACGACGCGGACCGGCATCACGCGGACCCGCACGAGGCGAACCAGTACGCCGCCGACGGCCACACACGCGTGGCCGACGCGCACGGGCGCACCGACGGGCACAACCGCGTGGCGCACGGGGGCGTGCCCGACCAACCCCCGGCCGCGCGTGTGTGGC
>NZ_POTZ01000310.1 GCF_003236365.1 Streptomyces sp. NTH33
CGTCTCCTTCGGCTACGTCCTCGGCATGCTGCTCGCCGCCACCGTCGTCGGTGCCCTGGCCCGCCGCGGCGGCGACCGCGGGAGGGGCGGGCCTGACGGTGTGGAACGCGCAAGAGGTTCGCCGCGTCGCGATGCGACCCGGCGAACCTCTTGCGCGGGAACTACGGCGTCGAGCGGTCAGCCGTCACTTCTTGGCGAGCTTCCAGGCGGTGGGCAGCAGGCCCATGGCCAGGGCGGCCTTCAGGGCGTCGCCGATCAGGAACGGGGTGAGGCCGGCCGCGATCGCGGCGGACGCGGACATGTCGGCGGCCAGGGCCAGGTAGGGCACGCCGACCGCGTAGATGACCGCCGAGCCCAGCACCATCGTGCCGGCCGTGCGCCAGGCGTTGCGGTCGCCGCCGCGGCGGGCCAGGGCACCGACGACGGTGGCGGCGAGCAGCATGCCGAGGACGTAGCCGAAGGAGACGGAGGTCGCGCCCGAGGCACCGTCCGCGAACCACGGCACGCCCGCGACGCCCGCGAGCGTGTACAGGACGAGGGAGAGGAAGCCGCGGCCGGCGCCGAGCGAGGTGCCCACCAGCAGGGCCGCGAAGGTCTGGCCGGTCACCGGCACCGGGGAGCCCGGAACGGGCACCGCGATCTGGGCGGCGACTCCGGTGAGCGCGGCGCCGCCCACCACGAGCGCGATGTCCCGGACGCGGGACGCTGGCAGCAGGTCGGCGAGGACGACGCCGGTACGGGCGGGGGTGGCGGCGGTGCTCATGGGGACTCCGCGGAGTGAGGGCAGTTCGGGACACGGTGACGCTATCCCAGCGGCCGCGCGGCGATCACCGTCAGCGCTCGACAAGGGGGGAACGGACACTTGGTGACCTTCGGACAAAGGAAGGGCCGTACACCTGACGGGACGTGACGCCGATCACTGAGGTGGAGCGGTTTCCGCCACTTCTCCGGCCCGGCGAGAACTGTGGAGTCCCACCAAACCGCTCATCGCCTGCCGCCTGCACCCGTCCCCTCCGTCGGGCTGCCGTGGTGCTCAGGGCCGCGGTGGGGGGCCGCGGCCCTGAGCGGCTGCGGCCGGATCTACCGGACGTGACGGTGCATGGTCACGGTCGGCGCGAAGCGGGCCAAGGGGTCGCTGTCACTGCCGCGCGGTGCGCGCGCCGCCTCACGGTCGAGGACGGCTTTGACCCGGCGGGCGAGCTCGTCCGCCTGGTGCGCGATCTGGGAGACCGGCAGACCCCGGCGCCCGGGTGTTCGCCTGCGCCGTTGCGCAGGCGAACAGGGCGGCGACGGGAAGAAGGTGCAGAACCACCTGAGGGTGGGGCCGTTAGACTCATTGACAGGCGGCTGTTCCCACTCTCCACAGGAAGAACCGGCGGTGCCCAACACACTGCAGGAAATGATCAGGCACAAGTTGGATCAGAACGGCTGGTCCTACAGCGACGTAGCGCGCCGCGGCGGCATCTCCCGTTCAACGGTCCACCATCTGGCGACGTCGGCACGACTGGCGCGGATGCCTCAACAGACCACGCTGGAGGGCTTGGCCAGGGGGTTGGGCATACCGGTGGCGCCGGTGCAGCGGGCTGCGGCCGAGGCCGCCGGCGTCAACCTGTACTTCGAGGATGCGCCCGAGATCGCGGATCCCGAGGTGGAAATCCTCATCGCGAGCGTGCACAAGCTGAGCCCGACGGATCGTCGGCATGTGGCCGTTCTCGTCGAGTCGCTGCTGCGGGCGGAGGAGTCCCGGTAGGGAGAGCGTGCGGACCGGTCGCATCGGGTGCGAGCGTTCGTGCCGCGTTGATCCAGTCGATGACGGCTTGAACGGTGACGCAGTCGAGTTCGGCCAGTGCGAAGACGGCCCGGACGTCAGCGACGCCGAGGGGCACGCATACGGCCTCCAGGGCGCCGTACAGGCGCACTCGGTGGTCCTGAGGTGTCGTCTGCATTGATCCGCCCTCGATGTGGGTGGGCGCGCCGGCCGGCGGCTCGCTCCTGCCGGGTGAAGTGCTCGAAGGTCTCGATGAGTTCGGCTTCGAGGACCTCGGCGTCCTGCCAGGAGTCCGGGCCCGCCGGCTCACGGTGGATTTCTTCCCAGAAGGCCTCGACCACGGCGTGGTCGTACCAGTCCCCCATGGCTCCGGAGACGGGGGCGCATTCCAGGGTGACGGCTCGCTCGGTGAAGAAGCAGGCCAGGGGGTCGTGCTGCGCGGTCTCGGCGGGCGGGTCCGTGCCGGCGCCGCGGGTGATGGCCGCGACGAGGGCCCGGTGGACGAGTGCGGTTTCCGCTGTTGCCGCAGTGCTCCAGCCGATCAGACGGCGGGATGTGATGTCGAGGACGACGGCCGTGTACAAGGAGCCCTGGAGTGTGCTGAAGGCGAGCACGTCGACGATCCAGCGGTGGCTTTGCGGGCGGGCGGCCCTCTGCAGTGCCTGATCGCGCAGGTGTCCCGCTCTTCCACGAATACCGGCCTGGTTCATGAGGAGTTCCACGGTTCCGTGGCTGACGCTGATGCCGTAACGGTGTTCGAGTTCCTTCCTCACACGGCGGTATCCGAACGTCGAGCCGGACTCCCTGTGGATGTCGAGGATCATGCGGGCCAGCCAGGCTCGGCGCAGCGACCGTGCGGACGGGGTGCGTTCGCGCCAGGCGTAGTACCCGGACTCCGAGACGTCGAGGAGTGCGATGACCCTGCGTGCCGGGAAACCCTGCGCCGCCACCAGAGAGATCACTTCGTAACGTCTTTTGGGGGCATCACCTGCCTCATGACGTCAATGACCCTGCGGCACAGGAGGACTTCTCCCTCCAGTTCCTCGATCCGGGTACGGGCCTGTGTCAGGTTCGACTGAGATGCGCGGGAGCGTTGCCAGCGGTACACGGTCTGCGGGGGGATGCCCAGCTGCCGTGCCACTTCCTTTGCCGAGTGACCCTCGGACACCAGCTCCAGGGCGCGGGTACGCAGTGCTGCGGGATGAGGACTGCTCACTGGATCACACTCGTTCCTGCCGCTGCCGGAGGATGGGCGAAAGCGCTGTGTGGCGGACGTGACGGACGTGACGGTGCAGGGGCAGGCCCCCGGCCTGCCCCTGCACCGGGAGCGTGTTACTGCCGGACGCTGATGGCCTGCGTCGCCTGGGACTGGGCGACCGCGAACGGCGAGTACTGGTTCACCGCCGCCGACTCGTTGTGGGCGTCCACGTGCGCGATCTTCTTCGAGATGGTCGCCATCCTGGCGAAGTTGAACGAGAACTTGCCCAGCGCCTCACGTCCCGGCAGGAGTTCAGCGGTCTCGGCCTCGAGCTGGTCGTTGTTCATCGGGAAACACCTTTCAGCGATGAAGGGATGTGCGCGAAACGGAGGCGGGTCGGGGCCTTGCGCCCTCCGCGGCCGGGCCATGGAGCACCCGGCCGCCGAGGCCTGCACGGCAGACCCGCAAGAAGGAGGCGTGGTCATGCGCCGACCCCGCCGTCCAGAGTCTCCGGACGATTCGTCCGGAGAGCGTGGACGGTAGCCGAAAAAGGGAGGTTCACGCAAACAAGCTATTTCCGACATGCATCCAAAAGCGTTCATTTGTTCAAATCCCTGGTGGCGCACACCACGGGAGGGCCGGCGCCGCCCCGCCGCAGGGCGGCCGACGCGCTCTCCCAGCAAGGAGCGCACTCCGGAAAAGCCGGTCCAAAGCCCATGTCCGCTCCTCGCCCGTTCCACCAGGCCGCAGCACATTTTCTCATTGTGCGACTCCGAGAAATACGGGGCATTCAAAGCGAATTCCTCACGCGGTCGGACTCTTTTTTGTGCACCTTTTCGGTTCGCTCCGGCCGGCCAGGAGATTCGCCTGGCCGGGTGTCATGACCAGGCGTGGCGCGAATTTCCAGAAGACTTTCCACAACGCCGCTGAGCTGCTGTTTCCGCATCTCGTCCGGGTCTGCTGCGGATTGACTGCGACTCAGCGTTCCGTGAATGCCGATCAGTTTGATGTAGCGTCAGTTCCAGCAACAGGGCGGAACCCAAGCCCTGGTGTTCGAAAGGAGATTAGGTGAAGACCATCGCTAAGGCAGTGGCAGGCGCGCTTCTGGCGGCCGGCGCTGTCGTGGTGCCGCTCTCGGCGGAGGCAGCCGCAGCTCCTCTTCCGGCGAAGACCTCTGCGACGCCGGTGGCGTCCTCGTTCGTCCGGGGCATGCCGTCCCACACGCGGGACAACGACCCCTTCAGGTACCGTCACACCGATGACATGGGGCGGTACCGCCACCACGACCGCGGTGACCACTGGCGTCACGGCCACCGCAACAACCACCGCTACCGCGACTGCGGCCGGCACTCCGGCTGGGACCGGCACCGGGACCTGAACTGCCGCCACCACGACCACGACCGGGACTGCTACCCCTACTGGCGTCGTTAGTCCGAAGAAATCTGTGCCGCCCGCCGTCATGAAAACGTGACTGCGGGCGGCGCAGCATGGAAAAGGGCGGAATTCCCCACCCGCCGGTCCGGGCACGGCAAGAGGGTGCTTTCAACGCTTCCCCCTTTCCGGGACGATCCCCTCAAAACCCTGGAGGAGAACACATGGGCGACACCAGCCACAGAGGTGCCGTCCGCTTCACAGCCGCGGCAACCGCCGATTCCATTCCTGTCCATCGACCACGGAATCCTCGCCGACCGGCCCCACGATTCCCGTTCCGCCGGATTCCAGGGATCGGAGGGACACGTCGATGAAGTGGAATTTGCGGATGGTCGCGGCCCAGCGCGACATCTGGAAAGCCTGCGATCTCCAGCGGATGCTCGCGGACGCCGGACTGGTCATTTCCCTGGGCAAGATGTCCCACCTGTGGTCTTCCAGGTGTCCGCTGACCGTCCGCCTCGACGACCTCGACATCATCTGCGAAGTGCTGGACTGCACCCCCTCCGATCTCCTCGTCCCGGAGAGGCGGGGCGCCGGCCGGCAGACCACGGCCGCCGAGACGGACGAGCAGGCCGGAGGCGCTTCGATCGCGCACCAGCGGCGGACGGACCGGGCGAGGCCGTCGCTGTGAGTCCCGCCGCCCGGCGCCACGCCACTCGCGGCGTAGCCACCGTCTCACCCTGTGCGCCAAACGCGTCCGGATGATGGACGGCAGCTTCGTGCCGGCGAGGAGTCCACCCAGACTGTGGGGGTTTTCGCACCTGCCCCCACACACTGGACGAGCCGCCCCCATGCCCCGCAGCACCATCACCGTCGAACGGCCCCCGCGGGCGGACGACGCCTCCCTGTCCCACGGCCTGAAGCAGCGCCACCTGTCGATGATCGCCCTCGGCGGTGTGATCGGCGCCGGCCTGTTCGTCGGATCCGGCGCGGGCATCGCCGCCGCCGGACCCTCGATCGTCGTCGCCTACACCCTGTCCGGCCTGCTCGTGATGCTGGTGATGCGGATGCTGGGCGAGATGTCGGCGGCGTACCCGTCGTCGGGTTCGTTCTCCGCACACGCCGAGCGGGCGTTCGGCCCGTGGGCCGGGTTCACCGCGGGCTGGTCGTTCTGGGTGCTGCTGTGCACGGCGGTCGGCCTGGAGGGCATCGGCGCCGCGAAGATCGTCACCGGCTGGCTGCCGGGCACGCCGGAGTGGGCGTGGGTGGCGCTGTTCATGGTGGTGTTCTGCGGCACGAACCTGGCCGCGGTGAAGAACTTCGGCGAGTTCGAGTTCTGGTTCGCCGCGCTGAAGGTCGGCGCGATCACCCTGTTCCTGGTCCTCGGCGTCCTCGCGATCGCCGGCGTGCTGCCCGGCACCCACGCGCCGGGCGCCTCGAACCTCACCGACTTCCTCCCGCACGGCGCCAACGGGCTGATCGTCGGCCTGCTCGCCTCCGTCTTCGCCTACGGCGGCCTGGAGACGGTGACCATCGCGGCGGCCGAGTCGGAGAACCCGGTGCGCGGCGTGGCGAGCGCCGTCCGTACGGCGATGTGGCGCATCGCGCTGTTCTACGTCGGCTCCATGGCGGTCGTCGTCACCCTTGTCCCGTGGGACTCCGAGGAGGTCGTGGCGAAGGGCCCGTACGTCGCCGCCCTCGACCACCTCGGCATCCCGGGCGCCGGCCGGCTGATGAACGTGGTGGTGCTGGTCGCGCTGCTGAGCGCGATGAACGCCAACATCTACGGCGCCTCGCGCATCGCGTACTCGCTGGTCGAGCGCGGTCAGGGCCCCAGGGCGCTGGCGAAGGTCTCGGGCGGGGTCCCGCGGGTCGCGGTGCTGGGCAGCTGCTTCTTCGGTTTCGTGTGCGTGCTGCTCAGCTACTGGCGGCCGAGCGATGTCTTCCCCTGGCTGCTGAACATGATCGGCGCGGTGATCCTCGTCGTCTGGATCTTCATCGCCGTCTCGCAGCTGCGGCTGCGGCGCCGGCTGGAGTCCGAGGCGCCGGAGAAGCTGGTCGTACGGATGTGGGCGTTCCCCTGGCTCACCTGGGTGGCCCTGGCCGGCATGGCGGCCGTCTTCGTCCTGATGGCCCGGGAGCCCGGCACGCGGGTGCAGCTGTACTCGACGGGCGGGATGACGCTGGTCCTGGCCGCGATCGGCTGCGCCTGGCAGCGCACCCGCGGGCGGAGCTGACCCAACACGCCCCCAGGGGCTTGTGGTCGCCCAACCGCAGTTGCCCTAGTTTTGCAATAGCGGCCCGGGACGGGGCCTGCGCCCGGTGATCGTCTTCTCACCCTTCACCCGGGCGGGCGGAAAGCAAGGAAGCCCCCGCGAGTGGGCTCCCCCCTTGGGGGAGAGCGACTCGCGGGGGCTTCCGCCCGGAAAGCCGCCCCGGCGGGACGGGTTCCGGGCTCGCGACGCGACATCCGCGCCCTTACGATCCCCATTCCGGCAAACAGCGCAGAGCGACCCGGCGGCCGGAACTGGAGGCACGCATGCCCGACTACATCCACTGCCCCAACTGCCCCGAGAAGAAGCCGCAGCCGTTCAGCAAGGTGGGCCCGCAGGAGGCGAGGTTCATCAACGAGGCACGCGGAGTGCAGGACGGCCACGGCTGGTGGCGGTGCGAGAGCCGGACGCCCAAGGGACGGTGTCTGTGGGTCCAGCCGCACTGGCGCCAGGCGAAGGGCTTCAGCCTCCCCGAGACCTTCCGGTGACCGGCCGGGTCACAGGTTGCCGAAGTCCGGGCCCACCGTGCGGGTGCGCTTCAGCTCGTAGAAGCCGGGGACCGAGGCGACCGCGAGGGTGCCGTCCCACAGGCGGGCGGCCTGTTCGCCCTTCGGGGTGGGGGTGACCACCGGGCCGAAGAAGGCGATCTGCTCGCCGTCGGGGCCGGGGACGGCGATGACCGGGGTGCCGACGTCCTGGCCGACCTTCTCGATGCCCTCCTTGTGGGAGGCACGCAGCTCGGCGTCGAACTCGAAGTCCTCCTGGTCGGCGTACTCGATGAGGCCGGCGGGCAGGCCCACCTCCTCCAGGGCGGCGGCGATCGCCTCGCGGGTGGGGCCCTCGCCGCGGTTGTGGAAGCGGGTGCCGAGCGCGGTGTAGAGCGGGCCGAGGACGTCCTCGCCGTGCTTCTGCCAGGCCGCGGTGACCACGCGCACCGGCGCCCACGCCTGGGTGGTGAGCATGTCGCGGTAGTCCTCGGGCAGCTCGTCCAGCCTGGGCTCGTTCAGCACCGCCAGGCTCATGATGTGCCAGCGGACCTCGATGTCCCGCACCTTCTCCACTTCCAGCACCCACCGGGACGTCATCCAGGCCCAGGGGCACAGCGGGTCGAACCAGAAGTCGACGGGGGTCCTGCCGGACGACGGGGTCGCGGTGGGGGTGGTCTCGGGCATGGCTCTCCTCAGGAATTCGGTTCTTCAACGGTCAACAATGATCGTCTGCCCGCGCATTCCCGGCTGCCGCGGGTCAGGGGCACATGGCAGGATCGATCCTGTCCACATCCTGAACACAATCGAGGGAGTGCCGCCCGTGCCCGGTGAGAATCTGTCCCGCGACGAGGCCCGGGAGCGGGCCGCGCTGCTGTCCGTCGACGGATACGAGGTGTCCCTGGACGTGCGGTCCGCGGTGGGCGAGCAGACCGGGGAGGGGACGCGGACGTTCCGGTCCGTGACCACGATCCGCTTCCGCTGCAACGAACCCGGCGCCTCCAGCTTCGCCGACCTGATCGCGCCGAGCGTGACCGCCGTCTCGCTCAACGGCAAGGACCTCGACCCCAGCGAGGTCTTCGACGGCTCCCGGATCGCCCTGGAGGACCTGGCCGCCGACAACGAGCTGGTCGTGGACGCCCAGTGCGCCTACTCCCGCACCGGAGAGGGCCTGCACCGCTTCGTCGACCCGGAGGACGGCGAGGTCTACCTCTACACCCAGTACGAGCCGGCCGACTCCCGCCGCGTCTTCGCCAACTTCGAGCAGCCCGACCTCAAGGCGCCCTTCCGCTTCGAGGTGCGGGCGCCGGAGGACTGGACGGTGTGGAGCAACGGGGCGGGCGAGCGCATCGAAGAAGGGCGCGGAGCGCTTCCGCAGAAGGGTGGTGGG
>NZ_POTZ01000311.1 GCF_003236365.1 Streptomyces sp. NTH33
GCCCTCGGCCGACCCGGACCCGAGCCCGGACCCGATCACCACCGGCAGGACCGGTGACTCCGGCGGCAGCGGCGGCACCACCAACAACGCCGGGGGAGGCGCCACCGCGCCCCCGGCCGCCTCCACCGGTCAGGCTGCCCGGCCCGGTGTCACATCCGTCCAGTCCCCGGAGAACGTCCTCTGATGGCCTCCCGCTCCAACCGTCGCCGCTCCAGCAGAGCCGATGGTCGCTCCCGTCGTGCCCCGGCCCGCGTCAACACGCGGAGCTACCGGCTGCCCATGCGCTGGGTGCTGCCCGTCATGCTGCTGCTCGCCATGACCGCCATGCTGATGCTGCGCGGCTATGTGCGCAGCGAGATCCTCGCCGACTACCGCATCAGATCCGTGGGAGCCTTCGACAAGGTGCCCAAGGAGATCTCCACGGGCGGCCCGATCATCGACACCCGCAACGGCAAGGCCACCAGCCTGAGCCTGCCCAAACACCGGCTCGTCCTCACCTTCGACGACGGGCCCGACCCCGTCTGGACCCCGAAGGTGCTCGACGTGCTCAAGAAGCACGACGCGCACGCGGCGTTCTTCATCACCGGAACCATGGCCTCGCAGCACCCGGACCTGATCAAGCGCATCGTGCGCGAGGGCCACGAGATCGGACTGCACACCTTCAACCACCCCGACCTGACCTACAAGTCGCAGCGCGGCATCGACTGGCAGCTGTCCCAGAACCAGCTGGCCCTGGAGGGCGCCGCCGGTGTCCGTACGTCGCTGTTCCGGCCGCCGTACTCGTCCTTCCCGGACGCGTTGGACAACAGGTCCTGGCCGGTCGTCGAGTACATCGGCTCCCGCGGCTACCTCACCGTTCTCAACAACACCGACAGCGAGGACTGGAAGAGGCCGGGCGTCGACCAGATCATCCGCAACGCCACCCCGAAGAACGGCGACGGCGCGATCGTCCTGATGCACGACTCGGGCGGCGCCCACCGGGAACAGACCCTCGAAGCGCTCGACCGGTTCCTGCCCGAACTCCAGGCCAAGGGCTACAAGTTCCAGAACCTCACCGAGGCCCTCGGCGCGCCCAGCGCACACACCCCCGTCACCGGCGCCGAGCTGTGGAAGGGCCGGGCCTGGATATTCCTGGTCAAGGCCTCGGACAAACTCACCGACGTGCTGGGCGTCGGCCTCGTCGTCGTGGGCTCCCTCGTCCTCGCCCGCTTCGGCCTGATGCTGCTGCTCTCCGGCGCGCACGCCCGCCGGGTGCGCCGGAAGAACTTCCGCTGGGGCCCGAACGGCCCGGTCACCGAGCCGGTCACGGTCCTGGTCCCGGCGTACAACGAGGCCAAGTGCATCGAGAACACGGTGCGTTCCCTCGTCGCCGGCGACCACCCGATCGAGGTGCTGGTCATCGACGACGGCTCCAGCGACGGCACCGCCCGCATCGTCGAGGACCTGAACCTGCCGGGCGTACGGGTCATCCGGCAGCTCAACGCGGGCAAGCCGGCCGCCCTCAACCGGGGCGTGGCCAACGCCCGGTACGACATCATCGTGATGATGGACGGCGACACCGTCTTCGAGCCGTCCACCGTCCGCGAGCTGGTGCAGCCCTTCGCCGACCCGCGCGTCGGTGCGGTCGCCGGCAACGCCAAGGTCGGCAACAAGGACTCGCTCATCGGGGCCTGGCAGCACATCGAGTACGTGATGGGCTTCAACCTCGACCGCCGGATGTACGACATCCTCAGGTGCATGCCGACGATCCCCGGAGCCGTCGGTGCCTTCCGGCGCAGCGCGCTGGAGCGGGTGGGCGGCATGAGCGAGGACACGCTCGCCGAGGACACCGACGTCACCATGGCGCTGCACCGCGACGGCTGGCGGGTGGTGTACGCGGAGAACGCCCGCGCCTGGACCGAGGCCCCGGAGTCCGTGCAGCAGCTGTGGTCCCAGCGCTACCGCTGGTCGTACGGCACCATGCAGGCGATCTGGAAGCACCGCCGGGCCGTCATCGAGCGGGGTCCCTCGGGCCGCTTCGGCCGTGTCGGCCTGCCACTGGTCTCCCTCTTCATGGTGGTGGCACCGCTGCTGGCCCCGCTGATCGACGTGTTCCTGTTGTACGGGCTGGTGTTCGGCCCCACGGAGAAGACGGTCGGCGCCTGGCTCGGCGTGCTGGCGGTGCAGGCGTTCTGCGCCGCGTACGCCTTCCGGCTGGACCGCGAGCGGATGACCCACCTCCTCTCGCTGCCGCTCCAGCAGATCCTCTATCGGCAACTGATGTACGTGGTCCTGCTGCGCTCCTGGATGACGGCGCTCACGGGCGGCCGGCTGCGCTGGCAGAAGCTGCGGCGCACGGGCGTGGTCGAGGCGCCCGGTTCGTTCCCGCAACAGCGGACGGCGAGCAGCGGCAGTGAACGGAGGCCCGTCGGATGACGGCACACGAGTACACGGCGGGCGGCACGCCGCCGCTGGACACACCGGGCTACGGCCACGGCCCCACGGCACCGGCCGACGCGACGCCGGCCCCGGTGAACCCGCCGTACGAGGACTACAGGGACCACCGGCACCACAGGAATCACGGGGACCACGGGGACCACGGGGACCCGGTGGGGACGGCAGACCGGACCACGGCCGCGTGGCCGTACGGCGGTGCCGGCGAGGCGGTGATTCCCGCTCAGAAGTCGGCGGACGCGATGAACACGACGGCCACCGCGACGGGCGCGCCTGACGCGGCGGGGAAGCCGGCGGGCCCCGGACGCGACCACTACTTCGACCTGCTCCGTGCGATCGCGCTCTTCCGCGTCGTCCTCTACCACCTGATGGGCTGGGCCTGGCTGCCCCTGCTCTTCCCGTCCATGGGGGTGATGTTCGCGCTTGCGGGCAACCTCATGGCCCGCTCCCTCAAGCGTCCGCCCCTGCAGGTCATACGCAGCCGGATGCGTCGTCTGCTGCCGCCGTTGTGGCTGCTCGGCGCGATCGGCGTGAGCGGCATGGTGCTGCAGGGCTGGGGTCCGGGCAGCGACGGGCACCCCGGCTGGTGGTGGTTCCACCTCGCGTACTGGATCGTTCCGCTGGGCGACCCGCCGTACGCCGAGGGCCTGCACGGCATCATCGGCGACGACTGGGCGGCGGGGCTCGCCATACCGCTGTGGTACCTCCGCGCCTATCTCTGGTACGTCCTGCTGTCCCCGTTCCTCCTCAAAGCCCTGCGCGCACTGCCGTGGGTGACCGTTCTCTCGCCGATCGCCCTGTCAGCGGCGTTCGAGTTCAACTATCTCCCCCTGCCAGGCGAACGGTTGTCGTCCGCCCTCACCGACTTCACCACCTTCGGCGCCTGCTGGATCCTGGGCATGGCCTACCAGGAAGGCGTGCTGAAGAGCGTCCCCCGCTACATCGTCCCGTCCGTGGCTCCGGTCATCGCGTGCGTAGGACTGTGGTACGCGCTGTCGCACGACTACAAGGAGGGGCACGACCTGGACGACATCGCGTTCGCCCAGTGCCTGTGGTCCTTCGCGGCGGTGCTGCTGCTCCTGCACTTCAGCCCGTCCTGGTCGGAGTGGCCCCGTCGGCTGCGTCCCTTCACCCGCCTGATCACACTGGTCAACTCCCGGGCGGTGACGATCTACCTCTGGCACACCGGTTGCATCCTCGCCGCCTCCGCGGTGTGGGACCGGCTGTGGGACGTCGGCGTGATGGAGCAGCACTTCTCCTGGCTGCTGCGCAGCCCGTGGCCGATCCTCGGCATTGCCTGGTTGCTCATCGGCGGCTGCATCGTCTGGTTCGGCTGGGTCGAGGACCTGGCGGCCAAGCGCAAGCCGCAACTGTGGCCGGACGGCTCCTCCCGTGGCCGGTCCAGGACCCGGCACGGCGCGAACGCCGGATAGAAGCGTCCGGGGCCGGTCCCTCATGGAGGGACCGGCCCTGTCGGCCGTTCGGATTGACGAATCTTCAACCGCCTTCTGGCCAACGCGCGTAGACGGGCGCATCATGGGGGTGCTTTGTGCGCAACACCCTTCGATCGGTTTGTCATGAGCACGACATACAGCGACAGGAGGAGGCAGCACGATGGCTTGTGGTTCGACCAGCCTGTGGGCCGGTGAGACGAGCTGGTTCTGTTGCGGATCCGCGTGGGGTCCGTGCGGCAGCGCGGGCGGCGGCGCCTGCGGCAACTGCCGGTCCAGCGCGAATCACGGCGCCTGGCCCAACGCGTCACAGGCGTGCTGGGACATCACCCGGCCCGACCTGTGCGGCGAGAACATCCCCAGACGCGGCTGCGGTGCCGTGATGAACGTCAGGCACCAGTGCTCCGGCGCCACCGTCTGCATCACGATCACCGACTGCGGGCCCCGCACCAAGAGCTGGTGCGGCGAGGCCACCTGCTGCAACGGCGCCTGCCGCACCAACCGCGTCCTGGACCTGACTCCGGCCGCCTTCTCGGCCATCGGCAGCCTCAGCTCCGGCAAGCTGCCGGTCTACATCTACGAGTGAGGAGGAGACCATCATGACGTACCGTCAGAACGGCAACGGCGGCCTGGGCCGCCGGCGCTTCCTCACCACGGCCGCCCTCGGCGGCGCCACCATCGTCGGCGCGACCGCCCTCGGCGGCATCGACGCCGACGCGGCCTTCGCCTCCGAACCGTCGCTCGACCCGGCGATCCCCAAGTCCTCCTTCGTGGAGGGCCGGATCACCGGCATCACCGGCAGTGTCCTTCAGGTCGCGGGATCCTACGGCGACCACTCCCGGGTCCAGATGACCAACGCCACCAGCGTGTGGAAGGTCCGGCCCACCACCGCGGCCGAGATCGAGATCGGTGACGGTCTCTACGCGCGTGGCGTCCCGATGCCGGACGGCACCGTCGCCGCCGACGCGGTGTGGGTGAACATCGTGAACCTCGACACCGTCATCCGCGGGATCGCGAAGAACCGGCTGCACTTCTCCCACGGACAGCACGAAGTCGTCGGCCGCGTCCTCCCGGACACGACGAACGCCTCCTACGCGGGCCGCGCGCTCACCTCGGACCTGTCCCGGCTGCGCATCGGGCAGAGCGCCCAGGTGCTCGGGGCCTGGCGGCCGTCCGACAACTCGGTGGACGTCGTCCGTATTTCCGTCGGGCACTGACGGCCGGACCGGAGGAGGGAGAGGGGTGAGGCAAAGGTGCTCTCACTGACAACCGGCCTTGTGCCGCTGGTCCTTGCGGGCCTGCTCGGGTGGACCGGCTCGGTCAAGCTCTTCAGCCGGGACACCGCGCGCCAGGCACCCAGGACGGCACTGGCGCGCATGCTGCGCAGCAGCGAGCGGGCGGCGCTGGTGCTGCGCGGTGTCGGCGCCGTGGAACTCCTGCTCGCCGCAGGGCTGCTGGCCGTACCGGCGCACCCGGTGCCGGGCGCGGCCACCGCCGTCCTCGGCGCCGGGTTCCTCGGCTATCTCGGCTACGGCCGGGCGCTGGCACCGCAGTCCTCGTGCGGCTGCTCGGCGAACGAGGACACCCCGATCACCTGGCGCGCGTTCACGCGCGCCGCGGTGGTGCTTGCGGGCGGCGCGACGGCGGCGGTGGCGCACGGCGCCTGGTGGTCCACGTTCACCGCACGGCCCGGCGGTTCGCTCGTGTTCCTGGCCGTCGCCGCGGCCGTCCTGGTGGCGCTCTCGGTCGACCTCGACCGGTGGTGGCTGCTTCCGCTGCGCCGGCTGAGGCTGCGGGTCTTCGGGCATCCGCTCCTCGGCGGCGGGGCGGGGGACCGCGTGCCGGTCGCCGCCAGCGTGGAGCTGCTGGAGCGTTCCCTCGCCTGGCAGACCGCCTCCCCGGTGGTCCGCTCGGGTCTGCTGGACCACTGGGAGGAGGGCGGCTGGCGCATCCTGCTGTACTCGGGGGTGTACGGGACGGGGGAGAGCGCACGGCCGGTGTCCGTGGTCTTCGCCCTGGACGCCACCGCCGCCCGCGACACCCCCGGCGACCCCGTGATCCGCGTCGGCCTCGTCGACGCGGACAGCGGGGAACCGGTGGCGCAGGAGATGCTGAACGCGGTCTCCCCGCGCCGGGCTCTGCCGATGGTCGGCTGAGCGGCGATCACACGGCTCGCCGCCGCCTGCTCGTGCCCTCGCAGGTGGCGGCGAGCCATTCGGTGTGACCTCTAGCCTGACTCTGATTAGACTGACCGGAGTCAGGCTAAGGGTCCTCAGGAGGTCCGGCCATGCCCATCCCCAAACCGGCGGCCGTCTTCGACCGGACGCACGAGTGGGACGAACTCGCTCGCTTCTGCGTCGACCCGGCCCCCGGCCTGCGTATCGGCGTGGTGCGGGGTCGGCGTCGGCACGGCAAGTCTTTCCTGCTGGGACATCTGTGCCGGGCTGTCGACGGCGTCTACACTCTCGCCCTCCAGCAGAGCCGTGCCATGGCCCTGGACCGCTTCGCCGACAGCCTGGCCCGAGGTCTCGGGTTCCGGGTCGGCCGCTTCACCTCCTGGGTGGAGGCCATGGACACCGCAGCCGACGTGCTCACGAGCCGCCGCGACGCGACGACGCCCCCCCTGCTCGTCCTCGACGAGTTTCCTTACCTCGTCGCGCACTCGCCGGAGCTTCCCTCCGTGCTCCAGGCCCTGTACGACCAGCGCGGTCCCTCGTCCGGACGACCGCCGTTGCGCATCGTCCTGTGCGGCTCCGCGATCTCGACCATGTCGACGCTGCTCGCCGGGGACCAGGCTCTGCGCGGGAGGGCTGTGCTCGACATGCGGATCGGACCTTTCGGGTTCCGGGACGCGGCCGAGTACTGGGGTGTGAGTGACCCCGATACGGCCTTCCTGGTGGATGCCGTTCTCGGCGGCGCGGCCGGTTACCGGGACGTCATCGGGGACGCGCCGGAGTCCGTATCGGGCGAGCGCGGCGAGGAAGGGTTCTACAGGTGGCTCTCCCGCAGCGTTTTCAACCCTTCGCACATCCTCTTCACCGAGCCCGAGTACCTGCTGGCCGAGGATCCGCGCATAAGCGATCGTGCCACCTATCACGCCATCTGGGAGGCGGTGGCCTCCGGCGCCGCCACGCCCACGCAGATCGGCGGGCTGGTGGGGATGGACGCCAGGTCGCTGACGTATCACCTCAACATCATGAAGGCGGCCGCCTTCATCCGGTACGACCAGGATCTGCTGCTGCAACGCAAGCCGGTGATCACCGTGGCCGATCCCATCGTCCGCTTCCATGACCTGATCGTGCGGCCGAACCTCGTCGACTTCGAGATGAGGGAGGGGCGGGCGGCATGGGAGCGGTCGCGGGAGACCTTCTCCTCCAAGGTCCTCGGGCCGCACTTCGAGGACCTGGCCCGCCAGTGGACGCTCCGGTACGGGCGGGAGCGCGGCCTCGACGACATCGGCCAGGTGGGTACGACGGCCATCCCCTGCCGTGAGCATCGAGGACACGAGGTCGACGTGGTGGCGCTCAGCCGCACCTCACGTCCTCGGGACAAGGGGGCCCGTATCACCGTGATCGGTGAAGCCAAGGCCACCGACAAGCACGGGACCGCCGCCGACGTGCGCCGGCTCGAGCACATCCGGGAGTTGCTGTGTACGCAGGGCTGGGATGCCGGCGACAGCGTCCTCGCCCTGTTCACGCGCAGTGAACCGGCTCCCGACCTCGTGGAGGCGGAACGGGCGGGGCGGGTACTGCTGATGGCACTTTGGGATGTGTACGGCACCGGGTGAGCCGCGAGGTCGGCGCTGGTCCGGCCGCCAGGGGTGGTCCGTGCGCGGTCCGTACCGCGCAGGAGATGAAGTCGGCCCAGGCGGCGGGCTGTTCCTCGTGGAGGGGTACGCGGACTCGTGGGGCGGCCGGGCGAGTCCTGAACCGGGCGGGCACGGGCGTACCGGTCGGCCCCTGTCCGGCGGTACCTTCGGCGTCGCACAGAACGTCGTGGTCCAGGAAGTCGAACAGGGGGCGGATGCTGTGATCGAGCAACAGGTTCGGCAGTTGATGGAGTTGATGCGGCAAGGGCAGCCCGTTGAGCTGCCCATCCCCAGGGGGACCGTGAGGAAGACGGTCAGACTCGCCTCCATAGCCCAGCAGTTCGGATACGAGTACGCCGATTCTCGGCTCGGCGGGGGGTACAAGATCGTGGTCACGCTGTTCGTCGTACCTGATCCCAGTCCGCAGGCCCGGGCGCGGGCCGCGCAGAACTGGGCGCAGTACCCGAACGCCGGGGACGGCAAGTCGCTGCCGCCGGTCGCGCCGGACACGCTGAAACTCCTCAAGGCACGCATCACCATCGACCTCACCGACAAGAACTCCGAGAAGCGCTTGCGGAACGCCGTCGTGGGCCTGATCGTCGGGGCCGGCGCCCTCGTGGCGAGGCTCAGGACGGCGGACGGCACCCTTCTTGTCGTGGCCGGGGTGTTGTGGGGCCTGATGATGGCGCTCGCCGGCGGGGGGCTCGTCGTCACGCGGAGGCGCTGGGCCAAGTGCACGGCACGGCTCGCGGCCGCCGGTTTCGTGCCGGTGACGGTGGAGG
>NZ_POTZ01000312.1 GCF_003236365.1 Streptomyces sp. NTH33
CCCCTGCTCTTCCCGTCCCCGGGGCTGCGCCCCCGGCCCCCCGTTCATCGGCCTTCGGCCTCGTCCTCAGGCGCCGGACGGGCTGGTTTTCTCCTCGGTTTCCCTGATCGCATCCCGATAAGCCCGCGCCGCCGCCCGCAGCGCCGCCTCCGGGTCCACGCCTTCCGCCTCTGCGCGGACCGCCAGGGACAGGAGTTCGTAGCCGATGCCCTCCCGCTTCGGGAGCGGGACGTCCAGGCCCGCCGTGCGGACCCGGGACGCCAGCTTCGCCGCGAGGGCGAGGCCGGGCTGGCCGAGCGGGATGCCCTCGGTGACGGAGGTGCGCTGCTTCTCGACGGCCTTGGTGCGCAGCCAGTGCGCCTTGACGTCCTCCGGGGTCTCGGCGGTCTCCTCCCCGAAGACGTGCGGGTGGCGGTGGATCAGCTTGGCGACGATGGTGCCGGCCACGTCGTCGACGGAGAACGGCTCCTCGGGGTCCTCCTCGGCGATACGGGCGTGGAAGACCACCTGGAGCAGGACGTCGCCCAGCTCCTCCCGCAGCTCCTCCCGGTCGCCGTCCTCGATCGCCTCGACCAGCTCGTACGCCTCCTCGATGCCGTACTTCGCCAGGCCCTCGTGGGTCTGCCGCGACGACCAGGGGCACTCGGCGCGGATGCGGTCCATGACCTGGACGAGGTCGAGCAGACGGGCGCCCGGCAGGTCGTAGGAGGCGGGCAGCAGCTCCAGCTCCGGCATGTTCACACGGCCGGAACCGGCCAGGCGGGCCAGGCCGTCGGTCAGGGCGGGCTCGCCCTCGCCGGTGGCCACGACCACGACCGTACGGCCGCCGGCGCACGCGTCGACCAGGTCCCCGGCGGTCGGGGACGCCTCGGCGACGGATACACCTGCCTCCCGCAGGTACGGCAGCTGCGGATGCGTCCCGTCCGCGCACAGCACCCGGTCGGCCTTGCGCAGCGCCTGCCAGGCGGGCCAGGACAGCAGCCCGGGGGCGACCCGGTGGCTGGTGGTGAGCAGGACGATCCGGCCCGGGGCCGCTGCGGAGGGAGTCGTACTGGTGGTGTTCACGCTCCGAACGTAACGCACCGGGCCGGCGCCGCCCCCGGGTCAGCCGGCGGCCGAGACCTCCCGCAGCCAGGGCGTCTTCGCGTCCGCCCGGCTGGTCTTCTGCGCGTCCCAGGTGCCGTAGCGCGGGTTGAGGTCGACGTCCAGTTCGGCGGAGGCGTCGGACAGCGCCTTCCAGAAGGCCGGCCGGCTGGTGTCGGTCTGCAGCCGTTCCGCGAGCTTCTGCGCCTCCAGCTGCAGCCGCAGGTTCTCGTCGAGGTGCTGCGGCGGCACTCCGTACTGCTGCAGCCAGGTGTTCTCCAGCCCCTTGGCGCCGCCCGTCTGCTGCTCCAGCTCGGTGCGCAGCTGCTGGACATCGCGGCGGGTGACGTCGACGCCGGCGTTCTCGGCGGCGCGGTCGAGCACCCGGTCGAGCACCATCCGGTGCAGGGTGTCCCGGGTGAGGGTGCCGGTCTGGGCGACGACCTGCTGGTACTGCGTCTCGTCGGCCACCGCGGACCGCTGCGCCTCGCGCACCTCGTTCACCCTGTTCTGCAGCTGCGCCACGGTGATCCGCTGCCCGCCGACGACGGCCGCCGCGCCGGGATGCGCGTCGCTTCCACAGGCGGTGAGCAGGGGAGCCGCCGCGACGATCGCGGCGGACAGGACGAGCGCGGTGCGACGGCGGCGGTGCAAGGAGACCTCCCGTTTGGAGATTGTGCGACGGTGCACAAAGTCTTGCGGTGATCGATAGTAGGCAGCGGCCGGGCTCCGGCCAAGCCATTGGACCAACGATTCACCGCGACTTCGGGCACCGCCGCCTCTCTCCGTCAGCCTGTGATCGCCACCGGCGCGTCCCAGGCGTCGCGGTCGACGGTGAGGGTGTACCCGCCACGCGTCTCCTTGCTGTTGACCATGTACTGGTGGGCCCGGCTGTGGTCGGTGAACTGGGTCTTGCCGAACGGCCAGTCCGTGGTCGTGGTGTTCTTGCCGTCCCACAGGGCGTACCAGAGGTTGCCCGGCAGGTCGGTCTTGTTCGTCGCGGTCGCGACGGCCTTGGCGCTGGAGCTGGTGAAGCCGTAGAAGCCGGCCCGGTACGTCTTGGCGCGCAGCTCCTTGTCGAAGGCGCGGACGTAGGTGAGCACGGCGTCGTTGCACGCCTTGTCGGTGATGTCGTACGGCTCCATGTCGAGGTAGATCGGGCTGCCGGCCTTGATGCCGAGCGCCGCCGACTTGGCCACCGCGTCCTTGGCGTCGGCGGTGCCGAGGGAGGCGGCGGTGGCGGCGGTGAGCCGCTCGGGGTTGGCGCTCTTCTGGCAGGGCGGCTGGGCGCCGACGTAGAGCGGGATGAGCTTCCAGCCCATGGAGCTGACCGACTTCACCCAGGAGGCGGTGAGGTTGGGCTGGGCGCAGCCGCGGTTCTTGCCGCCGACGTAGACGGCGGCGGCGCCGTAGAACCCGGTGTTCCAGGCCTTCATGGCGCTCAGCGAGGGCGCCGAGCAGGTGTCGAAGGCACGGCCGGTGAAGGTCTTCTGCGCGGGCCAGGTGGTGGCCGCCATGGAGGTCTGTGCCGCGATTCCGGCACCGGCGGCGACGACGGCCCCGACCGCCGTCCACGTGAGGTACCTGCGCTTCTTCGACTGCCGGTGCTCGGCCATCCCCACCCCTGTTGTCGTGTACGTGCGGTGCGCGTTACTGAGGCACGCTAACCGACGCCACCTCTTCGGTCCCCAAAATGATCGCCTCGCCGGCCACAAGACTCACTCAAGGCACAGCAAAAACACGTGCGTCACCTGCGACGGACGGCCACGACAACGGCGCGGCCACGGCGAAGAAGCTGACGGAGCGGATCGTCGCGTCCCTGAAGACGGCTTCGGCGAAGGCTCCCTGACGCGAGGCCACGCGCACCACCCGGTGGCTTGGTCCTGCTCCCTGCGCCGCCAGGGAGCAGGACCAAGCCACCGTGGGGGGGTGGAGGTGGAAAAGCGCCTGGAAGCCGGCTGGTTCCAGCGAATCGCCTGGTCGGTCCCGGCCTGGGGTTCGCCAGTGCCGCATCAGACACCCGTTGCCCCTTGGTGATGTGACGCGCCGTTCGGACGCTGGTCCGGACGGCGCGGCGTCGTCAGGCTGTCCGGGTGGCGGCCTCGCGGTCAGGCAACGCTTCCACACGGCGGTGGGTAACCGCGTCGATGAGCAGGGTCGCATGCCGGCGGCCGCGACGCAGGGCCAAGTCGTCCATGCTCAGCACCGCTCCTGCACCACGTGCGCGACCGCACGTTCCGTGAGGACGACTCCAAGGTCCGCACCGGACGGCTGCCCCGCGCGATGGCGTCCTTGCGCAATCTCGCCCTCTGCGGCCACCGCCGAAACGGCGACCGCACCATCGCCGCCGCCGTCCGCCACGCCGCCCGCGACTCCACCCGCCCCATCACGGCCCTTGGCCGCACGTCACGGTTTGACGAAATCGGACAGGCCGACTTCACGCAAAGGACCCTAGCTCAAGAGATGCTCAAGTTTGGTTCACGCCATAGTCAACGGCAATGAGTGCGCATACGCTCACCTCCGATCCAGTTGGCTAGTACATCTTCCAAGGGGGTTGTAGTCGCGGATCAGTCCAGTCCGTGGGTGTCACGGAAGCCCGATAGCTGCCATGGTGCAAAAGGCGAGCGCGAGGTCGTTTCATCTAGAAAGGACAGTTCCAGGATGGCATTCATAAGAAACAGGATGCGTTGGAGGCGACTCCTGGCGCTTCCGGTCGCGGCGTTTGCCTGCGTTCTGGCAGGTGCCGGCCTCAGTCCCGCTGCGGGACAGGAAGCGGAGACGAAGGCGAAGGCGTTCGTTCCCGGCACCTCGTATTTCGACGAAAATGGTTACATCGAATACGTGGCGGGCAATTCACCGGTGATCTTCACCGCCCCGCACGGGGGGTCGCTGACCCCGGAAGCCATTCCCGCACGGACCGCCGCTGCGTGTGGGCCGAAAACCGTCACCCAGACCGACCTGAACACGGAAGATCTCGCCCGCCAGATCCAGCAGGCCTTCTTCGCCAAGACGGGCAAGTACCCGCACGTCGTCATCAACCGTCTCGCCCGTTCACGCCTCGACGCCAACCGCGACATCGGGTCGGCGGCGTGCGGCAACCCGTCGGCCGAACAAGCGTGGCGCGACTACCACGGGTTCATCGATGCCGCCAAGGCGGACGTGCTCGCCGAGTTCGGCCGGGGCTGGTACACGGACCTCCACGGTCACGGGCACGCCGTCCCGCGCCTGGAGCTCGGCTACCAGTTGCTCGACGAGACGCTTCGCCACTCCGACGCCGAGCTGGACGCTGCGCCGGCCTACGAGCAGAGCGCGTCGTTCCGGACGTTCTCCGAGGAGTCACCGCTGTCGTTCTCGGCGCTCCTGCGCGGACCGACGGCGCTCGGCACCTACCTCGCCGACGCGGGTTATCCGTCCGTGCCGAGCCAGCAGGATCCCGCCCCGCAGGTAGGCGAACCCTATTTCACGGGCGGGGATCCCGGGTACAACACCCCGCGGCACGCCTGCGCGGACGGCGGCCGCATCTGCGGGGTGCAGATCGAGACGAACTACGCCGGCGTGCGGAACACGCTGACCAACCGCTCCAACTTCGCGACCGCGCTCGCCGACGTCTACCCGAAGTTCCTCGCGCAGTTCGGTATCCGGATGGAGCCCAAGGCGCAGACTCCGCCCACGCCGAGCGACGAGGTCATCGTCGACAACTTGAACTCTTTCAACGACCCGGCCAAGGCGCGTTTCGTCACCTCGGGCAGCTGGGTGGACGGCAACAACAGCCAGTCTCACGGCCTCAACTTCCGGCTGTTGTCCAACCCGTCGGCGGGGGACACCGCGGAGTTCCGGTTCTACGTTCCGACGCCAGGCTCGTATGCGATTGATGCCTGGTGGCCGGCGCAGTCCGGTCGATCCAAGAACGTCGTGTACCAGATCCACGAGGGCGACGGCAGCACCGCACTCGCGGAATCGGTGCGCGATCAGCGCGTCGACGGTGCACGGTGGAATCCGTTCGGCGTCCACCACTTCGGCAAGGCGGGTTGGGCCAAGGTGGTGGTGTCGCAATCTCCCGGCTCAACTGGTTCGCTTGCCGCGGACGCCGTCCGGGTGACTCTCACGCACCTGACACCGTCGGAAGGTGTTGCGGTGCTGGCGGGGCTCGTCGGTGAGCTGCCGGTCAACGCGGGGAACGCACAATCGCTGAACGCGAAGCTCGATGCCGCGAGCGCGCAGTTCGGCCGCGGCAACGTCGAGGCGGGAAAGAATCAGCTGGGTGCGTTCATCAACCAGGTGACGGCCTTCGAGAGGGCCGGAAGCCTCTCGGCCGAGCAGGCGCGACCCGTCATCGCATACGCAGAGCGCGTGATCCGCGATGCTGAGCAGCAGGCCGGTCAGTGACACCGAACCAGACGTTCGTCGATGAAGGGAGCGACAGCACCGCCACGTCCGTGATGGACGGGAACAATACCTCCTCCAGCCGGGACAACGTCTCTTCCACGGCGCCGAACCGTAGGCCGCACCGAGACCGACGCTGATCGTTTTCAGGCAACTTCCCGGAGGTCGATCCGAGCGTCCGCCCTCACTCGGCGTGGCCGCATCACGGAAAGCGAGCCGGAACCGAAACCCGTGAACAGAGCCCTCCGCAGGAGCGAACCCGAGGACGACGAGGAGCTGTGACGAGTCTTCACCACCAGCCGGGGCTGGGGCCGGAAACAGTCGGCTCCAGCCCCGTGCGCGTCGGCCGAACCACGGAACCCGCCCCGGCCGACCGCGGACATCGACCGACGCGCGTCACGACCTGCAGGGCGAACGCTGCCCGCTGACGGCGACGCTGCTGTTCGCCCTCTTCGACGGACGCGTGACGGCGCAGGGGGCGCAGCCGGCGTACGGGACGCCGGCTGCGCCTGCTCAGGGGCGGCTCAACGCGTCAGGACGGTGGCTGGAGCACGGAGTCGATGACGTAGACGGTGGCGTTCGCAGCCTTGATGTTGCCGCAGACGATGTTCGCCTTGCCGTTCACCTTGAACGCGGTACCCGATCCCGAGGTGGTCAGTTTGCCGCCTTCCACCGTCGTGAAGGAGCCCTTGGACAGTTCGTTCGGGGTGATCTTCTTGCCCACGACGTGGTAGGTCAGCACCTTCTTCAGCTGGGCCTCGTTGCCCAGCAGCGAGGTGACCTGCGACACGGTGAGCTTCTGGAAGGCCTTGTCGTTGGGGGCGAAGACGGTGATGTCGGACTTCCCGTCGAGGGTGCTGTTCAGCCTTGCCCTGACCACGGCTGCGACCAGCTGGCTGAGTTGCGGGTACGCGGCCGCGGCTTCCGTGACCTTGTCCTTGGACGTGTCGGCCTTCTGGGAAAGCGCCGAACAGCCGGTACCGAACGTTCCCGACGGGCTGGGGGACGGACTTTGGGCGTAGCTCTGCGAGGCCAGGCCGCCCAGCGTGAGGGGAATCGCGAGTGCGGTCGCCGTTGCGGCTCTTGCTGTGCGTGGGGCAGTGAACCTCATGGCAAACCCTCCTCCTGCAGAGGCGTGAACGCTGCATGAGTCTGCGTGGCGGAAGTCGTCGTTTCCGCTGGTCCGGTGGCGCACCCGGTGTCGGGACCCCGCCACAGGCGCTACCAGTATGTCCAGCAGTACCGGTGAACGCATCTTGGAGCACGGGTCAGGCGGCGGCCAGCTCGCACCAGACGACCTTGCCCCGGTTGCCCTCCCTGGCCAGCGGCTGCCATCCCCACAGGTCCGCGCAAGCCTTGACCAGCGCCAGCCCCCGCCCCTCCTCCGACTCGGCGACCTGCTCCAACGGCACCGACGGCTCCGGCGGCGCGGGGTCCGCGTCCCACGCCCCGATCCGCAGCACGCCGGCGGACCACCGTACGCGCAGGGCGGCGGGCCCCTTGGTGTGCCGTACGGCGTTGGAGACCAGCTCGGTGGCGAGCAGTTCGGCCACGTCGGCCAGGCGGATCAGGCCGTGCACGGTGAGGATCAGGCGGAGGGTGCGGCGGCTGACCGTGACGGCGCGGGGGTCGTTGGGGATGTAGAGGCAGTACTCCCAGGGGTCGGTCCCCGTGGCGGCGCTGGTTTCGGGCATGGGTCAACTCCGGTCATCGAGGGCTGAAGGGGATCTACGGCGAGGTACGGGCGGTGGCATTGCCGCAGCCGTCATGGCAGGACGGAGCGGTGCGCTTCCGGTGCCCCGGGATTTCGCAGCGTGTGCGTCGCGTCACCGACGGTAGATCTAAATATAGGGACGCGACAAGCGGATCGCGTAATCTGACGCCGAACGAGTCGCGCCCGCAAGCGCGTTAGGAGGGCCAGTCGATGGTGAAGAGGCGCGAACCGACGGCACGCCAGATGCGGCTGGCAACTGAACTGCGCAGGCTCCGTGAGGCCGCGGGGCTCAACTCCCGCCAGGCAGCCGGGCTGCTCGGCGTGAGTCCCGCCCAGATCACCCATATCGAGTCCGCACTCGCGGGCGTGAGCGAGCAGCGGCTCCGTCGTCTCGCCTCCCACTACGCCTGCACCGACGACGGGTTCATCGACGCCCTGGTGGCGATGGCCACCGATCGGACACGCGGCTGGTGGGAGGAGTACCGGGGCCTCCTCCCCACGTCGTTCCTGGACTTGTCCGAGTTGGAGCACCACGCCCGGTTCCTGCGCCACGTGGCGATCCTGTACATGCCGGGCCTGCTGCAGACGGAGGACTACGCGCGTGCCGTCTTCTCGTCCAGGCTGCCGGAACTGACCGAGGAAGAACTTGAGTTGCGCATCCAGCACCGAAAGGCGCGCCAGGAGTTCAGCATCCCGTACGAAGCGGTGATCCATGAGGCGGCCCTCCGGATCAGAGTCGGCGACCGTGCCACCTCAAGGGCCCAGCTCACCCGGCTCCTCGAGCTCTCCGAAGCGGACCACATCACCGTGCGCGTCATCCCCTTCGACCTGGACGGCTTCGCCCGCGCCTCCAGCACGATGACGTACGTGGGCGGCCCCCTGCCCAAGCTCGACACCGTGGTCCGCGACGCGCTGCACGGCTCGGCCTTCATTGATTCCGAGACTCAGCTCAACACCTACCGAACGAGTTTCCGTAAGGTGGAGGCCGCGTCACTCGACCCCGAACAGTCGCGTGAATTCGTCCACAGGCTGGCGAAGGAGTTGTGAGGATCCCCATGGACACCTGGCGGAAGTCGTCCTACTCGGGCCCGGGCGACGGCAACGAGTGCGTCGAGATCGCGAACTCCCCCACCCGCATAGCCGTCCGCGACTCGAAGGCCCCGGCCAGAGCCACCCTCACTTTCCCGGCCGGCGCCTTCGGCAGCTTCATCCAGGCCCTCAAGGGGACCGACCTCGCCGGATTCCACGGCTGAGAAGC
>NZ_POTZ01000313.1 GCF_003236365.1 Streptomyces sp. NTH33
GTCGTGGGGGGTGGGGGGATTGCACTGCGTCATTTCCTTCCAGCCGCATGACGGCGCATGGAATGGGCGCCACCTTCGCACGCGCGACTCACGGCGAACAAGCAGTCCGAAAAACAGCTGTCTCAAGAAGGCGGAAAATGCAGGGCGGTTACCGCCGGTACTCACGCCCGTAATCAAGGAATACCGAATGCGAGGCTGCCGACGTGCATGCATGAACGGCCGAATGACATCCGAAATCCTCAACCCGTCCTCAGTGGCGGCGAGCATCTCGCCGATCGGCATCCGGTCCGCGCCCGCACCGAGATGTTACTCGAAAGTAACAGACTCTGACCGGAGCCGGCGCCCGACCCCCGCGCCCCTCACTGGTACGTCCCTGACAAAAGGCAGTGACCGAATCGTGTCCCTGGCGGCACTAGGGTTGCTGCCCATGTGGCCAGGACAGCAGCCGCCCGGGGGCGAGCAGAACCCGCAGAACAACCCGTACCAGCAGCCGGGACACCAACAGCCGAATCCCTACCAGCAGCCCGGCTACCAGCAGCCCAACCCGTACGCCCAGCAACCGCAGTGGGGCGCCACCGTACCCATGAGCGGGCCGCAGCCGCCGAAGGGCGACGGCGGGGGCGGCAACCGGACGAAGCTCGTCGCCGTCATCGCCGCGGCGGCCGTGGTCGTGACCGCCGGCGTGACCGGTTTCCTGGTCCTCGGCGGGGACAAGGACGACAAGGCCGACGGTGGCACGACCGACCCCAAGACGAGCCGGTCGGCGTCCGCACCGGCCTCCGCCGACGCCTCCGCCGACCCGAGCGCCTCCGACTCCGCATCGGGCGACAACCCCCGCGGCACGGAGACGGTGGAGCCGACGATCCCCGGCTGGAAGGTCGTCATCAACCCCAAGCGGGGCATCGCCTTCGACGTGCCGGCCGACTGGGAGGTCAAGTCCCCGGGTCTGAGCATCGGCTTCGAGGACAAGGACGGCAAGCCCCTCGCCATCATGTCCGGGGTGGCCGAGTACAAGTCGAAGTGGTGCACGTCCGACGACGACAAGGACGGCCGCACGGAGGACACCTCACTGGCCTCGGTGGGCTCCAAGGGAGCCAGCGGCGCCAAGAACACCGACGAGGTCGCGGTGAACACCGTGGCCTGGTGGGTCTACGGCGGTTACACCCAGCCCGACAAGAAGAGCCTCTCGTTCGACGAGAAGGCCGAGCCGTACACGACCAAGTCGGGCGTCGAGGGCAGCATCGCCTGGGCCCGGTCGACCAACACGCCCCAGAAGGGCAAGTGCGCGAGCGACGGCAAGGCACTCACCTTCGGCTTCAAGAACTCCGCCGGCGACTTCGTCTCCTGGAACTTCTACGGCGCCAAGGGCGTCAAGGACGAGGTTCCCACCGAGACCGTCATGCAGATCCTCAGCACCGTCCGGCTGCACGGCAACCCCGTCGGCTGACCGGACGCGGGCGTGAACGGCGGGTCAGCCGACGCCGAACGCCCCGTCCGGGGGCTCGGGTGACGGCACCGCGTCCTCGTCCCGCACCGGCTCGGCGGCTCCGGTGAACTCCCTCAGCGCGGCGCCGTGTTCGACCCGGGCGGGGAAGGCGTCGGAGGCGGTCAGCCGGGTCAGGGCGGCCACGTCGAGGGGGCGGTGCGCGGCGATCAGCACCGCGTTGCCGAAGCGGCGGCCGCGCAGCATCGCCGGCTCGGCGATCAGCACGACCTCCTCGAAGGCCGCCGCGAAGGTGGCGAGTTGGGAGCGCAGGAAGGCGAAGGGCGCGCCGTCGGGGAGGTTGGCGAGGTAGACGCCGCCGGTCCGCAGCACGCGCTCCGCATCGTGGGCGTAGGCGAGGGAGGTGAGGTGGGCGGGCACCCGTGAGCCCCCGAAGACGTCCGCGATCAGGACGTCCGCCGAGTCGTCCGGAGCACCCCGGAGCCAGGCCCGGGCGTCGGCGGTGTGCAGCGCGATGCCGGACCCGTCGGGGAGCGGGAGATGGCCGACGACCAGTTCCAGCAGGGCGCGGTCGGCCTCGACGACGTCCTGCCGGGAGCCGGGGCGGGTCTCGGCCACGTAGCGCGGCAGGGTGAGGGCTCCCCCACCGAGGTGCAGCACGTCCAGCGGACGGCCCGGCTCCGCGACCGTGTCCAGGACGTGCCCGATCCGGCGCGCGTACTCGAACTCCAGGTGGGTGGGCTCGTCCAGATCGACGTACGACTGCGGCGCACCGTCCACGGTCAGCAGCCAGGCCCGCTCGCGGTCGACGTCGGGCATCAGCTTGGCGGTCCCGTGATCGACGGCTCGGGTCACGGGTATCGGCTCGGTCACGGCTCCATTGTGCCGGTCCGCCCCCTTCGCGCGGCCGGGGGACCGCGCGGCCGGTCACCACCGGCCCGCGGCCCCCCGCTCGCGCGGCGCCCCTCACTCGACGGCGGTCACGGTCCCCGCGCCGACGGTCCGCCCGCCCTCGCGGACGGCGAACCCGAGCCCCGGCTCCAGGGGCACCTCGCGCCCCAGTTCCACGGTCATCGTGACCGTGTCGCCGGGCCGCGCGACGGCCCTCCCGCCGAGGTCGACCTCGCCCACCACGTCCGCCGTACGGATGTAGAACTGCGGCCGGTACCCGGTGGACACCGGTGTCGTACGGCCGCCCTCGCGCGCCGGGAGGACGTACACCCGCGCGGTGAAGCGCCGGCGCGGGGCCACGCTGCCCGGCGCGGCGACGACATGGCCGCGGCGGACCGCGTCGCGCGGCACACCGCGCAGCAGCAGCGCCACGTTGTCCCCGGCCTGCGCCTGGTCCATCGGCTTGCCGAAGGTCTCCAGGCCGGTGACCACCGTCTCCACGCCGGCGCCGAGCACCTCGACCCGGTCGCCGACGCGGACGGTGCCGCGCTCGACCGCGCCCGTCACCACGGTCCCCCGGCCGGTGATGGTGAGCACGTTCTCCACCGGCAGCAGGAACGGTGCGTCCAGGTACCGCTCGGGCATCGGCACATAGGTGTCCACCGCGTCGAGCAGCGCCTCGATCGACGCCGTCCAGCGCGGGTCGCCCTGAAGGGCCTCCAGCCCGGACACCCGTACGACGGGTACCGTGTCACCGGCGTAGCCGTGCTCGGTGAGCAGGTCGCGGACCTCCAGTTCGACGAGGTCGCCGAGTTCCCCGTCGCCCGCGTCGGCCTTGTTCAGCGCGACGACGACGTGGTCGACGCCCACCTGCCGGGCGAGCAGCACGTGTTCGGCGGTCTGCGGCATGATCCCGTCGAGCGCGGACACGACGAGGATCGCCCCGTCGAGCTGCGCCGCCCCGGCGACCATGTTCTTGACGTAGTCGGCGTGGCCCGGCATGTCCACGTGCGCGTAGTGCCGGGTGTCGGTCTCGTACTCGACGTGCGCGATGTTGATGGTGATGCCGCGCGCGGCCTCCTCCGGGGCCCGGTCGATGCGGTCGAACGGCACGAACGTGCCGGTGCCGCGCTCGGCCAGCACCTTCGTGATGGCGGCGGTCAGCGTGGTCTTGCCGTGGTCGACGTGGCCCATGGTGCCGATGTTCAGATGCGGTTTGGTACGCACGTACGCCGTCTTGGGCATGGCTGTTCCTCACAACCTGGTGGGTGAAGCGGGACCCCGAGGGTTCGCCGACCCTCCCCCTGCGGGGTCCGCCGGACGATCCGGGGAGGGTCAGCTTCGGGCGCCGTCGGCCGCGGCCAGGAGGATCAGGACGGCAGCCTTCGGGGCATCCGCGACCGCGGATGCTACGAGGACGAAGGCGTGCCGGAACATGACGTCGATCCTCCACGCCCCGCCGGCCCGCGTCGAACGATTTTCCCGGCGGGCGGGTTCGGGCAGGAGACGGACGATGCGGCGATCACCCATATCCGTCGGTTAATGTCACCGGATGCTCGATGCCACCACCCGCTCCGGGGCCGCCGCCCCGGTCTGTGCGAGAGTGCTGCTGTCGCCCTGGTCGCGGCTGTCCCTGCTGTTCGTCCTGCTCGCGGCGGCCGGTGTGTCCGTGCTGCTCCTCCAGCCGCAGAGACTGCTGGCGCACGGCTGGCCGCCGCACCTCGACGGGGCCGCCGCGGCGGTGGTGTTCGCGGTGGCGTACGGGCTGTGCACGGTGGCGTTCGTGCCGCGCCCCCTGCTGAACCTCGCCGCGGGCGCGCTGTTCGGCTCCCAGCTGGGGCTCACGGCGGCGCTGGGCGGCACGGTGCTGGGCGCCGGGGTCACCTTCGGCCTCGGCCGGCTCCTGGGCCAGGACGCGCTGCGGCCGCTGCTGCGCGGCCGGCTGCTGACGGCGGCGGACGGACAGCTCAGCCGGCACGGATTCCGTTCGATGATGGCGGCCCGGCTCTTCCCCGGGGTCCCGTTCTGGGCGGTGAACTACTGCGCCGCCGTCTCCCGCATGGGCTGGCCCGCCTTCCTCCTCGCCACGGCCCTCGGCTCCGTCCCGAACACCGCCGCCTACGCCGTCGCCGGCGCCCGCGCCTCGGCACCGGCCTCCCCGGCCTTCCTCGCCGCGCTGGCCTGCATCGCCGTACCGGCCCTGCTGGGTACGGCGGTCGCCTGGCGCAAGCGTCACCACCTGCGGCGCCGGACGGGGACACCGGGAGAGACGGCAGCTGTAGCGGTCCGGTAGCGCAGAGTCAGTTCCTACCCCTAGGCTTGGGGCCATGTCCCCCGATTCAGTGGCCCCTGGTTCCGTGCGGTCCGCTGCCGAGCTGAACGAGCAGATCCGGTCGCTGTGGTCGCGCTCCGGCGGGTCCTTGTCGGCCCAGGAGCGCGCGGAGTACGAGTTGCTGGTGGTCGAGTGGGCCGCCGCCATCCGCGCCCGGGTCGTCGAGGCGGCCTGACGCCCCTCGGAGTCAGCGCCCGCCCGACACCCGCAGCACCGCTCCCGTCGTGTAGGAGGCGTCCGGTGACATCAGCCATGCGACGGCCGCGGCGATCTCCTCGGCCCGGCCGGGGCGGCCCAGCGGGATCGTGCCGGCGGCGCGCCGGACCCGGCCCGGGTCGCCCATCGTCGCGTGCATGTCTGTGTCGATCATGCCGGGCGCGACCGCGTTGACACGGATGCCGTCCGGGCCGAGTTCCTTGGCCAGGCCCAGCGTCAGGGCGTCCACGGCGGCCTTCGTCGCGGCGTAGTGAACGAACTCCCCGGGGCTGCCGAGCGTGGCGGCCGCCGAGGACACGTTCACGATCACGCCGTTCCTCCGGGGCACCATGAGCTGGGCGGCGCGGCGCGAGCACAGCAGTGTGCCCAGCAGGTTGACGTCCACGACCCGTCGCAGGTCGGCGGTGCTGGTGTCGGCGAGCCGGCCCAGCGGTCCGCTCACCCCGGCGTTGTTCACCAGCCCGGTCACCGGCCCGAGCCGCTCCTCCGCCGTGGCGAACAGCCGCTCGACGTCCGCCTCCACCGAGGTGTCCATCCGTACGGTGACCCCACGCGCCCCGGCCTCCAGCACCTCGTCGGCCACCGCCTCGGCGGCCTCGGTGTCGCTGACGTACCCCACCACCACGTCGTGTCCCTCGGCCGCCAGCCGCCGGCAGACCGCGGCGCCTATGCCCCGGCCGCCGCCGGTGACGACTGTCACGAGACGTTTCATTCGGACCTCCGCTGCCCCGAGCGCCGACACCCGTATGTGATCACCCTAGGCCCGCGGACGCCCCGGCACCTCGTCGTCGAGTGGAAAGGCCCGCTCCGCGACCGGCCGGATGTGCGAGGCGGCTGTCGCTGGATAGAGTCGTCCCGTCACAAGTGGTTGTGGGGACAACCAGAGCGCCTCGGGGAGGGCCTGCACCGCATGAGTCGTCGTTCCAATGGCCTGGTCGGCGTCTGGGCTGAGATGCAGAGGCAGCAGCAGCGCCAGATGGAGGCCGAAGCCGGGCGGCGGAGACAAGAAGCGCAGCAAGCACGCGCCCACCAACGGCGAGCCGCCCAGGGTTACCGCGAGTACAGGCAGGCGGAGGCACTGCGGCGTACCGAGGAACTGGACGCACAGGTTGCGTCGCTGCAGGGTCTTCTCGCCTCGGGTTGTCAGGCTCCGGCTTTCAGGGCTTCCTCCCTCATGCGCCCCGAAGAGGTCCAGCCCTTCGCTCCGGGCCCCTTGGCGCAGCCCGTGCCCATGCCGAACTTCGATCATTACCAGACGCAGGGCGGGTGGACCGCCGGTCGCCGAGCACAGGCGCAGACCGAAGCCCGGGCGCGCTTCGAGCGGGACTGGCATGCGGCCCGGGCGGCGGAGGCGCAGCGGCAGCAGCAGTTGGCGTCGTACCAGCGGGAGTACCAGCAGTGGGCCGACGCCCAGCTGGCCGATGTACGGCGGCACAACGCCGGCGTCGTCGAGCTGACCGAAGGGGTGAGGCGGCGCGACCCCGACGCTGTGGTCGAGTACTTCTCCGCCGCTCTCTACGCGTCGACCGCGTGGCCGGAGGGTTTCCCACGCCAGGTGGCGGCGGCCTACGACTCGGCAGCCGGACAGCTGGTGCTGGACTGGGAGCTGCCCGCCTACGACGTCGTCCCCGAGGTCAAGTCCGTTCGGTACATGTCCGGGGCGGACCAGGACAAGGAGACGCCCCGGCCGGTGAGCCAGCGCAGGGCCCTGTACCGGGAGGTGCTGGCGCAGTGCATGCTGCTCGTCCTGCACGAACTCTTCGCCGCGGATGAACCGGGCGCGCTCGAGTCGGTGACCTTGAACGGGTTCGTGGACGGGCACGACCCCACGACGGGCCGGCCGGGCCACATCCACCTGGCGACCGTCATGGCTTCGCGCTCGACGTTCCGCGACCTGCACTTGGCGCAGGTGGACGCCCGCAGCTGCCTGGCCGACGCACTGCGCGGGCAGCTCTCGGCCCGCCCCGACCAGCTCACGCCGGTGCGGCCGGGCCGCCGGCCGCAGGAGGTCGGGAACCGTGTGGTCACGCACGGCAGCGATGACGAGCCCGACCTGTACGAGATGGATCCCATCGCCTTCGAGAATCTCGTTGCCGATCTCTTCCGGGCCATGGGGATGCAGGCGGTCACCACCCAGCGCTCGAACGACGGCGGGGTGGACGTCGACGCGCTGGATCCGACACCCATCCGCGGCGGCAAGATCGTCGTGCAGGTGAAGCGCTACCGCAACACCGTACCGCCCACCGCCGTGCGCGACTTGTACGGGACCGTGCAGGACGCCGGCGCCAACAAGGGCGTCCTCGTGACGACGTCGGGGTTCGGCCCCGGCTCACACACCTTCGCCAACGGCAAACCCCTGGAGCTGATCCCGGGAACCGAACTCGTCGACCTGCTGCACCGTCATGGGCTCCGCGGACGCCTGGGCGATGGTCCCCGCCGCGCCGGAGCGCAGTCGACGCCGTCGGTTCCGGACCCCCGGCTGCCCGACGACTACAACGTCCTGGGCATGTCGTGGGCCGGAAGCGTCGCCCTGGACGTGTGTGCCCTCGTCTGCCGTGGCAACCGGGTCCTCAGTGACGATCACTTCGTCTTCTTCAACAACCCGCGGACGCCGGACGGCACCGTGCGCGCTCTTCCCGCCCATGCGCCCGACAAGGCCGCGATCCGCGTCTCCTTCGACGCGTTGCCGGACGATGCCGACCGGTTCGTGCTCGTGGCCGCCATCGACCCGGAGGTCAACCCGGACGCCGACCTCTCCGGCTTCACGGACGCGTGCATCCGGCTTCTCGACCCCGGGATGACCGAACTCGGAAGGCTTGAGGTCTCCGACGGCCGGCCCCGCGAGACCGCCTTGGTACTCGGCTCCTTCCGCCGCAGGTCCAACGGGGACTGGGACTTCGTCCTCGGCGGCAGGGGCTACACGGGCGGTCTGGAGGAACTCGTCAAGGACTACGGCATCGAGGTGGAGTAGGCCGTCCGCGCTTGAGTCCCCGATGCCGCGGTGACTCGGACGGGGTCGTGAACGCGGCTTGATGACCCACGTCATCCGGTCGCGCTTCCACGAGGAAGGGAAACGGTCGTCGCGGGCGGAGGTGCCCTGTCCGGGCCGCCGGACATCCCGCCCCGGCGTTCGGGTTCCGAGGCCCTCTGGGCGAGATCCTTCGTGGCGCGCACACTGGAGCCATCGGGGGGTAGGAGGGCGCCGTATGGAGACGTTCGGCCGATGGGTGGCCTCCCCGTGGCGGCGTTCGGTGCTGGCCGCGGTGGCGGGGGCGCTGCCCATGCTCGCTTTTCCCGCCCCGTCGCTGTGGTGGTTCGCCTACGTCGCCCTGGTCCCGTGGATCCTGCTGGTCCGCTCCGCGCCGACCGGGAAGCGGGCGGCGTACGACGGCTGGTTCGGCGGGCTGGGGTTCATGCTGGCCGTGCACCACTGGCTGCTGCCCGACCTGCACGTGTTCATCTTCGTGCTCGCGGCGCTGCTGGGCCTGCTGT
>NZ_POTZ01000314.1 GCF_003236365.1 Streptomyces sp. NTH33
GCCCAGGCCAGCCCGCCCAGCATCGCCACGAACAGCGCCACCACCGCGCCCGCCCGGGCGAGGAGTTCGGCCGGGGCGATCACAATTCCCGCCGTGCGCAAGGACCGCAGGAAGAACCACGACAGCAGCAGCGCTCCGACCAGGCTCACCCCCAGTGGCGTGATCTGGAGGGCGGTGTGCGCCTCGGCGCCCTTCAGGCCGAACGCGGACACCTCACCGGACGGCGTGACCGAACCACCCGCCCCAAGTGCCACCACCGCGGCGGTCATCGGCCCGAGCGAACCGGCCGAGTCGGCCCGCAGCAGGTGCAGACCCAACGCCGCCGTGCCCGCCATGCCGATCAACGCCCAGCTCACGGAGGTGATCGCGGTCAGCAGCACATCCAGCCAGGGCAGGCGCGCACCACGCCTCGCGGCCCCGGCCTGAGTGGCAACGCTCATGGCAGACCCCCCGATCCGCGGCGCGGCGTGGCCGCCGCGCATGTCCCCCTCGGGGGAAATACCACTCTCCGGCCCGGTTTCAACCCCGTCAACGGGAAACCGCCGAAGCGGACGTACTCACTCTGCACAAGGCCCGGGTTTCGGTCAGAGAGCGGAGCCTGAAATAGTTCCCCACGATGTTCGACATCCCTAGACTCCCTGCGACGGGGGTAACTCGGGGGACAACTCAGTGGGGCTTGGAGTGCCGGAACTCGTACTGGAAACCAATGGACGGACCTGGACGCTCGACCCGTCCAGGCCTTACACCCTGGGACGCGATCCCCAGGGAGACATCGTGTTCGACGACGCCAGGGTCTCCTGGCGCCATGCCACGGTCAGGTTCAACGGCCGCAGTTGGGTCATCGAGGACCACGGCAGCACCAACGGCACGTTCGTGCAGGGCCGACGGATCCAGCAGGTGGAGATCGGCCCCGGCTTCGCGGTCCATCTCGGCAACGCGACCGACGGACCGCGCCTGAGCCTCTCCGCCGCGGCCGCCGTGGGCACGCCGCAGGCCCAGCCCCAGCAGCAGCCGTACGCCGCCCAGGGCGCCGATCCCGGCTGGGCGAAGCAGCAGACACCGCAGCAGCAGGCGCCGCAAGCCGGCCGGCAGCAGCCGCAGCAGGGGCCGCAGGCACCGTCGATCCCGCACCAGCAGGGCCCCGGCGGCGCCGGCGCGCCGCCCGTCCACGGCGACCGCAGCCCCACCACCTTCCACCAGTTCTCGCTCGGCCGTGTGATGCGCATCGGCCGTGCCCTGGAGAACGACCTGGTCGTCTCCGACCTCCAGGTCTCCCGCAGCCACGCGGAGTTCCACGCCACACCCGACGGCCGCTTCGAGATCCGCGACCTCGGCTCGCACAACGGCACGTACGTCAACGGCCATCCGGTCCCCAAGGGTGGCTCGGTGCAGCTCGGCCCGACCGACATCGTCGGCGTCGGCCACTCGACGTTCCGGATCGTCGGCGACCGGCTGGAGGAGTTCGTCGACACCGGTGAGGTGTCCTTCTCCGCCCGCCGGCTGACCGTGACGGTCGACGGCGGCAAGCAGATCCTCCGCGACGTCTCCTTCGGCGTCCCGGAGAAGTCGCTGGTCGGCGTCATCGGCCCGTCCGGCTCCGGCAAGTCGACCCTGCTCAAGGCGCTCACCGGCTACCGGCCCGCCGACCAGGGCGAGGTCCTCTACGACAACCGGAACCTCTACAAGCAGTTCGCCGAGCTGCGCCAGCGCATCGGTCTGGTCCCGCAGGACGACATCCTGCACAAGGAGCTGACCGTCAAGAAGGCGCTGAAGTACGCGGCCAAGCTGCGCTTCCCGGCCGACACCACGGTCGCCGAGCGCGAGGCCCGCATCGACGAGGTGCTGCGCGAGCTGAAGCTGGACGTCCACAGGGACAAGAAGGTCACCTCCCTCTCCGGCGGCCAGCGCAAGCGCGTGTCGGTGGCCCTGGAGCTGCTCACCAAGCCGTCGCTGATCTTCCTGGACGAGCCGACCAGTGGCCTCGACCCGGGCATGGACCGTGACGTCATGCAGCTGCTGCGCGGCTTGGCCGACGACGGCCGCACCGTCCTCGTCGTCACTCACTCGGTGGCCGAGCTGGCGCTGTGCGACAAGCTGCTGGTGATGGCGCCGGGCGGCGCCGTGGCCTACTTCGGCCCGCCCGAGGAGGCGCTGAACTTCTTCGGCTACGACACCTGGGCCGATGTCTTCTCCGCCTTCGAGAACTACCGCGACTACGACTGGGCGGGCCGCTGGAAGGGCTCGCAGCACTACCAGATGTACGCCGCGGACATCGACGCCGCCGCCCCGCAGTCCGCACACATGCCGCCGCCGCAGGCCATCAAGCCGCCCAAACCGCAGAGCTGGGGCTCGCAGCTGCTGACCCTGATCCGGCGGTACATGGCGGTGATCGCCTCCGACAAGGGCTTCCTGGCGCTGTCGGTGATCCTGCCGGCGGTGATCGGCGCGGTCAGCCTGCTCATCGACCACAATCGCGGGCTGCTGGTCAACCCGCAGGTCAACCGGACGACGGGGCTGCACATCCCGAACGGCACGGCGACCACGGTGCTGCTGATCATCGCGGTCGGAGCCTGCTTCGCGGGCGCCGCGAACTCCGTCCGTGAGCTGATCAAGGAACGGGTGATCTACGAACGGGAACGCGCGACCGGCCTGTCCCGCTCGGCGTACCTGATGTCGAAGGTGGTCGTGCTCGGCATCGTCACCGTGCTGCAGGGCCTGATGGTCGGCCTGATCGGCTTCTCCAGCCGGGAGATCCCGGAGAAGGGCCTGGTCCTCGGCAACGCGACGCTGCTCGAACTGTGCCTGCCGATCATGGGGCTCGGCTTCACCTCGATGATGTTCGGCCTGGTCATCTCCTCGCTGGTGAAGACCGCGGAGAAGACCATGCCGCTGCTGGTCATGTTCGCGATCGTCCAGGTCGTCTTCACCGGCTGCCTGTTCACCCTGAACGGCACCATCGGCGTCAACGAGTTCTCGTACCTGATGCCGTCGCGCTGGGCGGTGGCCGCCGCCGGCGCCACGCTGGACTTCAACAACATCGCCCCGAACACCGACGACCCGTCCAGCACCGACCCGCTGTGGGACCACGCGGCCTCGGCCTGGGCCCTCGACATGGCCGCGCTGGTCGCCCTCGGCGTGGTCTGCGGCTTCCTGGTGGCGCGCTTCCTGCGCCGCCACGAGCCGGAGGTCATGCGCAAGTAACCGCACGAGGCCGTGTCATGACGCCGAAGGGCGGCACCCCACAACGGGGTGCCGCCCTTTCCGCGTCTCGTCGAGGTCCGCGCCGGCCCCAGTACGTCGGTACGCGACGTCAGTACGCGCTGTTGACGTTGTCGATCGAGCCGTACCGCTTGGACGCGTAGTTGGCGGCGGCGGTGATGTTGGCGACCGGGTCGTAGATGTTGTGGGACGTGCCGGGGACGTGGTACGCCCGGAAGGTCGGCTCGATGACCTGCAGCAGGCCCTTGGACGGGATGCCGTTGCGGGCGTTGATGTCCCAGTTGTTGATGGCGTTGGGGTTGCCCGAGGACTCCCGCATGATGTTCTTGTGCAGGCCGTGGTAGGAGCCGGGGATGTTGTGCTGCTTCATGACGGCCAGCGACTGCCGGATCCAGCCGTCCAGGTTGTTGCCGTAGCTGGTGGAGGTGGCGACCGTCTGCATCTGCGGGCGCTCGGCGGACCGGCTCGCGGCCTGCTTGACCTGGTGCCCGGCCCGGGCCTTCGTGACGGCGGCCTTCTTGGCGGCCGTCTTCTTGGCGGTGGCCTTCTTGGCGACGGCCTGCTTCTTGGCCTCGATGGCCTGGATCTTCACGCTGTCACCGGCGAGCTGGTCGGTGACGCTGGCCCGGACGCCCTTGATCGGCTGGGTGCTCAGCTGTACCGGAGCCGCGGTGACGGCGGCGGTGCCGGTCGTCGTCTGGGCCTGGCTGGGCGCGGCGGAGACGGCCAGGGTGGCGGCGCCGAGGGCGGCGGCACCGGCGAGGACGACCTTGCGGCGCTTGGTCAGGGCACGGCTGTGAGCACGGAGACGGACGTTTGCGGGCATGGCGAATGGACCTCTTCGAGTAGCGCGGAGGTCGCTCTCCGGACTGCGGGAGGGGGTCCTTCCCGCGCAAACGCCGCGAACGGAAATCCGCGGCGTTGAGCGACGGGGGTAATTCTTAGCTGCCGCAAAAACAGCGGGCAAAGGTGTGACGTACGAAGCCGGATAGTGGAACGGGAACAGATAAAACGGGACAGATCGGACCATCTGTCCCGTTCACGTGGGGAGCCTGTGTCTCCTATGTCGCTTCGTACGTGATGTGCGTCCTATGCGCGGCCTCACACCGGTGGAGGGGTTTCCTCACGCCTGGTTGCCGTCGCAACGCTCCGGGTGAGCGGTTTTCGCCGGAAGGACGAGATGCACATCGCCGAACTCGTGCCAGAGGTAGTGCCCGCGAACGGCCTGCTCGTAACCGCGCTCGACCGCCGCCCGTCCCGCGACCGCCTCCAGCATCAGCAGGTGCGAGGCCTCCGGCTCGTGCAGCCCGGTCAGCAGCCCGTCCACGACCCGTACGCCACGCTCGGGCGTCACCACGAGACCGGTCCACCCCGCGGCCGCCCGGACCACACCGTCCGGCCCGGCCGCCGACTCCACGGCCCGCACCGCCGTGGTCCCCACCGCAATCACCCGGCCACCGCCCGCCCGTACGCCGTTGATCAGCCGGGCCGACGCCCCGGACACCGAGAACCGCTCCGGATACGGCGGCTCGTGCGCCTCGGCCGAGGCCACGCCCGTGTGCAGGACGACCGGCGCGAACAGCACCCCCCGGCTCACCAGCCGAGCCACCAGCCGCCCCGTGAAGGGCCGGGCCGCGCTCGGCATCTCCGCGCTGCCCGAGCCGTCGGCCGACGGCACCGCGAACACCGTCTGGTACACGGACAACGGCTGGTCCCGCTCCGTATAGGAGTAACGGATGGGCCGCCCGTGCACCCGCAGCATCCCGAGCACCGACGGCCCCGACACCCGCGCCCAGCACAGTCGCGCGCTCTCCGCGCTCAGCGGCTCCTCCAGCACCAGCCGCACGCCCCCGGGCAGCACCACCTCCGTATCCGCAGGTGTGCCCGCACGCGCGCGCGTAGTACCCGTCCCGTCCGGGTCCCGTATCTCCACCGCCCAGCGGCCGTCGTCCCCGCGCGTGGAGAAGTGCACCACCACACGCGCGTGCCCGATCCGCCCGTCCACCGCGGCGGCCAGCGTGGGGGAGGTGTTCACCACCAGCAGATCCCCGGCGCACAGCAGCCGCGGCAGCTCCCGGAAGGCGTGGTGCGACGCCTCGGTGCCGTGCGACACCAGCAGACGTACGGCGTCCCGGTCCAGCCCGGGCCCCCGCTGTTCGGCCGGCACCCGCGCCGACAGCTCCCGCGGAACCCGCACGGTCAGGGTCATCGCCCCTCCAGCAGGGCGGGCGCGCTGTAACGGCCGCTCGCCGGACGCTCCTCCAGCAGCCGCAGGAACGCCGGCACCACATGGCCCGGCGCCGGACGCGGGGCGTCGTCGTCCGGTACGGCCGCCGCATACAGGTCGGTGGCCATGTCCCCCGGGTCCACCGCCCACACCCGCAGCCCCGGCTCCTCCTCGGCGAGCACCGCCGCCAGATGGTCCAGCGCCGCCTTCGACGCCCCGTAGCCGCCCCACGTCCCGTACGCCTCGACGGCCGCGTCCGAACTCACCGCGATCACCGTGCCGCGCGCCGACTCCCGCAGCAGCGGCAGCGCCTCCTGCACCAGCCCCAGCGCGGCGACCGCGTTCACCTCCAGCGCCCAGCGCAGCCCCTCCACAGGCAGCTCCGCCAGCCGCACCAGCGGCTCCGCGCCCAGCGCGCTCGCGTTGTGCACCACCAGATCGGCACCGCCCAGCTTGCGCGCCACCGTCACCAGCTCGGCCCGGTGCCCGGCGTCCGTGACGTCCCCGGGCAGGGCCTCCACGCGCGTGCCGTGCGCGGAGACGGCCCGAGCCGCTTCCCCCAGCACCTCCGCACTCCTGGCGTCGAGCACCAGATCCCAGCCGCGCGCGGCCAGCGCCTCGGCCAGCGCCCGCCCCAGGCCCTTCGAAGCCCCTGTGATGATCGCTACCGGCATGACACCCGCTCCCTGTTCATGACACCCGGTCCTCGCCGCCGGGCCGTCCTCGTGCGCCTCCTGACCGGCGCGCCGCCCACCGTAGGAACGGCGCCCCCGGCGCCGCCTCGGACGCGAGCCGCAAACCGGCGGGGTCCTTCGCCGTAGGGCGAGCGGCCCGGCCCCGCCGGCCCGGGCCGCTCGCGCTCGGCCCGCGGACCTAGGTCCAGCGGCCCGGACAGGGCCGTCACGGGGCCGATCCGCGGTGTCGGACCCCGCCGGTACCGTGAGGACATGAGTCAAGGTCCCCGGTCCGGCCTCGCCGCGGTGAGCTCCGCGCTGCTGGCCATGAGCAGGCACCTCGAGGTGCGCGACGTCCTGAAGACGATCGTCGTCTCGTCCCGCGAGCTGCTCGACGCGCGGTACGCCGCGCTCGGCGTACCGGACGACCACGGCGGCTTCGCCCAGTTCGTGGTCGACGGGATCAGCGAGGAGCAGTGGCGGGCCATCGGCCCGCTCCCGCGCCAGCACGGCGTCCTCGCCGCGATGCTGCACCAGGCGAAGGCCGAGCGCATCGCGGACGTGCGCAAGGACCCGCGCTTCGAGGGCTGGCCGGCCGCCCACCCGGAGATGTCCGACTTCCTGGGGCTGCCGATCCGCGACGGCGACGAGGTCATCGGCGCGCTGTTCCTGGCGAACAAGCGCTGTCCCAAGCCCGAGGGCAGCTGCGGCTTCACCGAGGAGGACGAGGAACTGCTCTCCATCCTCGCCCAGCACGCCGCGATCGCCCTCACCAACGCCCGTCTCTACGAACGCAGCCGCGAGCTGACCATCGCCGAGGAGCGCTCCCGCCTCGCCCACGAACTGCACGACGCGGTCAGCCAGAAGCTGTTCTCCCTGCGCCTGACCGCCCAGGCCGCCGCCGCCCTCGTCGACCGCGACCCGGTGCGCGCCAAGGGCGAACTGCAGCAGGTGGCCGCCCTCGCCGCCGAAGCGGCCGACGAACTGCGCGCCGCCGTAGTGGAGTTGCGTCCCGCGGCCCTCGACGAGGACGGCCTGGTCGCCACCCTCCGCACCCAGATCCAGGTCCTCGACCGCGCCCACAGCGCGCGCGTCACCTTCACCGCCCGCGGCCCGCGCGCCCTGCCGGCCGCCCAGGAGGAGGCCATGCTCCGCGTCGCCCAGGAAGCCCTGCACAACGCGCTGCGGCACGCACGGGCGGAGCACGTCGACGTCACCCTGGACCGCCACGGCCGCGGTGCCGTCCTGCGGATCACCGACGACGGCACCGGCTTCGACCCCAGGGCGGTACGCCGGGCCGGCCGCCACCTCGGCCTGGTCTCCATGCGGGACCGGGCGAGCGGTGTCGGCGGCCGGCTGACGGTGGAATCGGCGCCCGGCAAGGGCACCGTGATCGAGATGGAGGTCCCCGGTGGCTGAACCGATCAAGGTGTTGCTCGTCGACGACCACCAGGTGGTCCGCCGGGGCCTGCGCACTTTCCTGGAGGTACAGGACGACATCGAGGTCGTGGGCGAGGCGGCCGACGGCGCCGAAGGCGTCGCCCGGGCCGAGGAGCTGAGGCCCGACGTCGTCCTCATGGACGTCAAGATGCCCGTCATGGACGGCGTCGAGGCCCTGCGCCGGCTCCGCGCACTCGACAACCCCGCGCGCGTGCTGATCGTCACCAGCTTCACCGAACAGCGCACGGTCGTCCCGGCCCTGCGCGCGGGCGCCGCCGGGTACGTCTACAAGGACGTGGACCCCGACGCCCTCGCCGGCGCCATCCGCTCGGTGCACGCCGGCCACATCCTCCTCCAGCCGGAGGTGGCGAACGCCCTGCTGTCCCAGGAGGAGACCAGCACCGGCCAGGGCCGCGGAACCTCCCTGACGGAACGGGAACGCGAGGTCCTCGCCCTGATAGCCGACGGCCGCTCCAACCGCGAGATCGCCCGGTCCCTGGTCCTCTCCGAGAAGACCGTCAAGACCCACGTCTCCAACATCCTGATGAAACTGGACCTCTCCGACCGCACCCAGGCCGCCCTGTGGGCGGTGCGCCACGGAGTGAGCTGACCCCGCACCCCGCACCCCGCGGCCGACCGCGTGCGATCCGCAGCCGGCCGCGCCGCCCCCGTCATCCCGCGGGCAGCCGCGTGCCCGTCATCCCGCGGGCATACGTGCCGCCTGGGCGGCACGGGTGGGCGCGAACGGTGCCCCGCGAACGCCGGGTTGCGCGACCCACCCCACAG
>NZ_POTZ01000315.1 GCF_003236365.1 Streptomyces sp. NTH33
TCCGCCCGGAGGAACGGACCAGCTCGACGGCATCCTTCTTGAACTCGGCCGTGTACCGCTTGCTCGTGTTGCTCTTCTTACTCACTACCTGGACTGCTTCCTCCGGGACCCGTACGTCCCAGTATCAAGCTGTCCCGACCACGGGGGGAGCTTCACGGGTCAGTTCCTACAGGGTGCGGCCTACAAGCTCGGCAGCGGCGCCGTGACCCTGCTCATCCTGTGGTGGGAGACTCGCCACTGACGCCGAAGTCGGGCCCATCCTCGGGTGGGCCCGGCTGTTGCGCGACATCCCGCGGGTTCGTCCTGGCTTTCATCTCCCGTTGCCGCAGGTCAGCCCGGAAGACGAGAGCGATGGATCCACATAGATCATGATGGACCTTCGCGATTTCTGAAGGAACATCACGTGCCCTGCAAAGACGCACAGACCGAGGGTGACGAGGTCCCTGCTCAGGCCCCACGCCGAGAAACCGAGGGGCACGGCGAACTCGCGGGATGTCGCACTGTCGGATCCGGCGACGACCGTCCTCATCGCGAGTGTCGGCATGCTGGGGGGACGTTGCTGTACCGCAAGAACCTGACGCGGGGGATCGACCTCCTCGGGTTGTTACGGCCGTAACCAAGGCGTACAACCCGTTTCGTCAGGGCCGCCATTGACCTGTGGGGCCGAAGCGTTCAGGAAACTGAACGCGGTAGCGGTTACCCCTGCTCAGACACTCCCCGAACCCCGTGGATGTGGAAGGGGGCCAGGACTACTGCCCTCTCCGCGCACCGTCTCTCCGTAAACTTCCGGATGCCCCGAGGACCGCTCACGCGTCTAGCGTCCGTGGTCCGGCCGGTCGCCTCATGGCGGGCGGGGGCCGGGTCCACCACGCCCTACGGCTTGTCGGAAGCCGTTGTCTCATGGGAGGAACCCACGTGCGTCTTGGTCTGCGTGGCATGAATCTGCGGGCCGGTCTGCTGGCCGTAGCGGCCCTCTTGCTGCCCCTCGCTGCGGCCGGCCCCGGCCACGCGACGACGAATGGCTCCACCGCCGTCACCGCCTACGCCGGCTCCTGCCCGGCCGCCGGCGTGGTCACCCAGGGCTACAGCAGTACCCACGACGGTGTCGACATCGCGAACTCGCTGGGTACCCCGATCTACGCGGTCGGCGCAGGCGAGGTCATCAACTCCGGCACCGCACAGGGCTACGGTCAGTGGATCCGCATCCTGCACGCCGACGGCACCGTGACCGAGTACGGTCACATGTACCAGCGGTACGTCTCCGTCGGCCAGCAGGTGTCGGCCGGTCAGCGCATCGCCCTGATGGGCTCCGAGGGCGACTCCACCGGCGTCCATCTGCATCTGAGGGTGCGGGTCGGCACCTCCACGACGATCCGCGGCATCGACCCGGTCCCGTACCTGCGCGACCGTGGCGTCGGGCTGCCGTGCACGCCCGGTGGGGGCGGGGGTGGTTCCACGACGGTGACGGCGTGGGCCGAGGCCAACGTCCGTTCCTGCGCGTCCACTACGTGCGCCGTCGTGAGCAAGGTGTACGCGGGCCAGTCCTACCCGGCCCAGTGCTGGGTGACCGGCCAGACCGTGACCGCCGAGGGCATCACCAACAACAAATGGGTCCGCCTCTCGCTGAAGGCGGGCGGGGTCGGTTACGTCAGCGCGATCTACCTCAAGGGCGACGAGACCGGCGGCGTCACCACGCAGTGCTCCTGAAGCACGGCTGCGGTGGCCAGGCCCACCCCGGGGCCGGGCCGCCACGGCCAGCTCACCGGTGACCCCCGGACTGTGCTGGTTCCGGGAACTGAAGGCCCGGGGTGCGGGGCGGCAACAGCGCCAGGTGCTCCTCGCGGACCAGACCGAAGCGCAGCGCGATGCCGACCACGGCCTCGCGCTTGCCGGTACGCCGCGCACCGCTGCCTGGGTCGGCGCAGTGCCGCGGCGTGCGCACCCGCAGTTTCTGCTCCGCCAGGTAGTCGATGTGGGCGCTCACCGCCCGCGCGGTCAACTGCGTCAGCGCCGGGTGGGTGCGGATGCGTTCCACGACCTGCGGGGTGGTCGGAACGGAGACGGCCGACGCTTCGCGCAACCGAGGTTCACAGAGTGCCACCAGGACGAGGAAGTATGTGGCGGTCTTATCCAGGGAGTAAGCGTTGAGCGTGCGGGTGCCCCAGGCGCCGGCAGGGTTGTCCGCGTCGAGGTAGACATGGTCGGGCGCGAACACTTGGAAGCTTACCGTGGAGCCCCGGGTGGGCAGCACGACCCGGGCGAACTCGAACGGAATCGGCGCCCCCGACCGGCGCGGCGAGATCCGCAGGTACTCCCCGGCGCCTTCAGGGTTCTCGACCAGGTAACTCTGGGTGGTGGAGTAGTTGGTGAGCTGCCAGTGGTCCTCCGTCGCCCGGATCTCCCCGGCGAGCCGGGAGACGGCCGGATCCGGCAGCAGCAGTTCGACCGGATGCGCCGTGCTGCCACGGCCGAAGCGAGCCGCCTCCCCCGGTCCCAGGCGCAGGGTTGTCGCCGGCTTCGTGAGGTGGGTCGACGGTAAATGGATCAGTATGCCGCTCATTGACAGGTACTACCCCCCCTGTTCCCGGCCGGACCTCGGCCGCCAGGGATTGTAGACCCAGAGGTACCCCGTGCGGGCCCGCTCGCGCGCGTCGGCTGGATGACACCGGTGGGCGGGCCCGGCCGGGCCCGCCCGGGCCCGCCCGTTACGAGGCGCAGTCGGGCACGCCGGGAAGCCGGTTCTCCGGCGAGCTGATGTAGATGTTGGTCATGTAGCCGCCGTACTGCGGAAGATAGGCCCACCACGCGTTGGTGTAAGGCGGAACGCTGACCGCCTCGCCCAGCTTCTGGCAGCTCACCAGGACCTCCACGCCGGCCGGCAGCGTCGTCAGCCGAGCGGAGTCGACGGTGGCCGGACGCAGGCGCACATTCACCCCCGAGCCCCAGGTGCCGAACCAGGTTCCCGACGGGCGGACGGCACCCGGCACGTCCAGGGACCGGGTGAGGCGGTTGACGGCCGTGTACGCGGCGCCGTACGGGGTGCCGTCGGGGTGCAGGGTGAACACGGCCACGATGGTGCGATCGCCCGTCCCCACGGTGCCGGTGGTGTGCAGGGCCTCCCGTGTCAGGTCCACTCCGGCCGCGGCAAGTGGCGCCGACCGCTGCGCCGCGGCGACAGGGACGGCCGTCGAGGGTTTGGGGGTGCAGCCGCCGGAGCTTCCGAAGCCGGACCAGCCCTGCTTGACCGCCCACGGCCGCTCGAAGGAGCCGGCGATGCCGAAGTGCTGGTCGAACCCGTCAGTGCCGCAGCGCGTCGACTGCCGCAGGTTGCCCATCACATAGTCGCGCACCGGCGCGGAGGCGGTATCCAGGACGTACCGGTAGATCCGCACCGTGTCGGCGGCCGACAGGGACACGTATCCCCAGTAACTCTCGTACCCGGCAGGCGGGTTGGCGGTATCGGTCAGGCCGAGCTGCGCCACCGTCCGGTCGATGACCGCCGTCCGCCCTCCCAGGCCCCAGTAGTAGCTGGCCGCGCCGTCGTCGCTGCTGCGCAGCATCGAGTCGAGCCGGGTGCGGTCGGCGGAGGGCAGGGTGCGGGGGTCGCGGGTGCGCAGGTAGTCGAGGGCGATGAGCAGTTTCACCACCGAGGCCGAGCGGAACCGCATGTTCTCGTTGAGCCGTTCGGTGAAGGTCCCGGTCGTACGGTCGAAAACGGCCACGCCGGCGGTCACGCCCGCCGGCACCTCGGCCCGGGTAGCATGGGCCGGTGCCGCGGCGGCCCGCGGCGTCCCGGCCAGGCCCAGCACCGTCGCCGCCAGGACGAGCACGGCGGCTACAGCACCGAGTCCCCGCAGGCGGCTCCTGCGCCGGGTCGCCGGTCGGTCGGCGGCGGATCCGCCGCGGCGGATGGTCGGACTGTTCACAACACGTTCCCCTTTTCGCTCGGGCCACCGCGGCGCCTGGTGGCGGTGGCCCCAGGTGTGCGGGACGCCTCTCCTCCAGGGCCGTGGTCCGCCCACGGGTCGCGGGCGGTGGGAGCACGCTACGGCGCTCACCGGGCATGCGGCACCCGGAAGTTGACGGAGTGTCCGGACCGGCACGCTGATCGCCGGGAGCCGTCCGCGACCAGGCCGCCCCGGCCCTACCTCACGGCTCTCGCAGGCGTCACCCCGCAATCTTCCGGATGACGCGCCCGACCACGCCCCGGATACGTTCCACAGCGTCCGGCCACGCCTCCCACGTTCGGTCGGCACGACCGTTCCGTACCGGTCCGAGGACCGCCACCGACGACACGAGGAGTTCCGATGAGCGGAAAGGCTCTGCTCCGGACGCTCGCCGTGACGGGCCTGCTGCTCGTTACGGCCTGCTCCGCCGCCGACCGGCCGACCGAGGACGCCGGCGGCCGGCTGCGCACCGGGCTGACCGATGCGGAGCGCAAGCTCCTCGGCGAAGCCGAGCAGCGGCTGATCACCAGCTGCATGCGGGACCAGGGCTTCCAGTACGGGCTCGACCCGGACGGGCCACGCAGCGAGGTACCCGAACGCCGCTTCGGCCTGGACGACGTCGCCTGGGCACGCCGGCACGGTTACGGTCTGGCCGAGGCGGCCGGGGCTGGCGGCCAGGGCGTGAAGGCCGCGGCCGAGCGCGGTCCCCAGGCGCGCTACCTCGCCTCCCTCCCAAAGCAGCGGCAGGCTGAGTACGACCGGGCCCTTGACGGCACCGACCGCGCCGCGATCGTTGTCCCGGCGCCCGGCCGCGGAGAGATCTTCACCAGCGCCGACGGCTGCCAGGCCGACGCCCGACGACACCTCTACGGCGATCTGCGCAAGTGGACCGAGGCCAAGGTGGCCGTGGTGAACCTGGAGTACGTCACCTACGACGACGTGGTGGTGGAACCGCGGTACACCAAGGCGCTGGCCGACTGGCAGACCTGCATGAAGTCACGAGGACTGGCCTACCCGAGCACTTCCGAGGCCATCGGCGCCGTGGCGAAGGAGAACCGTTCGCGCACCGCCGAGAAGGCGTGGAAGCGCGAGGTGACCGTCGCCGTCGCCGACGCCGAGTGCAATCGCGAGGCCGGACTGGCCAGGATCGGCACCCGCCTGCAACGGGAGCATGTGCGGGACGCCGCGCGTCACGAGTTCGCACGCCAGACCCGCTACTACACCCAGGCGGTCACGACCGCGCTCGGCCGGGCCCGCTCCGTCGTCGGCTCCGGCTGAGGCCGCACCTCCCCACCGAACCCGCGCGCCCGGCCCCTGTCGGGCCGGGCGTGGGCCCCCGGCGCCTGCCGGAGGGTATCCACCAGAAGGAGAACACGCCATGCGCACCACCAAGCGCGCCCTGCTGGGGCTGGCTCTGGCCGCCGCCATGATCCCGTTCGCCGCGACCAGCGCCCAGGCCGGAGGCACGAAGCCCTCCTATAACCACTCGAACCCCGGCACCTGTCCGGCTGAGTACCTGTGCGCCTACATGGACATCAACTACGACAAAGCTAAGCTCCCCATCGCCAAATTCAAGTTCGACAACCCGGTCTGGTCGGACACGAGCCAGAGGTTCATCGTCGGCTATGACTCGTCCTGGTTCAACAACGGCATCGGCACCTCGGGCAGCTCCGTGATGGTCTTCACGGGCAACGGTTACACCGGCAACTCCTTCTGCCTGGACAAGGGCTGGGGCAACACCTGGGACTCGGTGGCGAACGACAAGGGCCACTCCAACCTGTGGATCGCCGGCAGCTGCTGACCGTCCTCTCCGCTGATCCGTCACCGCCGCTCGCGCCTACCGGCGCGAGCGGCGGCGCCGTGTCGTGCGGCGCGCGGCCGCTGCTGTACCTCTCCCTGCCCGCCTCGGCCGAACGGACCGCCCCGGGCCCCGACCACGCCCTGGCCGGCACCTGGCAGGCCCTCGTCGAACGCCTCGCCGGGAGGTGACCGGACCCGCACCCGGCACGGATCGCTCAGCGGCTTCCGCCTCCTGCCTCGGCGTGCTTTTCACACGTGGGCAGTGAGGTGGGCTCGTGTCTGGTGCGGACGGCCGGGAACCAGGCGTATCCGGACGGCTCCTCGGTGACCCGCACCCGGTACCAGCGCGGGGTGCCTACGCCAGTCTCGTCGGCGACCCAGTCCCCGTCGTACACCACGCACTCGGCCTGCAATACATCCCCGTGCCATATCCGCCGCTCGGAGACATTGCCTGCCTGGTACTTCTTGTGCGGGTCCAGGGCCAGGCCCAGGCTGCAGGCGCGCAGCCGCTCGGTCTGCTTCCGGCATGGCGCCTCGATGTTGTAGGTGGTGATCCGCGCCGTGGTGTCGGCGTTCGCGGGGTTGCCTCCGCCCTCTCCGAAGAACCACCACCAGCCTCCGGCGGTTCCGGCCGCCAGGACGGCGGTGGCCGCCCCCGCGAAGGCGGCACGCCGCCAGGGCCGAGTCCGTCGACGCCGGGTGTCTGCGTCGGACAACTTGCGGGCCAGGACCAGCAGTTGGTCGGCGGTGGCTGAGGAACGGTCCGCGTGGTCGCGAGCAAGGCAACGGGTGACGAAGTCCCGCCCGGCCGCGTCGAGGGCGGGGTGCAGGCGCAGGGGGGCTCTTCCGCTGGCGTACTCGTGGGCCGCGGCCGTGCGTGCCCCGGCGGTGGATCCGGGGAAGGGGAGGGCTCCCCCGGTGAGGATCTGGTGCACGGTGACGCCCAGCGCCCAGATGTCGGCTGTGGAGCGTACCGGGACCCCGCGCTCGCCGAGCCCTTCCTGCCAGCGCTCTGGCGGCAGGTAGTCCGGCGATCCGAAGGGGGGCGCGTAGCCGTGGGTGCCGTGCACCCGTGAGACCAGGCCGAAATCGGCGAGCCGGACAGAACCGTCGGGCATGATCAGCACGTTGGCGGGCTTGAGATCGCCGTGGACCCATCCCTCCGCGTGAAGGTGGGCGAGGCCTTCGCAGATCTGGGTGATCATCCGGGTGGCGTCCGTGAGCGGCTCGGCATCCGTCGCCGCGTCGAGCCGGTCCTGCAGACTGCCTGCGGCGCGTTCCATGACGAGGACCACGGCGCCGTCCAGTTCGGGCCGCTCCTCGTCGATCACCACTAAGGTCTCCAAGACCTGGATGAGCCGGCTGTGGTCGGCGTTGCGACTGAATTCGGCCTCACGTCGGGCCAGTTCCTGCCACTGGCGGGAGCGGCCCGGTCCCAGTGCGTTCGTGGCCACGAACTTCAGGGCTACCTCGGCCGGTGGCGACCCGGCCGTCCCGCCACCGGGCTTGGTGTCGGAGGCCCGTCGTGCGGCGTAGACGCTGCCCCAGTTGCCCGACGCCAAGGGGGAGACCACTTCCCAGGGCCCCACCCGGTAGCCCGTCGGTACCGCGACCGCCCAGTCGTAGCCTGCTCCGGTGTTGCGCAGCCCGGCGGTCATGCGCGGACCTTCGCCGCGACGGCCTGGGCGGTGGGCGGGACTCCCGCCGCGGAGGCGACCCGCGGGGGCGAAGAGGGCAAGTGGGCCAGCATCGTCTCCAACCCATTCTCCGCTCGTTCCTGTTCCTGGCACCTGCCCGGCGAGGTCAGAGCGGTCGATGCGGCAGGAGACGCAACGGTTTCGCCCTTGACCGCGTTGATGATTGCGTCGGTCTTCAGTTCACGGTCTCGGCAGACCGCCAGGAAGCCATCGCGCTCACACGCTGTAATCGGCTGGATGCCGTGGATCACCATCAGCTGTCCCGTCTCGCTGGCCGACTGCAGGGCGCGAGCGGTGGCGGCATGACACTCCACTGCTTGGGAACTATGAGTTTCAACCTCTGTCCTCTGGTTGTAGCTGCTCCGCTTTCCAGACCACAGTTTCGGCGGATTCGGTTGCCCGGGGTCCGGTGTCTCGTCGGTCAGGTGAGCAGTGCCGCTTGACCGAGACCGCCGTGCGGAACTGGCAGGCCCAGGTCGACACCGGCGAGCGGGAGGGCCTGCCCAGCAGTGGGCGTGAGGAGCTGCCCGGCTGCGGCGTGGGAACCGCTGAGCAAGACGCCAGGAGCGTGCCTGAAAGATCGTGCAATCCCGGGGGCACCGCTGGCCGGGCCGCTGTGCACGCCGATGCGCAGCGGTGCCGGGTGCTGTGCAATCTTCGGCCACATGGGGCTGGGCAACGTTGTGACCAGCTGTGGTCGGGCCTGTGGTCGGGCCTGTGGTCGGGGTGGTGGGTGCGATGTGCCGGTTTGGTGTCAGAAGCTGTTGTCTTTCCGGGCTTGAGGACGGCGTTTTCGCTGGTCGGGCATAGGGGCGGCGATCTGGTGGGAGTGGTGGCCTGTCGTGTCGTCGTTCCCGTGGAGGTCGTGGATGCCGTCGGTGGT
>NZ_POTZ01000316.1 GCF_003236365.1 Streptomyces sp. NTH33
AAGAGACAGCTCGTCCTCCTCTTCGGGCGAGCGCCCTCCTGCCATCAGGTGGGCGTACTCGGCGTTGGTGCGCAGCAGTTCGTGGTGCGTGCCCACGGCGGCGATCCGGCCGCCCTGCTGCGCTCCCTGCTCGCGCCCATGAAGGTCCGCGTGGCCGGCACCACGCTCCTGCTGCTGCTCCAGCAGGCGGCGGTCCAGGCGGGCCCGCTGCTGGTGGCGTACGCGATCGACACCGCCGTACCGGCGTTCCGCGGGCACGGCCACGGGCCGCTGGTCGCGGTGGCCGTCGGCTACCTGCTGTGCGCGGTCGCCTCCGGCGCACTGCAGTGGGCGTTCATCGCCGCCTCGGCCCGGGTCAACCAGGACGTGCTGCTGGACCTGCGCGGCCGTATCTTCCGCCATGCCCAGGCGCTCAGCGTCGACTTCCACGAGCGCTACACCTCCGGCCGGCTCATCTCCCGCTCCACCACGGACGTCGAGTCGCTGCGCGAGCTGCTCGACGAGGGCCTCCAGGAACTGGTCACGGTCGTCCTGTCCTTCGTCTACATCTCGGCGATGCTGCTGTGGCTGGACCTGGGCATGGGCGCGGTCGCGGTGGCCTCCTTCGTGCCCCTGTACCTGCTGGTCCGGCTCTACCGGCGGCGCGCCGGGCAGGTGTTCCGGGAGCGGTCGACGGCGATCGCCGCGGTGATCGTGAAGTTCGTGGAGACGATGAACGGCATCCGGCCGGTGCGTGCCTTCCGCCGCGAGGCCGCCAACGACGCCGACTTCCGCGTCCTCAACCGGCGCCACGAGCGCGCCAACGGCGACTCGCTCCTGGAGATGGCCCGCTACGTCGTCGGCTCCCGTCTGGTGGCCAACACGGCGGTCGCGTCGATCGTGCTGTGGGGCGCCTACCGGGTGGCGGACGGTTCCCTGGAGCTGGGTGTGCTGGCGGCGGCGGTGCTGTACCTGCGCCGGTTGTACGACCCGATCGACCGGCTCGGCATGTTCCTCAACTCCTACCAGTCGGCGGCGGCCTCGCTGGAGAAGATCGCGGGCCTGCTGGCGCAGACCCCGTCGGTCCCGGAGCCGTCGACGCCCAGGCGACTCCCGGCGCTCGAGTCGGACCTGCCCGGACGCGAGGTCGTCTTCGACGGCGTCCGCTTCGGCTACCGCACGGGCGGCGAGGTGCTGCCCCGCTTCGACCTGACCATCCCGGCCGGCCAGACCGTCGCCGTGGTCGGCTCCACCGGCGCGGGCAAGTCGACCCTGGCCAAGCTGCTCGCCCGCTTCTACGACCCTTCCCCAGGCTCTGAACTCCGTTCGAGCGGGGGAGACCCCGGCGGCGGCCGCGTGCTGCTGGACGGCGTGGACCTGCGCGAACTGGCCGTCCCCGAGCTGCGGCGCGGGGTCGTCATGGTCACGCAGGAGGCGTTCCTGTTCTCCGGCACGGTCGCCGAGAACATCGCCGTCGGCCGCCCGGACGCGACCCGCGAGGAGATCGAGCGGGCCGCGAAGGCGATCGGCGCGCACGACTTCATCAGCGCCCTGCCCGACGGCTACGACACGGACGTGCGCAGGCGGGGCGGCCGCATCTCCGCGGGCCAGCGCCAACTGGTCTCCTTCGCCCGGGCGTTGCTCGCCGACCCGTCCGTGCTCATCCTCGACGAGGCCACCAGCTCGCTCGACGTCCCGGGCGAACAGGCGGTGCAGCGCGCGATGGCCACGGTCCTGCGGGGCCGTACGGCCGTGGTGATCGCCCACCGGCTGTCCACGGTGGAGATCGCCGACCGGGTGCTGGTGATGGAGCACGGCCGGATCGTGGAGGACGGCACCCCGGCCGACCTGATCGCCGGCACGGGCCGCTTCGCGCACCTGCACCGGGCGTGGCGGGACAGCCTGGCCTGACGACCGTACGGGAACGGGGAGACCAGTGATCGACGCGTACGAGGACCCGGGCACGCCCGACCGCCGGGGTGGGTGGCGGTACCTGTGGTGGCTGGTGAGGTGCCAGCCGGGCCGGTCGGCGGCCGGGGCGGCGCTGGCCAGCGTCTGGATGGTGCTGATGGCGGCGACGCCGTACCTGATGGCCCGGGCGATCGACGACGGCCTGCAGCCGGGGAACATGGCGGCGCTGGCGGGCTGGACGGCCGCCCTGGTGGCGGTCGGGACGTTCAACGCCTGGGTGAGCGTCATGCGGCACCGCACGATGACCCGGGTGCGGATGGACGCCAACTTCCGCACGGTCAAGGTCGTCGTCGACCACGTGGTCCGGCTGGGCGCCGCGCTGCCCCGCCGGGTGGGGGCCGGGGAGGTCGTCACGATCGGCGTCGGCGACGTCCGGACCATCAGCCAGTGCCTGACCGTGGTCGGCCCGGGGGTGGGGTCGGTCGTCGTCTACGCGGTCGTGGCCGGGCTGCTGCTGTCGGTCTCGGTGCCGCTGGCGGCCGTCGTCCTGCTGGGGGTGCCGCTGATCGCGGTGCTCGTCGGGCCGCTGATGCGCCGGCTGCAGGGCGCGGAGGGCGAGTACCGGGAGCGGCAGGGTGTGCTGACCGCGCGGATCGGCGACCTCGCGGGCGGGCTGCGCGTGCTCAACGGACTGGGCGGCAAGGGGCTGTTCGCGGACGCCTTCCGCAGGGACTCGCAGCGGCTGCGGGCGCAGGGCTACAAGGTCGGTGCCGTGACCAGTTGGATGCAGGCGCTCGGGGTGGGTCTGCCGACGCTGTTCCTGGCCGTGGTGACCTGGCCGGCGGCCCGGCTGGCCGCCGAGGGGCGGATCACCGTGGGCGAACTGGTGTCGGTGTACGGCTACGTCGCGGTCCTGGTGGGGCCGGTGGCGTTCTTCATCGAGTGCGGCTATCAGCTCAGCCGTGGCGTGGTGGCCGCCCGCCGGGTGGTGGGGCTGTTGCGGGTGGAGCCGGACGAGGACACCGGAACGCGGGACGCGCCTGCCGAGCCCTCGGTGCTGTACGACCCCGAGTCCGGGGTCCGGGTGCCGCCGGGGCGGCTGACCGCGCTGGTGTGCGCCCGCCCCGCCGAGGCGGTGGCGGTGGTCGACCGCCTGGGCCGCTACGAGCCGTCGGCGGCCACGTGGGGCGGGGTCCGGCTGGACGAGATCGAGCTGTCCGCCGTACGCGAGCGGATCCTGGTCGCCGACAACGAGGCCGACCTGTTCGCCGGGACCCTGCGGGAGCTGGTGTGCGGGCGCCGGGACCGTGCGGACGCCGACGTGGCACGGGCGGTGCGCGCGGCCGTCGCCGACGACATCGTGCAGGGGCTGCCGGACGGGCTCGACTCGGCCGTGTCCGCGCAGGGCCGCAGCCTGTCCGGCGGCCAGCGGCAGCGGGTCCGGCTGGTGCGGGCGCTGCTGGCCGGCCCGGAGGTGCTGCTGGCGGTGGAGCCGACCTCGGCGCTCGACGCGCACACCGAGGCCGCGGTCGCGGACCGGCTGCGCCGGGAGCGCGAGGGCCGTACGACGGTCGTCACCACCACCTCCCCGCTGGTGCTGGCCCGCGCCGACGCCGTCCACTACCTGGTCGACGGCAAGGTCGTGGCCGGCGGCAGCCACCGCGAACTCCTCGACGCCGAGCCGGGTTACCGGGCACTGGTGGCACGCGACGCCGAGGACACCGACCGGACCCCCACCGCAGAGGAGGCCGTGCGATGACCGCTCAGGTTCCGGGACGGCTGCCGGTCGCCGAACCCGCGGACGTACGAAGGGCGGCGGTACGGCTGGTCCGGGCCGACGGGCGGGCCTTCACGGCCGTCCTGCTGCTGAACGCGCTGGCCGCCGGCGCCGGCCTGGCCGGTCCGTGGCTGCTCGGCCGGATCATCGACCACGTCCGGGCCGGGGGCGGGGTCGGTGCCGTGGACCGGATGGCGCTCGCCATCGTGGTGTGCGCGCTGGCGCAGCTGCTGCTGGCGCGCTGGGCGCGGTACGTGGGGCACCGCTTCGGCGAACGCACGCTGGCCCGGGTGCGCGAGAAGTTCGTCGACCGGGCGCTCGGGCTGCCCGCGTCGGTGGTGGAGCGGGCCGGCACCGGTGACCTGACCACGCGGGGCACCGCCGACGTGGCCACCGTCGGCACCACGCTGCGGGACGTGGGACCCGAGTTCCTCGTGTGCGTGGTGCAGGCGCTGTTCGTGCTGGTCGCGGTGTTCGTGCTGGACCCGCTGCTCGGCGCCGTCGGGGTGCTCGCGCTGACCCCGGTCTGGTGGGCGCTGCGCTGGTACCTGCGCCGGGCGCGGGACGGCTACCTCGCCGAGGGCGCGGCCACCTCCGAGGTCGCCGAGATCCTCGCGGCGACCGCGTCCGGGGCCCGTACGGTCGAGGCGTTCCGCCTGTCCGGGCAGCGCGTCTCGGCGAGCCGGGACGCGCTGGACACGTCCCGGCGCACCCGCCTGTACACGCTGTTCCTGCGCAGTGTGTTCTTCCCGGCGGTCGAGGTGTCGTACATCCTCCCGGTGGCCGGGGTGCTGCTGGTGGGCGGCGTCCTGCACGCGCGGGGCGCGGTGAGCCTGGGCGCGGTGGTGGCCGCGGCGCTGTACCTGCGGCAGTTCACCGAACCGCTGGACCAGATCCTGATGCACGTGGAGCAGCTGCAGAGCAGCGGCGCGTCGTTCGCCCGCGTGGAGGGCCTGGCCCGCGCGCCGCGGTCCGCTCCGCCCGGCTCCTCCGCCGCCGCCCCCGCTCCCGCGGACGACCGCATCGACGTGACCGGGGTGCGCTACGCCTACGAGCGCGGCGGCGAGGTGCTGCGCGGGGTCGACCTGACCGTGCGGCCCGGCGAACGGCTGGCCGTGGTGGGCCCGTCCGGCGCCGGCAAGACGACCCTGAGCAGGCTCCTGGCGGGTGTCGACGCGCCGACCGCGGGCTCGGTCACGGTGGGCGGCGTGCCCGTGGCCGGCCTGGAGCCGGAGCGGCTGCGCCGCCAGGTCGTCCTGGTCACCCAGGAGCACCACGTGTTCCTCGGCACGGTCCGCGACAACCTGCGCATCGCCGAACCGGCGGCCACGGACGAGCAGGTGTGGTCGGCGCTGGCCGCCGTGGGCGCCGACGCCTGGGTACGGGAACTGCCGCACGCCCTGGACACCGAACTCGGCACCTCCGCCCACCGCACCGACGGCTCCCAGGCCCAGCAACTCGCCCTCGCCCGCGTGGTCCTGGCCGATCCGCACACCCTGATCCTGGACGAGGCCACGGCGCTGCTCGACCCCACCACGGCCCGCCACACCGAACGCGCCCTCGCCGCCGTCCTCCAGGACCGCACGGTCATCGCCATCGCCCACCGCCTCCACACCGCCCACGACGCCGACCGCGTCGCCGTCATGGAGGACGGCCGCCTCACCGAACTCGGCACCCACGACGACCTGGTGGCGTCCAACGGGGCGTACGCGGCGCTGTGGCACACATGGCACGGGGACGAAGCGGCGCCTTCCGACGACGGACGACGGCCCTGAGCCCGCTGTCGACTCCACCGTTTTTCATCGGACTTGACAGGACATGGGACACCCTTTGTCCGAATATCGAACATGAACATCCGAACAGCGAACGGTTTCCGGCCATTTTCTGACGCCCCCTGACCGGGCGAGTGCCGACGACGACTCGGGCGACGCCCGCCCCGAGCCCTGGAACCAGCCCGCCCAAGTGCGGTCCCGGCGATCCCGCGACGCCGGGGCCGCACCCGTCCATGACGCCGAAATATTCAGCCGACCGTCGATTTTCGGCCAACATCACTTCGGGTCACTGACATGTACGCGTCCTTGGTGCCACTCTTCCTCCACCCGCCGCACGAGCACAGCACCACTCACCACTGCTCCGGCCCGGCATCCCCACGCCGGCCGGACACCCCCACATAAGGAGCTTGTGTGACTCCCCGCATCTCGCGTCACAAGCGCACCACTCTGGCCCTCGCCACCGCTGTCGCGGCCGGAGCCCTCCTCAGCACCGCTCTGAGCACCAGTGCCTCGGCCCAGACCCCGGCCGGTTCCACCGGCGTGGCACCCCTCGCCGCCGCCCCCGTCCTGCTCTCCGACACGGCCCGCGCCGCCCTGATCCAGCAGGCGCAGACCGAATCCTCCGACACGGCCCAGGAGATAGGCCTCGGCGCCCAGGAGAAGCTGGTCGTCAGGGATGTCGTCAAGGACGCCGACGGCACGGTGCACACCCGCTACGAGCGCACCTACGCCGGACTGCCCGTCCTCGGCGGCGACCTGGTCGTCCACACCTCCAAGGCAGGCAAGACCCAGGGCGTCACCAGAGCCACCAAGGCGACCATCAAGGTGGCCACGCTCACGCCGAAGATCGCCGCCGCCAAGGCCGAGAAGCAGGCGCTGACCCTCGCCAAGGACGCCGGCTCGGAGAACACCGCCCCCGAGCAGGCCCCGCGCAAGGTCGTCTGGGCGGGCGGCGGCACGCCGGTCCTCGCCTACGAGACGGTCGTCGGCGGCCTCCAGGACGACGGCACCCCGAACGAGCTGCACGTCATCACCGACGCGGCCACCGGCGAGAAGCTCCACGAGTACCAGGGCGTCCACACCGGCACCGGCAAGACGCTGTACGCGGGCACGGTGACCCTCAGCACCTACAAGTCCGGCACCTCGTACCAGCTGTACGACACCACCCGCGGCGGCCACAAGACGTACAACCTGGCCCGCGGCACCTCCGGCACCGGCACGCTGTTCACCGACGCGGACGACGTGTGGGGCACCGGCACCGCCTCCAGCTCCAGCACCGACCAGACGGCCGCCGCCGACGCCGCCTACGGCGCCCAGGTCACCTGGGACTTCTACAAGAACACCTTCGGCCGCAACGGCATCAAGAACAACGGCGTGGCCGCCTACTCGCGGGTCCACTACGGCAACGCCTACGTCAACGCCTTCTGGCAGGACAGCTGCTTCTGCATGACGTACGGCGACGGCGCGGGCAACGTCAAGCCGCTGACCTCGATCGACGTCGCCGGCCACGAGATGAGCCACGGCGTCACCGCCAACACCGCCCGCCTGAACTACTCCGGCGAGTCCGGCGGCCTGAACGAGGCCACCTCCGACATCTTCGGCACGGGCGTGGAGTTCTACGCCAACAACGCGTCCGACCCCGGTGACTACCTCATCGGCGAGAAGATCAACATCAACGGCAACGGCACCCCGCTGCGCTACATGGACAGGCCCAGCAAGGACGGCTCCTCCGTCGACTACTGGTCCTCCACCGTGGGCAGCAAGGACGTGCACCACTCGTCCGGCGTCGCGAACCACTTCTTCTACCTCCTCGCGGAGGGCAGCGGCGCGAAGACGATCAACGGCGTCAGCTACAACTCGCCGACGTACAACGGCGCCACGGTCACCGGCATCGGCCGCGCCAAGGCGCTGCAGATCTGGTACAAGGCGCTGACCACGTACATGACGTCGACCACCAACTACAAGGCCGCCCGCACGGCGACCCTGAACGCGGCGGCGGCACTGTACGGCTCCGGCAGCACCGAGTACAACACGGTGGCGGCGGCCTGGTCCGCGGTCAACGTCACCTGACCGTCCGGTAGTCGACGGGTGCGGCCCCCCGGGAGGAAGTCCTTCCCGGGGGGCCGCCCTACGCTTGGGTCCCATGTCTACGGAGGACTTCACCTACGAGGAGGTCGGCGCGACCCGCGAGCAGGGCCACTGCCCTCCGGGCTTCCACCCCCTGCACGTGCGTACGCGTATCGGCGAGGGCGAGGAGGTGTTCCGGCGGGCGTCCGAGGCGGTGCTGACGTGGGAGGTGCACCGGGCCCTCGGCGTGGGCGTCGACGCGAGTGCGGAGCGGGCCGCGGCCGGTGTCGACGTCACCGTCAGTGTCGCCGGGATCGTCAGGGCGCCGTGCCGGGTGGTCTGGACGGTCGAGGAGACCCGTCGCGCCGGCTGGGCCTACGGCACGCTGCCGGGACACCCGGAGTGCGGGGAGGAGGCCTTCGTGGTGGACCGTACGGGGGACGGGACCGTCTGGCTGACGGTCACCGCGTTCAGCCGGCCGGCGAAGTGGTACACCCGGGCGGCCGGACCGGCCGCCCGGGGGGTGCAGCACGCGTACGCCCGTCGCTGCGGTGCGGTGCTGCGGAGACTGTGCGCCGGCATACCGGAGCCGTGACCGCGGGGCGGGCACGGCCACGAACACGTGCTCTTCACCTCCACCCTGCGGGGCAATGCCGTTGTTTGAGATAGTCAAGCAGTGCCCGTGACGGGTCGGTGGTGCGGTCGTTGGGCAGGTCATGCATCCGTGGGTGGGGTTGTCCGATGATGTGCGGCTGGGGGTGCTCACCGAGTGGGTGACGCCGGAGTTGGTTGA
>NZ_POTZ01000317.1 GCF_003236365.1 Streptomyces sp. NTH33
GGGGTCAGACGGGGCGGCGGACCAGCCACGCTGCCGTCCGGATCGTCCACCTCGGGCCGACGGCACGTCCAACCCGTGCTGGCCCAGACCACCATCTCCACCCCCGCGCGGTGACGCGCAGATCGAGCAGCACCGGGCGGCGGAACGCCATTGCGCTTCGTCGGCCCGACCTACAGGGCGCCCTGCCCAGCATGGGGCTCGAAGACCGCAATATGGGCATACTTTCCTGTTTTGTCCAACTACGCCACGGTTAGTCGATGAGGAGGCGTCCTCACCAGCCCTACGAGACCGCCAGGCGGCCCGGCGTGGGCGAGGGCCGGGTCTGGACGGAGGAGCGATGAACCAGCCAGCGAGTACAGGGCCGGGACAGGCCTCGCAGACTGCTCAGCAGGAGGCGGCGAAGACAGCCGACCAGGCCAGACAGGCTGCCGGCGAGGTCGTCAGCACAGCCGGTGAGCAGGTCAAGACAGTCGTTGACCAGGCCAAGGCTCAGGCCGGGGGCGTGGCGCGTGATCTTCGGGGCCGTGTGGTGGAGCAGGCGGACACCCAGACACGGCGCGGGGCAGGGACTGTGCGGCAGTGGGCGGATCAACTGCCCGCTCTGGCTGACAGGGCCGAGGAGGACTCGCCGGCCAAGAACGTCGTGGCGCAGGTCGCGGAACGCGGTCGCCGTGCGGCGGACTATCTCGACCGGCGCGGCGCCGAGGGCTTGGTGAGCGACGTGCAGGACTTCTCACGCAGGCGTCCTGGGCGACGCCTTGCTGGCCGGCTTCGCCACGGCTTGGCTCGCCAAGGCCGGAAAGGCCGCCGGTGACGGAAGTCCCGGCAGCAGCCCGGGAACGGAGCGCGCCCCCGCGCCGGATGACCGGATGAGGCCCGGACCGCCGCGGGAGACGCCGGACTACCCGTATGACAAGGAAGCCGCCTCGGAGACTGGTCAGCATATCAAGCAGGCTGCCACCGGATCGGCGCAGCAGACAGCTCACGAGGTCAAAGACACCGCAGCGCAGGCCGTGCGCGCCACCGCCGACCAGGCCAAGGACCAGGCCGGACAGGTCACCGCACAGGCCCGTCAGTCCGGACAGACCACCATCGACGAAGCCCGCCCCCCACCAGCGGCCCGTAAGGCAGCACCGCAACAGCGCCAGCCCCGAGCCCACCGCCCATCTGCCAGTGCCAATGACCAGACATCGCGGGGCAGCTCGGAAATCCTCAGCCGGTCCCAGGTGGGCTTCGTCGTCGCGTGAACGGTGCAAATAAAAGAGGAGGCGTCATGGACGCCAAGGTACGAGCGGCCGAAACCCCTGCGGCCCCGACGACCAAGGCCGAGGCCCGTCCGATAGCAGCCGAGTTCTTTGGGACGCTCATTCTCGTACTCTTCGGAGTCGGCTCCGCCGTGCTGGCCGGGAAGTACATCGGCGCTTTGGGCATCGCGCTCGCTTTCGGACTCACCCTGCTGGTCCTGGCCTACGGCCTCGGGCCGATTTCCGGTTCCCACGTCAATCCGGCAGTCACCCTGGGCATGCTGCTCTCGCGCCGCATCCCGGCCCACACGGCCATCCGGTACTGGGCCGCGCAACTGCTCGGAGGCATCGCCGGCGCCGCACTCCTTCTTCTCGTCGCCTCGCAGGTGCCGGGAGTGAGGATCCAGGGGAAGTTTGGCACCAATGGCTACGGGACCCGTTCAATTGTCGGCATCAATATCTTCGGTGCGTTCGTCACCGAGATCCTGCTGACCTTCCTGCTGGTCTTCGTGTGCCTGACCGTAACCGACAAGCTCGCACTGACGGGCTTCGACGGCCTTTCGATCGGGCTGGCTCTTGCGGTAGCCAACCTGGTCGGCATTCCACTCACGGGCGCCTCGGTGAACCCGGCACGCAGCCTGGGACCGGCCGTCTTCGCCGGCCCGGCCGCCCTGTCCCAACTCTGGCTGTTCCTGGTCGCACCCCTGGTCGGCGGCGCACTCGCCGCGGCAGTGCACCGCATCACCCACCCCACCGCCCACAGCGGGGAGGAGGAGATGCCGGAAACCGACCAGGGCCGGAAAGCCACCTGACGGAGTTCCTGCCATCAGACCCTTGACCAGGACATCCCCAAATGACAGCGGATCGGGGGCGCTCCTCAGAGCACGCATGGAAGTGGATCAAGTGCCCGCGGGGCCCGTCGGTTGGGCACGGCATGTACACAGGGGCGTCCGGTGGGCGTGAGGGGCAGGAGCGAGGGTTACTCGGCTCTTATGACAAAGCTGCATCTTCCGGGGCGGAAAGCGCACCACGGCAGCGACGCGGCGCAGGAACGCGAAACGCCCACGCCCGAGGAGGTCGGGCCCGGGCCCGAGGTGGAGCGCCGGGCACCGGACGCACCGACGAAGCTGCCCAAGCGGGCCTGGGGTGCCGTGTTCAAGGGCGCCCTGCGGGAGTTCAAGGACGATGAGCTGACCGACCGCGCGGCGGCGTTGACCTACTACGGGGTGCTGGCGCTGTTCCCGGCGCTGCTGGTGCTCGTGTCGCTGCTGGGCATCACCGGCAAGTCGGCGACCGACACGGTGCTGGCCAACAGCAAGAAGTTCGCCCCGGGCCCGGCCCGGGACATCATCACCCGGGCCGTGGAGCAGCTGCAGAGCAACGCCGGCGTCGGCTCGATCATGGCGATCGTCGGCATCGCGCTGGCCGTGTGGTCGGCCTCCGGCTACGTGGCCGCGTTCATCCGCGCGGCGAACGCCGTCTACGACATGCCCGAGGGCCGCCCGGTGTGGAAGACCCTTCCGGTGCGGGTCGGGGTGACGGTCGTGCTGATGGTGCTGGCCGTGGTCAGCGCCCTGATTGTGGTGTTCACCGGCGGCCTGGCCCGCCGGGCCGGTACCGCGCTCGGGATCGGGGACACGGCGCTGACGGTGTGGTCGATCGCCAAGTGGCCCGTCCTGGTGGTCCTGGTCACCGTCATGATCGCGATCTTGTACTGGGCGAGCCCGAACGCGAGGGTGAAGGGCTTTCGGTGGATCACCCCGGGCAGCTTCCTCGCCCTGGTGATCTGGCTGATCGCCTCCGCCGCCTTCGCGTCCTACGTGGCCAACTTCGCCTCCTACAACAAGACCTACGGCACCATGGCCGGCGTCATCGTCTTCCTCCTCTGGCTGTGGATCACCAACCTGGCCATCCTGCTGGGCCTGGAGTTCGACGCCGAGACCGTGCGCCAGCGGGCCATCGCGGGCGGCCTGCCGCCCGAGACCGAGCCCTACACCCAGCCGCGCGACACCCGGAAGTGGGACGAGGAGGACCGACGCCGCCTGGGTGAGGCGTGACTGACCGCCGCTGATCTCGGGGTGTAGGCCGTTGACCTGCGGGATACCTGCTCTTCATGAGGCTTCTGGCGGGGTTGCGCGACGCTGACCGGTCACTGACCAAGCGGGCGGCCTCGCGTATCCCGCCGGGCGTCGGCAAGGTTCTCTCGGCGGTGGAGGAGACCGCCGAGAACACGAAGCTGTGGTGCGGCGCCGCCGCCGCGATGACGGCGCTGGGCGGGTGGCGCGGCCGTAGGGCGGCGGCCTCCGGCCTGGCCGCCCTGGCCGTGGCGCAGCTGATCTCGAACGGCCTGTGCAAGCAGCTGGCCGACCGGCCCCGGCCGCCGAAGCAGTGGTTCCCCCACGACGAGGCCGACGACCGCCCCGACTCCTCCTCCTTTCCCTCCGGGCACACCGCCGCCGCGGTGGCCTTCACCGCCGCCATCGCACCCACCTGGCCGGCCGCCGGCGCTGCGTGCGCCCTGCCCGCCGCCATGGTGGCGCTCGAGCGGGTGCAAAGCGGCGCCCACTACCCCAGCGACGTCGCTGCCGGCGCCGCCATCGGCCTGGCCAGCGCCTGGCTCACCCGCCGCGCCCCGCGCCTGATCCTGTGCCACCGGCTCCTGAGCTGAGGGGAGCGGTCGCATCTCCACGATCCGCAGACCGAGCATCGGAAGCGGGCCAGCAGGCCGAACAGGTGCGCCTCGTCGATGGCATCGCCGTAGAACACCGCATGTTTGCCGATCACCACAGCCTCCAGCTCCGGGAACGCTTCTGCGGCGGCCTCCGGGACGCAGCTGGCGACACGGAATTCGTATCCGCGTGCCGCGCTTCCACCGGGCATGGCCTCACGCTGAGCCGGGCCGCAACGGACATCACCCGCAACGGGTGGGCCGCCGTTGCGGACGATTCGCGACTCCTTACCCGTCCGGCTGGGCTGCCGCGGCTCCGAACGCTTCCGCGGTTCCGCCTTCGGCCTGCTGGGACGAGGGGGTGTCGACGAAGCTGTAGGGCGGCAGCGGGCCGTTGACCCGCAGCTCGAGGTGCGGATGTTCCTCGCGGAATTCGTCGACCGCGACCAGGAATCGCTCCGCTGAACCGCGGTCCACCAGGAAGGAGACGTTGGCCAGCCAGCCGGTGCTCTGCGGCCCGGCGCTGACCGCCTCGGCCATCGGCTGAAACGCCTGCTGAAGCAGCTGCGCGTCAGTGGCCTCGCGTGCCTGGACGGCGGCGGCGATCATCTCCCCGAGCCGGATCTTCTCTTCCTGTGTGCCGCCACCGGCCTCGCGGTTCGCTTCCGCCAGGGACCGGATGTCGTCGTGGTCGGCCATGATCAGGCGGAGCACGGCCTCTTCGTCGTGGTTGGCCTTGATGTTGTACTCCGCGGTGCCGTCCAGTGCCTGCAGCCGCTCGAGGAAGTGCTCCGCACGCTCGGCGAGCACCCGGGTCACCGTGTCGTCGTCCCCAGAGGCGCTGCCGAAGCGCATCGGCAGGACCACGCCGCCCGCTCCGGCTTCGTGAAGTACGCGCTGGTGGGCGAGGAGATCACGGCGCTTGGGCCGCAGCTGATCGGGGGCGTCACTGACGATTGCGGCCAGCTCGCCCTGGCGCAGCACCCGTACCGGCCGCGGAGGGTCTCCGATGCCCTCAAGGTCCTGGCGGAGGGGGGGAATGTGAGGCGCGGATGATCCCGTAGACGTATATGCTCATCTCTCATTCCCCTCTCCCGCGCGCGGCCCGGTCGCCCTGACGCTCCCGGCCCGCGTGACGTGCCTGCTGGAAGGCGCCGGAGATCGTCTCCTCGCCGCCGGGCAGGGCTTGCTTGGTCTTGCCGCGGGCGCCGGACTGCGTGAGCTCCGTGAGCCCGGCCGGCTTGTGCGGCCCCGCTTCCAGGCCGAGGCGGTTGCACGCCTCGGCGAAGCGGAGGTAGGTGTCGACGCTGGCGACCACGACCCGTACGTCGATCTTGAGTATCTCGATACCGAGAAGGGAGACCCGCACGTACGCGTCGATCACCAGCCCGCGGTCGAGAATGAGTTCCAGAACGTCGTAGAGGCCGCTGGAACCGCCTCCGCCGCCCTGCTGTGTCGCGACGGTCATCGCGACCAACCCCTTGTTCGTCTGCCTCTGCGCGGTCCCGTCGGCGCCGTCCCTCGCTGCGACGCAGGCTTCCGGGGTCGAGTAGCCGCCACCACCTGCGACCAAACGCACGCACGAGCGGGTCAAACCCCGCAGCACCGCCGCCGTCTCGGGGCTGCGATCAGTCCACACCGCCCGCCCTGAACTCGCCTGCTCGGGGTACTCGCGCCCTCATCGGATGGCCGGGCCCATGACGCAGTCCGGCCTGCAGGAACTTAAGAGGGACGGGAGGTGACCGCCGTGTCGAGCACGCAGCCGCACCATGCTGGCCCGAGTGCGGACCGCTCCAGCCAGGAGCCGGTGGGCGAGCTGGTGCAGCGGGCCTCGCAGCAGCTGACCGAGCTGGTGCGCGGCGAACTGCGCCTGGCGCAGGCGGAGATGAAGGAGAAGGGCAAGCACTACGGCAAGGGCGGCGGCCTGTTCGGCGGCGCCGGCGTGGTCGGCTTCCTGATGGCGCAGGCGCTGGTCGCCACCGTGATCGCCGCCCTGGCGGTGGCGCTGCCGGTGTGGGCAGCCGGGCTGATCGTCACCGCGGTGCTGGGTGTGATCGCCGCGGTGCTGGCCATGAGTGGAAAGAAACAGGTCGACCGGGCCGCGCCGCCCACGCCCGAGCAGACGGTCGAGAACGTGAAGGCCGACGTGGCCGAGATCAAGGAGAGCGCACACCGATGACCCAGCCGCCCCACGACGAACCCACCGCCTCCAGCCCCGAGGAACTGCGCGAGCAGGTCGAGCAGGCCCGCACCGAGCTCGGGCAGACGGTCGAGGCGCTCACAGCGAAGACCGACGTCAAGGCGCGCGCCCAGGACAAGGCCGCCGAGGCCAAGGAGCAGGCAGCCGCGAAGGCCGGCGAGCTGAAGGAGCAAGCCGCCCTCAAGGCCGGGGAACTGAAGGCGAAGGCCGCCGACCTGGCCCACCAGGCGCGGGAGAAGCTGCCCGAGCCGGTTAAGGACAAGGCCGCCCAGGCCGCCGGGCAGGCCCGGGCCACGGCCGCCCAGGCCGGTCAACTGTGGCAGGAGAAGGCACCCGAGCCGGTGCGCCAGAAGACCGCCCAGGGGGCGCAGCTGGCGCGGAACAACCGCAAGGTACTGCTCGCGGCAGCGGGCCTGGCCGCCGTGGTGTGGCTGGCCTGCCGCCGGAAGGGGTGAGTTGGGTGAAGGCAGCAAAGATCGCCTACAAGCCGATCGGTCTCGCGCTCGGCGCCGTCAGCGGCATGGCCGCGGGAGCGCTGTTCAAGCAGACGTGGAAGATGCTCGGCCACGACGAGGACGCCCCGGACGCCACCGACGAAGACCGCTCCTGGCGCGAGGTGCTGCTCGCCGCCACGCTCCAAGGCGCGATCTTCGCCGCGGTCAAAGCGGCCGTCGACCGCGCCGGCGCCACCGCTACCCGCCGCCTGACCGGAACCTGGCCCGGCTGACGCGCATGAGGAGGTGGAAGGGCCGGTACCACACGGATACTGGCCCTCCCATTTCCCAACCAGTACCCACGCGAAGGACTCCTCACAGCCATGTCCGATCAGCACGCGGCTGCCGCGCTGACCGCTGCAGCAGTCATCGCCACGATCCTGGTCGCCCGGGCAGCCGTCCTCCACCAGAGCGGCCGAGAACGTGTCGCCCGCGTTGCCCACCCGGTGCGCGGTCGCACCACACCCCGCGCCGAGAAGGTCGCGCCATCTGCAGCCGCGCTCTCGACTGACGCCGCCTCCTGCGCCGTGCGAGAGGCTGAACAGCACGTCCACCGTTGCTGGCAACAGCTCCAAACACGGGTCGACCCGCCCGAGTGACCTGCGTGAGACAAGGAAGCAGCCAGCACGCAGAGCTGAATGCAAGGACGTGACGGGGAAGCCTGCTTCCCCGATCTGGAAGGGCTGGCCGATGGGCTGCCAGCCGGCACACTGTGGTCAGGCCCACCAGTTCACCACCCTGGCCCTTCCGCGCGGAACATCGCGGGCGGCTCGCTGCGCTCGGCGCTTCTTGGAGGGCCACCTTCAGCGAGTAGGCGTGGCAGTTCGCCGGGGGCAGACAGGGAAGATCAGCGAAAGACTGGCCAACGCGCCAGGGCCATGTCAACGTAGACGACCTTCCCCGAAAACCCCAGGTCAGAGAGGTGATGTCTCGTGACCGTGGCTCCCGCGAGCCCTGGATTCTCCACCACCGTCGAGGCGCTGCGTCTGCGCGAGTGGCAACTTGGCCCGGGCCGGCCCACGCTCGTCATGGACCAGTTCTCCGCGGACGACTTCAACGTCGTCGTGGATGACCGGGCGGACGTACACGTCAGCAGCAAGGATGGGCGCTTCTATCTCGGCTGGTTCCCGCTCGGCCGCCCAGGCACCGACGGCGAGGGCTGGAAGATCGCTGTCACCGGCACGGCCAAGGTGCGCGGCTACCAGGTGTCCTTCGATACCGAGACACCGGCCGAGATCGTCGCCGCCACCGTCGCTCGCGTGCTGGAGACCGCCCGGCGCGTCTAGCGCCAAGGACTCAGGCCGGATGTCCCCAACCGACGGGGGCGCTCCCGCCATGGGCGATCCACAGGCCGCCACCCCATCTGCTGTCCCCCACGCAAGGAGTCTGTCCGTGGCACACCCGGAGATGACGGTCGGCGATCTCATCGACCTCTTGTCCGCCTTCGATCGCGGCATCCCGGTGCGGCAGGCGATGAATCCCTTCTTCCCCATGGCGCACCGCCTCGAACAGGTCATCCAGGCCACGGACGAGACCGGGCAGCCCGTCGCCTACCTCGCCGAAGGACGGGATGCGGACACCCAGCTCGGCCATCTGCCGCCCGAGGTCGCCGTCGCCCTGGCCTGGCAGGCGCCCGTGCAGGCGCCCCCGCGCCGTCCCCGCCGCAC
>NZ_POTZ01000318.1 GCF_003236365.1 Streptomyces sp. NTH33
GCCCCCGGCGCCTCGGCCACGAACCCGGAGCAGCCGGCCGCGGCCTCCTCCGACCTCGCCGTGTGGCCGCGCCCGCAGTCCCTCCGTACGACCGGCACCGCCGTCAAGGTCACCGACCGGGTCGCCCTGGTCACCGACGCGGACGCGGACCCGTACGCCCTGGACGCGCTGCGCGCGCTCCTGCACGGGGCCGGCGCCCGGACGATCGTGGAGCCGGGCGCCTCGGACCCGCTCCCGCAGGACGCCCTGGTGGTGCGCGCCCACACCGAGCGGGCGCACGGCGACCCGCGCCACGCGCTGCCCTCCGGCGGCTACCTCCTCACCACCGGCGACGGCACCCTGACCCTCACCGGCGCGGGCGAGGACGGCCTCTTCCACGCCGTGCAGACACTGCGGCAGCTGCTGCGCCCCGACGGGACGGTCCCCGGCGTGACCGTCCGCGACTGGCCGGGCACCGCCGTGCGCGGCACCACCGAGGGCTTCTACGGCACCGCGTGGACGCAGGAGCAGCGTCTCGCGCAGATCGACTTCATGGGCCGCACCAAGCAGAACCGGTACCTGTACGCCCCCGGCGACGACCTCTACCGCCAGGAGCGCTGGCGGGAGCCGTACCCGGCCCAGCAGCGGGCGGCGTTCCGGGAGCTGGCCGAGCGGGCCCGCGGCAACCACGTCACGCTGGGCTGGGCGGTGGCGCCGGGCCAGTCGCTGTGCTTCGCCTCGGACGCCGACGTACGGGCGCTGACGCGGAAACTGGACGCGATGTGGGCGCTCGGCTTCCGGGCGTTCCAGCTGCAGTTCCAGAACGTCAGCTACAGCGAGTGGCACTGCGGCGCGGATCCGGACCGTTTCGGCTCCGGTCCCGAGGCCGCGGCGCGGGCGCAGGCGCGGGTGGCGAACGAGGTGGCCCGGCACCTGGCGGAGCGTCACCCGGGCTCCGTACCGCTGTCGCTGATGCCGACCGAGTTCTACGAGGACGGCGCGACACCCTACCGGCGGGAGCTGGCCTCCGCGCTGGGCCAGTCGGTGCAGGTGGCCTGGACCGGGGTGGGCGTGGTGCCCCGCACCATCACGGGGGCCGAACTGGCCGAGGCCCGGCAGGCGTTCGGGCACGCGCTGGTCACCATGGACAACTACCCGGTGAACGACTACGCCGAGGACCGCATCTTCCTCGGCCCCTACACCGGCCGCGAACCGGCCGTCGCCAGCGGCTCGGCCGCCCTGCTCGCCAACGCGATGGAGCAGGCCGAGGCCTCCCGCATCCCGCTGTTCACGGCGGCCGACTACGCCTGGAACCCCCGCGACTACCGCCCCGAGGAGTCCTGGCGGGCGGCCATCGCCGACCTCGCGGCGGGCGACCCGCGGCGCCCCGAGGCGCTGTCGGCCCTGGCCGGCAACGACGCGTCCTCGGTCCTCGGCGGCACGGAGTCGGCGTATCTGCGCCCGCTCATCGCGGCCGTGTGGAAGGCCCGCGGAACGACGGACCGGGCCGCGAACGAGACCGCCGAGGCGCGGCTGCGCGCCGCCTTCACGGTGCTGCGCGAGACCCCCGGGCGCCTCGCGTCCGATGCGTCCGACGGCACCCTGGCCGCCGAAGTCGCCCCCTGGTCGGCGCAGTTGGCCCACTACGGCGAGGCGGGCACGGCGGCGCTCGCCATGTTCCGCGCCCAGCGCGAGGGCGACGCGGCGGGGGCCTGGACGGCGTACCGGACGCTGGACCGGCTGCGCGCCGGGATCGAGCGCGCCGACGTGACGGTCGGCAAGGGCGTGCTGGACCCCTTCCTCGACCGCGCGCGGCAGGAGTACGCGACCTGGGCGGGCCTGACCCACGAGCCGTCCGCGGACCGGAACGAGGTCTCGGCCCGCACGGTCCGCTTCCCGCGCGCCCGCGCCCTGACCGCCGTGACGGTGCTGAGCGACCCCGGAACCGCCGGTGCCGTGGAGGTCCACGTCCCCGGAGAGGGCTGGCACCGCGTGGGAGCGCTGGCGGCGCACGGGGCGACGGAACTCGACACCGGGCAGCCCTCGTCCCCGGCCGACCGGGCGACGCGCCCACCGGCCCTCTGGCCGCCCGCCTCCCCGGCTCCGGGCCTGTGGACGCGCCCGCCGGCCCTCGTGCAGCCGGTCCCCCCGCCGGCCGGCACCCGGGTCGACGCCGTCCGTGTGACCGGCGCCGACCCCTCCCGCGTACGCCACCTGGTCCCCTGGTTCGCCGACACCGCGGCGCTGCCGCGGGAGCTGCCGCGCGCCGCGGCCGACGCGGAGATCGGCGGCACCGAGCGGCTGAGCGCCCGGCTGGTCTCCCGCCGCCCGGCCGAGGTGCGCGGCAGGGTGACCGTGGAGGCCCCCGAGGGCATCGGGGTGCGCGTCCCCACCAAGGAGCTGACCGTGCCCCGGGGCACCACGGTGGACGTCCCGGTGGAGGTCACCGTCCCGCCGACGGCGCCCTCCCGCCCGTACGACATCCGCGTGACCTTCGCCGGCCAGACCCGCACCCTCACGGTCCGCACCTTCCCGCGCACCGCCGGCCCCGACCTGGCCCGCACCGGCAGGGCGACCTCGTCGGGCGACGAGACCGCCGACTTCCCGGCCTCCGCCGCGAACGACGGCGACCCGTCCACGCGCTGGTCGTCCCCCGTCGACGACGGCGCCTGGTGGCAGGTGGAACTCCCCGGGCCGGTACGCCTGGGCAGGGTCGCCCTCCACTGGCAGGAGGCCCACCCCTCCGACTACCGCGTCCAGGTCTCCCCGGACGGCCGCCGCTGGCGCACGGCCGGCGCGGTGAAGGACAGCCGGGGCGGCCGGGAGGCCGTCCGCATGGACGAACGCGACGTGCGCTTCATCCGCGTGCAGGGCGACAAGCGGGCCACGCGGTACGGCTATTCCCTGTGGTCGGTGGAGGCGTACGCGGTGGCGGACTGAGTCCGCCGCACCGCACGCTCCGAAGTTTTCCCCTGATCACTATTCACTCAGTACATGTACGCAGTGCATACTGAGGCTCATGAGCACCCGACACGTCCTGCTGGGCCTGCTCGTCGGCGGGCCCAGCCACGGCTACGACCTCAAGCGACGCCACGACGAGCACTTCCCGCAGGCCCGTCCGCTGGCCTACGGCCAGGTCTACACGACCCTGCAACGGCTGGTCCGCGACGGCCTGGCGGAGGTGGAGGGCACCGACTCCGACGGCGGACCGGAGCGGACCTTGTACCGCCTCACCGAGGACGGCTCCCGGGAGGTGGCCACGTGGGCCGGGCAGGTCACGCCGCCCGCGCCCTTCGTGACGAACGAGATCTTCGCCAAGGTCGTCGTGGCGATCCTCACCGACGGCGACCCGGCCGCCCATCTGCTCGCGCAGCGCGCCGCGCACATGGAGCGGATGCGGGAGCTGACGGCGCTCAAGACCGCCCCGGGCGCCGACCTGGCGACCGTGCTCTCGGCGGACTACGCCCTCAACCACCTCGACGCCGACCTGCGCTGGATGACCACCACGCAGGCCCGGCTCACCACTCTGACCGTGGAGGTCGAACGAGCATGAGCAACCGTCCGGTGCCCCTTCTGGTGGCCCGAGACCTCGTCAAGTCCCACGGCAGGACCCCGGCGCTGCGCGGGGCCTGCCTGGAGCTGGGCGAAGGCGAGATCGTCGCCGTGACCGGCGCCAGCGGCAGCGGGAAGTCCACGCTGCTGCACTGCCTGGCGGGCATCGTCCGGCCGGACGGCGGCTCGGTGACGTACGACGGACAGCGCGTCGACACGCTGCCGGAGAACCGCCTGAGCGAGCTGCGCCGCACCGACTTCGGCGTGGTGTTCCAGTTCGGGCAGCTGATCCCCGAGCTGACGGCCGTGGACAACGTCGCGCTGCCGCTGATGCTGGCCGGGACCGCACGGGGGGCGGCCCAGGAGCGGGCGAGGGCGTGGCTGGAGCGGTTCGGCGTGCGGGAGCAGGAGGCCGCGCGCCCCGGTGAGATGAGCGGAGGTCAGGCGCAACGCGTGGCGCTGGCAAGGGCGTTGGTGACCGGTCCGAGGGTGGTGTTCGCGGACGAGCCGACGGGGGCGCTGGACTCGCTGGCGAGCGAGCAGGTGATGACCGCCCTGGTGGGGGCCGCCCGGGAGGCGGGCACAGCCGTACTGCTGATCACGCACGACGCCCAGACGGCGGCGTACGCCGACCGCGAGGTACGGCTGCAGGACGGCGTGACGGTCGGGCTGGGGGTGCTCGCGTGAGGACCGATCTGCGGCTGGCCTGGCTGCTCGTACGGGGCTCGGACCGGCGGGAGTGGTGGCGGATCGCGCTCACGGCGGCGGGGGCGATGTGCGCGACGGGGCTGTCCCTGGCTGCCGCCGTCCTGGCTTCGGTACACGGGCAGTACTCCTTCTCCTTCGGCAACGGCCTGCTCAACCACCCCAGTGACCGCTCCGGAGTGATCGTCACGTTGCTGCTCCTGCTGGTCCCGGTGCTCGGGTTCCTCGGTCAGTGCGCCCGGGTCGGCGCGGTGCACCGCGACCGGCGGACGGCCGTGCTGCGGCTGGCGGGCGCGGAGCCGGGCCGGGTGCGGAGGATCGCGGCGCTGGAGACCGGGCTGGCCTGCCTGCTGGGCTCGGTGCTCGCCACGGCCGGGGCGGCGGCGGTGCTGGCGGCCGTGTGGGAGCGACCGACCGCGCTGGCCTGGGCGGGTATCGCGCTGGTCGCGGTGTGCGTGCCGGTGCTGGGCACGGCGGCCGGGGTACTGGCGCTGCGCCGGGTGGTGGCGTCACCGCTGGGGTGGGTGCGGCGGACCCACACGCGGTCGGGGCGAGGCCCGGGGCTGATGTTCGTGGGCGGGCTGCTGGTCGTGGGCATGGCGGCCCTGGGGGCCGTGGCCGGCACGTCCGTGGACTCCAACTACGCGGGCCCCGGAACCGCTCCGCTCATCGTGTGCGCGGCGGTGCTGGCCATCGGCGCGGGCGCGGTGTGGCTCACGGGCGCCCTGTCCCGGCTGACCGGCCGGCTGCTCGCGGCCCGGACCGGCTCCCCGGCGGTGCTGATCGCGGCGGAACGGCTGCGGGACGACCCGTGGGCGGCGGCCCGTACGCATGCGGCGGTACTGCTGGTGACGGTGGTCGGGACCGGGTTCATGGGAGTACGGCAGGCGCTGCTCGCCCGTCTGGAGACCGTGGACGACACGCACGGTTTCGCCGCGGACGTCTCCTTCTACACCACGGGCCTGAACCTCACGGCCGCGGCCATCGTCCTCGCCCTCGCGATCGTCCTCACGGCGCTCGCCGTCGGCACCGCCGAGTCCGTCGCCACCCGCCGCCGGGGCCTGGCCGCGCAGGTGGCCGCCGGAGTACCCCAACGAGTGCTCGCCCGGGCCCTGCTGCTGGAAACCGCCCTGCCCCTGGCCCCGGCCGTCCTCGTGGCGGGCGCGGGCGGCCTGGCGATCGGCCTCTGGTACAGCTTCCTCGTCTCCGGGACCGTGCCGTACACGGCCCTCCTGGTCCCGGCCGGCGTGTACGCCACCTGCCTCCTGGCCACAGCCGCCTCGCTGCCGCTGCTACGACGCTCGGTGCGCCCGGCGGAACTGCGGTACGCGTGAACGGCCGGTCCCGGGGGCACGGGCGCCCGGGACCGGAACAGCCGCCGCCTCAGTCCCCGCCGCTCCCGTACGGCCTCGTCAGGATTTCCAGGTTGTGACCGTCCGGGTCGTCGAAGTACGCCCCTCGGCCCCCGTCGTTGTGGTTGATCTCGCCGGGGTGCCGGTGGTGCGGGTCCGCCCAGTACGGCAGGCCCGCGGTCCGGATACGGGCGAAGATCGCGTCGAAGTCGTCCTCGGCGACCAGGAACGCGTAGTGCTGCGGGCGTATCGGCTCGGTGGTCTCCATGTAGTCCAGCGTCACGCCGTTCGCCACCTGCACCGGAGCGAACGGGCCGAACGGCGGTGCCACCTCGAGCCCCAGCAGATCCGCGAGGAACCGCGCGGACCGCTCCTTGTCGTGTACGGCGACGATCGTGTGGTTGAGCTCCACAGCCATGGGTCGGCCCTCCTGCCCCCATAGGTGCCACAACCACTTTCCACGCTAGACAGCCGCACGGGCCCGCGCCATCGGCCTGCCGGCCCTTCCGGCGTCGAGCGGCGACTGAGGCGCGAAGCCCCGGGCGACCGGCAACCCGCAGCTTCGGTCAAGTGACCGTGAGGTCCACCCGGCGTCCTGCGTATACCGGCCTCGGCCCCGGCGTCCGTACCGAGACGCGCGGGCTGCTCATGCTCACCTACCTGGCCGATGTGCGCGGCGAGAGGATCGTCGTGGTCCAGGTGAGCTGGTTCGACTGAGGCTGAGCGCGACGTCCGGTCTGCGTACACGTACAGGACGCAGGCCGGGCGTCACGCACGTCGGCCGATGCGAAGGCCCGGAGTCGTCAGGCGGAGATGCCGTCGATCCGGGCCAGGGCGTCGTCCGCGCCGTACGGCTGCAGGTAGGGCAGCCAGCGCGGGTCCCTGTGCCCGGTGCCGATGATGCGCCAGGCCAGGCCCGTGGGCGGGGCCGGCTTGTGGCGCAGGCGCCAGCCCAGCTCGACGAGGTGGCGGTCGGCCTTGACGTGGTTGCAGCGGCGGCAGGAGGCCACCACGTTGTCCCAGACGTGCTTGCCCCCGCGTGAGCGCGGTATGACGTGGTCGACGCTGGTTGCGATGCCGCCGCAGTACACGCACCGGCCCCCGTCGCGGGCGAAGAGAGCTCGCCTGGTCAGAGGAACGGGCCCCCGGTAGGGAACCCGCACGAAACGCTTGAGCCGGACCACGCTGGGTGCGGGGACGGTGACGGTCGCGCTGTGCAGATGGGCGCCGGACTCCTCGAGGCAGACGGCCTTGTTCTCGAGGACGAGCACGAGCGCGCGGCGGAGCGGTACGACGCCGAGGGGCTCGTACGACGCGTTGAGGACCAGGACATGCGGCACGGATGCCTCCTTGTACGCCGGCGGCGCGTGGCTCGCGCCGGGGCTGCCTGGAGTCAGTCTCCCCTCATGCCTGGTGCACGCGCCACCATCTCCCGGTAACGGGCTGGGAGTGTTTTCGACCACACAGAGTTCATCCCCAGGTCCACGCCCCCTTTACACGACCTGATCAGAGGCGGGCGGGCACCGCCCCTCACCGGCCATCCCCGGAACTTCACACCGATCCCCCCACCGTGCCCCGTTAGTGTGGTGGTTCTGCCCGTCCGGTGACCTCTTCGTGACCCAGACGACATCGACCCCCGTGCCGGAGGGCGGATGCACCTGGAGGTACCTGCCGTGTCCCTGCCCGCCGTCCTACTGGCCGCCGGTCCGTCGCCCTCGCCCTCCGAGACGCCGGCCCTGACGGTCCCCACGCTCCAGGACGCCCACGAGAGCGCGACGAACGCCGCCAGCTGGGTCGAGCAGAACTGGTCCACGTGGCTGGCGATCGGCCTGAGGGTGCTGCTGATCCTGGTGATCGCGGCGGTGCTGAGAAGCGTGGTCCGGCGGGCGATCACCAAGCTCATCGACCGTATGAACCGCACGGTCCAGGCGGTGGACGGCACCGCGCTGGGCGGGCTGCTGGTCAACGTCGAGCGCCGCCGGCAGCGCTCCCACGCCATCGGCTCGGTGCTGCGCTCGGTGGCGAGCTTCCTGATCATGGGCACGGCGGCCCTGATGGTGCTGGCCACCTTCGAGATCAACCTGGCCCCGCTGCTGGCCTCGGCCGGTGTGGCCGGTGTGGCGATCGGTTTCGGCGCCCGCAACCTGGTCACCGACTTCCTCTCCGGCGTGTTCATGATCCTGGAGGACCAGTACGGCGTCGGCGACTCGATCGACGCGGGCGTGGCCTGCGGCGAGGTGATCGAGGTCGGCCTGCGGGTGACCAAGCTGCGCGGGGCGGGCGGTGAGATCTGGTACGTCCGCAACGGCGAGGTCAAGCGCATCGGCAACCTCTCCCAGGGCTGGGCGACGGCCGGCGTCGACGTCACCGTCAAGGTGGACGAGGACCTGGACAAGGTGAGGGCCACCCTCGACGAGGTCGCCGAGAAGATGGGCAAGGAGGAGCCCTGGAACGAGCTCCTGTGGAGCCCGATCGAGGTGCTCGGCCTGGACAGCGTGCTGATCGACTCGATGGTCGTCCGCGTCTCGGCCAAGACCATGCCGGGCAAGTCGGTGACCGTGGAGCGCGAGCTGCGCTGGCGCGTCAAGCGCGCCTTCGACGCGGCCGACATCCCCATCGTCGGCGGCGCGACCGCCCCGGCGGACGAGACCCCGGTCCCCGAC
>NZ_POTZ01000319.1 GCF_003236365.1 Streptomyces sp. NTH33
GGACATGAGCCCACCCGGGTCCCCGCCCCGGCGCCGCCAGTCACCCGACGGCGCCGGGGCGGGGACCCGGGTGGGCTCATGTCCTCGGCGTCACGGCACGCACGGCCCGTGCCGCTGCCGCGAGGCCCGGGGCGGGGCTGGACAGGACCGGGACCGGAGTGGTGGCCGCATGGCGGGCCGGGGCCATGGAGGCCTGGGCCAGGACGATCATGTCGGCGTCCGTGACCCGGTCGGCCGCGGCCGCCACCTCACGCACGTACCCCTCGGTGTCACCGGCCTCGAAGCGCGGCCAGGCGGCGTCGACGAGCACGGAGCGGACGGTGACGGAGCGCCGGGCGCGGCGGGCCTCCTCGTCGACGAGCGCGACGGTCGGCGCGAGGGTGCTCCGCAGCGCCGCGAGGACGACCACCCGCGGCCCGGCGGCGACCGCGGCGGCCGCCATCGGACGGTCCACGCGCAGCACCGGCACCGAGAACCCCGCCGCTGCCGCCTCCGCTTCCGCGACGCCGCCGATGGTGGAGCAGGTGCACAGGACGGCCCGGGCGCCCTCGGCGACGGCCCCGCGCAGTACCGCCCGCACCTCGTCCGTCACCGCCGCCGGCCCCTCCCGGCGGGCCCGGCACAGCAACTCCTCGTCGACGAAGTGCCGTAGCTCCAGGTTGGGGTGGGCCCCGTCGCGCAGCGCGTCGAAGACCGGGACGTGCACCGGCGAGGTGTGCAGGAGGGCGAGCATCGCGCACTCAGCCCCGCGCTCGGACCGTCACGGCCTGCGGGCTGCGCTCCTGGCCGGAGCCCGGCACCGGCGCGGAGGGGTCGGCACCGAGCGCCACGATGCGGTTGCCGGCGTCCACGTGCACGACGCGCGGCCGAAGCTCCCGCGCCTCGGCGTCGGTCACCTGGGCGTAGCTGATGATGATCACCAGGTCTCCGGGGTGGACGAGGTGCGCGGCGGCCCCGTTGATCCCGATCACCCCGGACCCGCGCTCGCCTTCGATCACGTACGTCTCCAGCCGCGCCCCGTTGGTGACGTCGACGATGTGGACCAGCTCACCGGGCAGCAGATCGGCCGCGTCGAGCAGGTCCGCGTCGATGGTCACCGATCCCACGTAGTGCAGGTCGGCCTGGGTGACGGTGGCGCGATGGATCTTGGACTTGATCAAAGTTCGCAGCACTTTGGACTCCTAGAAGACGGCTCCCCGCCGGCTTTCTGCAGGTCAGGGGCGTCCTTCACTGTACATCGGCATGTCTTCGACTCGAAGACTTTCCAGAACATCGTGCGCCGTGGCGAGCAGGCTTCTCACCTGCGCGATCTGCACGAAGCAGCCTGCCGCGAAGCCATCAACCGGGAGCATGTACGGAAGACTGCCCCGGTCCAATGCTGATTGGATGCTGACTTACCTGATGAGTCGTCAGGTAAGTTGAGAGGTCTAGAACAAGGTGCGAACTGGGGTCAGCGGCGGTGAGGTAGAGGACCAGGGCCGGCCAGCACGCTCCTCCACCACACGACCGAGCGCTTCCGCGTCATTTCCCCTCTTCGCCATGCCCAAGGCGCATGACAAAGTCTCGGATGACGACGGTTGCGGGTGCCCGTTCGGCCAGGACTTCCAGCAGATCGGGGCGGATCGCGACGGCACAACCGGTCATCCGCGGCCAGGCGAGGTGGTAGGAGCTCCTCTCGTACTCGGTGCGCCAACAGATGAGCCGGAGGGCCAGCCCGCGGTCGTCCTCCAGGGTCAAGGGAGCCCCAGGCCGCAGGTGCAGCGCGGCACGGAGCCACCAGCCCGGTGTGAGCGTGAGGTCGGGCAGCCCCAGACCATGAGCGGCATCCCCGGCCGCAACCATGTCGCGGTCGACACCGAGCAGCGGGAAGCTGACATGTGGAAATCCGAGAGGTAGCTGCGCTGGCCCTTCAGCCCATTCAACGAGGTCACCGTCCGAGAACGGCGGGACGTCCGGGGTCCCATGGCCCCCGCGCGCCGTTACTTCCGGGCCCGAGAACCTCAAGCTGACCGAGTCGGTCGTCCGTTTATGCAACGACAGGAACCTGCGCTTCTCCACGGAAGCGAGGATGTACCAGCCATTGAGTGGCTGACCGCTCAGGACGTCCGCTTCCACCAAAGGCCGCACGGAGACGGTCTCCGCGGTTACGCCGACCATTGAATCGGCCGGGTCGTCCGGACCTGGCGGAGTCCGAAGGCCGGGGCGCGGCCAGCGCGCCGCCTCGAAGGCCAGGGGAACAATCGGGCTGTCCGTCAGTGCGGTGGCCAGTTGGTCTTCCCAGGCTCGCGGATCGAACACGCCCAAACCGTTCGAGAGCCGGTAAGCGCGGCTACCTGCTGCCGTTCTCTGGACCGCTTCTTCGATCGCCTCTTCAGTGGCGAGGTAGGCGTCCGGCGGTAGTTGTTCGTCGACGCTACGGTAGGCACGGAGCTGAGTCCTGTACCTGACTTTCGTATGCTCGCTGCCAAGCCTGCGGCGGGCATCGGCCAGGACCGCCCGGACCAGCCCCGGTTGCGCCTGCTCGGCTTCGTACAGCCGTGCGCCGGCCAGTTCTCGTACGAGCCCTTCCAGCGCCTGATCGTCTCGGTCGTCTTTCTGCCCGGAGGACGTCCACAGACGGACGGGGGGCTGCAACACGTCCGGGGCGGAAGGCCCCATGGGGACATCCGCCGCATTGATGAGCAGCCGACGGGCAAGGGCCCGGACGGTGAGCAGAGGTCCTTGGGCCAGCGCCCCGAGCGCGTCCTGGCAGTTCTCCAAGACGGCCCGGCCAGCTGGCCCCTGCTCCTCGAGGAGACACAGCAACCAGGTCAGCGTCGCCGGATCAGACGCATGCTCCAGTGCCAGGGCCACGGCGGGTGCTGCTGCCTCCGGGCGCAGTGAGACGAGAGCCCGAGCGGCAATCATCGACCGCCGCTTGGCCTCGCGTCCCGCATGGGCCACTCCCGCCAGTGCCGCGGTCGCAAAGGCGCAGTCCAGATCGCCGTGTACCGCCGCGCCAGTGTCCCGGTCGGGGGCGTAGTACGGGTAGTCGGGGTCGTCGCTGTCGTGGACTCGAGGCGCCCGACTCTCGATGACCGCCGCCGCTTCGTCCCACAGCGCGAACCCCAAATCGAGGGAGCTGTGCCCGGGCAGGCCGACGGCCTGGCGGGCGAAGGCGTAGATCAGCGCCTGTGTGACACCGTGGGTGCCGTATCGGCCGGTGCTCACGATGGCTTCTGCCTCTTCGGCGACGACGCGGAAGGTGAGGACCGGATCGATCTGCGCGGCTCTGCTCAGGGCGTCGAGGGACGTCTCCCCGCCGAAGTTCAGCCACCCGCCTTGCCCGCGTGTCCGCACCCAGGTCAGTGCGTACGCTTCGGCGGCCAGGCCGCCCTGGCCGTGTCGTTCGAGTCCCTCCGCGAGCTGGCGCAGGAGGAGGGGGCCGTCACGGAAATCGAACGGTCCAGCGATGGCCCTCAGGACTTGTAGAGCTTCGTCGGCACGTCCTTCGTCTGCGAGGCTGAGCAGCCGGTAACCGACGAGGTTTGTCATGCGGTCAAGGGCCTGCTGCGGTGTACCGGTTCCGTAAGGCCGCTGGCGCCATTCCCTCAGTGCTCGGATCAGACCGACAGGGCCAGGGGGTACGGGTGGCAGCACCATACCGGCCAGCAAGTCCCCGGCCGCGGGTGGCGGCGCCGGTTTCGGCGAGCCGCTCCAGCTCCGGGATTCCTCTGCGACCGGTAGGTGCGGAAGGGGCTTGATGCTCGGGCCACCACCACGTTGGGCCGCGGTGTTGAGTGCAGCGACCCGTCGCTCGTCTGACGCCTTCGTCTCGTCACCGTCGGAGGAGTCGTAGCGCACCGGCCGCTCGTCCGCCCGGCTCAGTGCGCAGCGGAGCAACTCCGATACGCCGTCAGGCATCGAAGGACCAGACGTCTGGATGAGCCGGTCCAGTACCGCCGCGTCCCCATCCAGGAGCGGACTGTCCAGGGTGAGGCGGAGCGCCGTTGCCACGACCGGATCCGCCTCGTCCTTCCAGCTGTGCCAGAGGTTCTCCCGCGCACCGTGGAGGAGGTCGTTGGGGCCGTTGCAGTCGCCGAAGATCCCGGTGGCGGCGAGCCGGGCGAGGGCGACAGGATCTGCCCCGGCCAGTGTCCGCCACCACTCCCGCCGGGCGGCGAGGGTCTCCTTGCCGTCGGTGTGAAGGGCCAGGCGTTCGCACAGCGGCTGGAGCTGCGCCACCCGCGCCCTGCCCCGGGCCGGGTCGGCGGCGACAAGGGCGGACAGCGGATCCAGGACCTCATAGACAGTGATGTCCTTGTGCCAGCCGTAGGCCACTAGGAAGCGGCAGGCTTCCAGCCAGCGTGCCTCCGCCCCGGCGGGTTCACCTGCGGCGAGGGCGAGGCGCGCGTGGGTGAGGAGGTACCCGGCGAGGTCGCTGTAGTAGCGTCCGCCGGCCTGCTGCTCAAACTCGCTCTGGATGGTTTCGTCCACACTGGCCCGCCGTGCAGGCGTCGCCTGCTCGACGGCGATCGAGAGCAGTAGGTCGGCGGGCAGTGGACCGCCCAGTTCACCGCGCAGAGTAGTGCTGATCCCCCGGCTGACGCGGGTGAGTGTCTCCCACGCCTGCGGCCAGTCATCGTCGGACAGGAGCACGACCGCTCTGCGCACCGTCACCTCAATGAGAGGGTGTATCGCGTAGAGGTCGCACGCACGCGGATTGCCGGCGAAGGGCCTGAGGTCTCCGGTCAGGAGCCCGAGGGCTTCCACCGCCAGGCCGGACCGGAGGTCCACACTGGCGGATTCGGCGCGTACGAGGGTGATCACAAAACGCAGCCAGCAGGGATACCATCCCGGCCCTTGGACGAGCGCCTCCGCCGCATCCAGTGCCAAGGGATCGGCTGCTGCAGCGACCGCCAGCGCGTCGAGCCATCGGGCGACGGCCTCGGGACTCCAGCGGACGCGTTCCTGCTGTATGTCACGGGTGAGTGAGAGCAGCACGTCGCGCCGGACCGGGGGACTGTCCCCCGTCAGGTCTCCGGACAGGTCGTCCGCAGCGGCCCCCAGCGCCAGCAGCCGGTGCACCGTCCCCGGCCGATGCCCCAAGCCGGCGGCCTTCCGGGCCCAGTGCGCTGCGCTGCCCGGCTGTCCGGGGACCGCACCGGCAGCAATCTGCTCGGCGAGCGAGAGACACACCGGGCCGCCCGCTGTTAGTCGTGGTAGCAGGCCGGTGACAGCATCGGTTCCCACAGTGTCGAGCAGCGCCTTCACGACGGCGTCGGCCACTGACTGGTCACCGTGCTCATCGAGCCGCTGGGCGATGGTGTCCAGCGACACTGGTGCGCTGAGTTTGTCCTGCCCTGGCCCCTCCTCCTCTGTCCCCCGGTATGCCGCGGACAGTCGCAGCCGGCCGCGCAGCCAGGCCAGGCTGACGGCCCGGTCGGAGTCTTCTCCGTAGGAGGTGTTGTCGGATTCGTCCTCGTGCTGAAATGCCGTCATGTATTCACCCCAGGGCGCCACGGCACCTGCGGCATCAAGGGCCGCGCACATTTGCAGGCCCACCCGGGCGGGCATTACCGTCCGTCCGTCGTACAGGAGCCGGTCCGCCATGGTCTGAGCCCCGAGCAACGCGATGGGCACGTCGGCGAAGTCCAGCAGCACCGAGTCGAAGCGCTCACCCTCGTAAGTCTGCGCAGCCCGGGCCAGCTCGACGCAGCGCACGACGAGCGGCCAGTTTCCCGATCGGGCGGCGCAGCGCAGCCCGGTGGCCAAGTTGTCCCTGATCGCCGAGGCCGGGAATGCGGCAGAGACGGCGCGGGCGACGAAGTCCCGCCCGATGTGGCTGAGCACCTCGGTGTCGCGCCCAGCCTCGGCGAGGATCCGCAGAAGCCGTCGGAAAGCCCTCGGGTCCTCGAACAGTCCCCTGCCGGACAGCCATGTAGCGATCAGCGCCAGCGTCGACTCCAGGGCATTAGGATGGTCCTCGTATCCGAGGCGCAGGTAGCGGGCGAACGACTCGTGGTACACCCGTACCTCGCCCTGTCCGGTCCGCTCGGAGAGCACCGGGGCCAGGACCTTCAGCGCACGATCGATCCGGTGTCCTCGGTCCGGGACGATCTGCCCGAGTTCCTCGCGAGTGACCGGCATGCCGAGTAGGGCGATGATGTCCGCGACGACATCGGCTTCGGCACCGAGGGCCTCGTAGAGGTGGGCGTAGTAGTCCTCCAGTGAATCGCGGTACGGGGGAAGCGCCCGGACGGTTGCAGCGGCGTCCGCAATCGTCTCTGGGCGCAGGGCGACCTCACGGCAGAGGTACGTCGCGTACAGGGCATTCCCACCTGAGCGTTCCTGCAGCGCGTCGAGGAATTCCGTCACGTCCCGGCCGTCGGTCAGCAGTGCCTCGGCCTGGCTGCTTCCCTTCAACGGGACGAGCCCGAGCCGCTCGGCCATGCCACGGAGTTCTTCCGACGCGAGCGACGGTACGGCGACGGTGGCTGCCCCTGCCTGTCTGAGGGGGTCGAGATGGGTCCCTGGCTGGCTGAGGACGATGAGCACGCTGCCAGCTGGGAGCGGCAGCGAGCTGAGCACCTCGGCAAGGGCCAGCGACGGGTCCGCTCTCCTGGTCCTCCCGCCATGTACGCGGGTGACGTGGTCCAGCCCATCCACGACGAGCGCCACTCTCCGGGCGGGATCCTTGCGGAGGGCGGTCGCCACCGCGTTCGTCAGTGCCTCCTCGTCGGCGGCGAAACGCGGACGCTGATCGTGGACAAGGCCCGGATCCGCCTCGGCCAGCCGACCGAGCAGGCTGCCGAAGACCGATTCGGTCATCACCCGGGCCAGTTGGTCGCCGTCGGCGTCACCCAGGTAGCAATAGTGTTCGGCGACCAGCCATCCGTCATGTGTGAGCTGCTCGACCAGTTGCTGGCACGCCCAAGACTTCCCCTGCCCCGGAGGGCCGGTCACCAGCAAGACGTCTCCGTCGGCCGCGGCGGTCCCGGCAGCCTCCTCCAGGGCACCGACCGCGCCTGGCCGCTCCACTTCCAGGGTCCGATCGACGGGATGCGCACGTAGGACGGCGCCGAAGTCCTGGCGCAGCTGGGCCCGGCGGAGCAGTTCTTGCGATGTGACCTTGATGCCCCGCTGACGGGCGGCCCGGACCGTGCGGATCAGCGCCTCGGCCACGTCGGCTGGCAAGCGCCCTTCGTTGGGGTGGATACCCGCACCGAGTTCGCCGCGCACACGTTGGAGGAGAAGCTGCTCAGCTGGCCCCGGCCGCTGAAGGTCCATCGTCATGGGCGGCGCGGCAAGCTCCACGACCAGGTGCTCGCAGAACCACTCCAGATCTTCCTTGGAGACGGCCGTGTCACCTTCAGCCAGGAACCTGAAAACGTTTCCCGCCTTGCGCCTGCCCTGCGCTGGCAGCTCGACCCCCCGCCAGAGAGCATCGGCGTCGAACCTCAAGAGAGTGGTGTTCATGCCCGCCAGAAACGGCGCGTCAGACGCGCGTGCTGGCACCATGACCGCGCGCAGTACAGCATCATCCGGTGGTGCGTCCCGCATCACGATGCGCAGCCGGACTGTACGGGCAGAGGCCCCCGGGCCGTCGCGGTCGGCGACGGCAGCTGCCACGAGGCGATCCAACCTCAGCCCACGGCCGTCCGAAGTAAACGTATCGTAAGCGAGGGGATGATCGTCGTTGTCCGAGTGCTTGAACTGGGTCCGCTCACGACATCCGTCCACCCCGATGACCGTGAGATCATCAAAACGGTCGTCCGGTACCAGTTTCTCGTCAACGTGCACGGCGACGATCCCGCCCAGCAGCAGGTCCACCACACGACATGCTTCTAGCAGGTCCTGGTACTCATATCCGCGATGTGCGGCAGTCAGATCACCCATGTCCTGTGCATTGTCTCGGGTTGGGCGCTTATAGGAGGGAAAACGAGAGCGATACCCCCCTCTGAACGAGCGACGAGGCGCAGGTATGGCGCATGGAGTGCGGCGGATGGTGTGGGGCGGGCTGCGGCTCGCCGTCGCTGCCGAAGTAGCAGGCGCCGTCGGGGGCCAGCCACCAGCCAGTCCTTCAGCGCCAGTTGCGTCGTTGAGAAGCTGTTGTCTTTCCGGACGTGAGGACTGCGTTTTCGCTGGTGGGGCATAGGGGCGGCGATCTGGTGGGAGTGACGAACTGTCATGTCGTCGCTGCTGTGGGGGTCGTGGATGCCGTCGGTGGT
>NZ_POTZ01000031.1 GCF_003236365.1 Streptomyces sp. NTH33
CACCTTCATCGTCGGCGTCCCGCACACCGGGCACGGCACCGCGACACCCCGGGTACGGGCCGTGACCACGACCGCGTCCCCGCCGTCCGTAACACCCTCGATCACCACCCCCGACAGCCCGGAAAACGCCGTGGCGACAAGCGAGTTGACATCCATCACAAGATCATGATCGCTGATGGCTACCCGCCGTCACCACCGACTACGGGCCAGACCCGTTAAATTGACACACCCCTGCGCCGCTTCGGGCCGGAGCCGTCCCTGGAAGCAGCCGAAGCCGTCGTCCGAGCATCCGCCGTTGACGACGTAGGCGGCGGCCCACAAAGGGTTTTGGTAGGAGAGTGGGGGCTGAGGCTTGATGACACCAAGGCATCGTCCTGGAGCGGGGATCACGTTCCGTTCACCGATGTGACGGGGATCGGCCCAGGCTGCCATGGCTCCTCGCTGTCGGACACGCCCTGCACGGTGGCGAAGTGGGCACTGCCACCTCCGATCATGCTGCTCTCCGGTGACGGCCACAGCCGGATCGGTCTCGGCTACGGGCCGACGGCGAGTACGAGCAGGAGTACCGGGCGAGCCTGGAGCACCCCGCAGACCGCTTGATCACACGATCGGGGACTCCATGAAACTCGGGGCGGTTCAATGGACCTGCCCTCGGCTTGCGTGAGGAGCGTCACATCTGCGGGCTGTGGGGCGCGAGCAGCGTTTGGCCGGGACGGTGCTGTCTGCAAGGTGGATGGGTCAGCTCGTCCGCCGCTGATCCCGATGGGACCTGGCGGTATCGGTCTGCTGCTGATGATGCGAAGGAGATCTTGATGACGTCCATGAGCTCGCGTAGGCGGAGGTTGTCGTTGCGTTCGGTCGTTGCTGTTGCCGGTGCCACCCTGATGGTGGCGGGCGGTGGTGCGGCGTTCGCGTCGGCCACCTCGGGGCACGCCGTGAAGGCGGCGCCCGCGCGCGCCATCGTGAAGGCGGCGCCGGGGGACGCACGGGTGGTGGCTTCGGGTGAGATGGTCGCGGTGGGCCGGGACAACACGGTGTGGCTGACCTCGCAGGGCCTGTTCCAGGGGACGTCGAAGTCCTCGGGCACGACCAAGGATTGGACGCTGAAGGTGGCCGACGTACCCAACGGGAAGGTCTCGGCCATCGTGGCCGGGGACTCCTCCGGCATGCTGTGGGCGGGCCTTTACCACGGCCCGGGCAAGCCGGACAAGGTCACGGTGAAGGTTGACGGCCGGACCATGGCGGCGAAGGTGATCACCCTGGCCGGCACCCCCGGCTGGGCCGCGTTCTACACCGCCGACACCCACGCCATCACCAAGGGGGCCCCGGCTCCGGTCATCACCGTCAAGTCCGCCGACGGCACTGTCCTCGCCGAGATGGCGAAGAAGGCATCCTGAGACGCTCCGCACCGCATCGCCGCCGCGCTCAGGGTGCGGCGGCGGCACCCACAGGCCTCGCACACCGGGCGCCTGAGCCGTTCTCTCGATGGCTCGGATGTTCGGTGGCGCGGCACAGCTGGTACTCCAAGCGGCCTAGCCGCACGCCGAACCCTGTCGAGGGCCGGATTGAACAGCGACACCGATGATGAGTTCCACGCCTTCATGGTCGGCCGGTGGCCGAGCCTGCTGCGCACTGCCTATCTGCTGACCGGCAGCCACCATGATGCCGAGGACCTGGCTCAGGCCGCACTCGCCCGCGCGTACGCGAAGTGGGACAAGGTACGGCACAGCGACGACATGGCCGCCTACGTCCGCAAGATCATGATCCATGTTCATGCGGACCGGTTCCGCAGACGGTCCGTCCGTGAATGGTTCACCCCGTGGCTTCCCGAGGCCCCGGTAGCCGACCCGACCGTTCAGGTGGAATACCGCAGCGTGCTTGCCGACGCGTTGGGAAGGCTGCCGATCCGGCAACGGTCCGCCCTGGTGCTCTGCTACTTCGAGGACATGACCCACGCCCAGGTCGCCGCGGTCCTGGGCACCAGGGAGAGCACCGTCCGCAGCCAGATCACCCGAGCGCTGGCCAAGCTCCGCCAGGACGGCGCACTGGCTGCCCTGACGGGCCGCCCCATCCCGGCTCGCACCGGGCTCACGGAACTCGCTGCACAGAACGGAACGATCCGATGAACCAGGACGAGGCCCTAGCCGCAGCCCTGCGCCGAATGACGTCAGACCTGCCGGTGGGATCGCCCCCGGTGGATGCGGTGATCCGCCGGGGACAGATCATGCGCCGACGCCGGCACACGGCCCGGTCCACGGCGCTGATCGCCGCGGTGCTCGTTCCTGTCACCGCGGCGGCGGCTTTCTCGCTGGGTTCGTTCGGCTTCTTCGATACCCCTGCGGTTCCCGCGGCGCCGGCAACGGCGCCGCGGGATGCACGGGTGGTGGCTTCGGGTGAGATGGTCGCGGTGGGCCGGGACAACACGGTGTGGCTGACCTCGCAGGGCCTGTTCCAGGGGACGTCGAAGTCCTCGGGCACGACCAAGGATTGGACGCTGAAGGTGGCCGACGTACCCAACGGGAAGGTCTCGGCCATCGTGGCCGGGGACTCCTCCGGCATGCTGTGGGCGGGCCTTTACCACGGCCCGGGCAAGCCGGACAAGGTCACGGTGAAGGTTGACGGCCGGACCATGGCGGCGAAGGTGATCACCCTGGCCGGCACCCCCGGCTGGGCCGCGTTCTACACCGCCGACACCCACGCCATCACCAAGGGGGCCCCGGCTCCGGTCATCACCGTCAAGTCCGCCGACGGCACTGTCCTCGCCGAGATGGCGAAGCTGACCGGCACCCAGGACTGACCCAGTGCCCGCTGCCCGGCGACCAGTCGTACCACTGCCCCCGTGCTCTTCCTCTGAGAGGCTGGTGTCAGAGGCTGCTGTCAAACTCCCGTTGGATCAGCTCGGGGCCTCTGGCACGGCCGCTGCCGTCGTCAAAGCCGTCTGCTTGGAGATCACCTGAGTGCCGCGACGCAGGCAGCATTCTCAGAACACCGGCAGACAGCAGAATTCGAGACCAGCCCCCGTGACCGTGCTTGTTGGCTCTACCGGCAGGCCCAGCCCGCAGACCCGTTGTCATCACCGGCTCCACCGGCCCGGCCATCGGCAGCGGCCTCGGCGACTGGAACCTTCTCCGCACCCGATGGAAACAGCTCAGCGCCCTGCAACCGAGGGTTGAGCAGGATCCGGCAGCAGGACGACGTCTCGGCATGAGGCGACCATCGCCCGTTGCCTCCCCGGCGCCCGCCGGTGCAAGGCGCTGCGGCGTCCAGGGCCGGGCCGACCCGCTGACCGGTCCGGACGGTGGGTACACCGCGCTTCCGCCGGCGCACCGGTAGCGATGAGCGCCGCGAGCACCGACGATGCCGGACGCCGCGGACTGGGCCATATCACTGACGGGTCCTCACATCACTTGTCAAGGCGGCCACATGGACATGCGGTGACACGAAGCAGCGTTGAGGGGGCTGGTGGCCGTCTGGAGGGTGGACGGGGCAGATCCCGTGCCCGCCTCTGCCGGATGCCCGCCTCTTGTTGCGTCGCGGGACGGTCGGCGAGGCGCAGCCGGCAGGAGAGTGGGGTCGCGGGGCGTGAGGCAAGAACCGCTTTCGCGTCTGTGCCGCCGCCGCTCTGCCTGCTCTTTGGGAAGGTCGTAGATGAGCAGAGAACACAGAGGCGGCAGGCTGCTGGCCGCCGCTTTGGCGGTGGCGATCGCAGCGGGCGTGGTGGGCAGCGCGGCCGCCTCCGGCGCGGAAACCCCGGCCGGCCCGCCCAGGGCCGAGGAACCGGTGTCGATGCGTACGGTCACGCTGGTGACCGGTGACCGGGTGCGGTTGAGTACGTTCGCCGGCGGCAAGGAGGGGGTGACCGTACAGCCGGGGCCGGGACGTGAGGGCGTCTCGTTCGCCTACCAGTCCCGTGGGGATTCGGTGACGGTCATACCCTCCGATGCGCTGGCCCTCCTGCAGCGCGGTTCCGTCGATGCCCGCCTGTTCGATGTGAAGGCGCTGACACGGATGGGATATGACGACCAGAAGCGTTCCACCCTGCAGCTGATCGTGCGGTACCAGGGCGGGCAGCCAGGCAGGAGCGCCCGCTCGGCGATGGCAAGCGCGGCGCCGGCGAAAGGCGTGCTGAAGAGCGTCAACGCCGACGTGGTCACCGCACGTAAGGCGAAAACGGCCGGGCTGTGGAAGATGATGACCCGGAAGAACGGCCGGTCTCGGGTCCTGGCGCCGGGGCTGTCCCGGATCTGGCTGGACGGCACGGTGAAGGCAGCGCTCGACAAGAGCGTCCCGCAGATCGGCGCCCCTGAGGCTTGGCAGGACGAGTTGACGGGCAAGGGCGTTTTGACGGCGGTGCTGGACACCGGCATCGACACCGCACACCCGGACCTGGCCGACGCGGTCGCGGACTCCAAGGACTTCACGGGCAGTCCCGACGGAGCAGTGGACGGAAACGGTCACGGCACCCATGTGGCGTCGATCATCACCGGCAACGGCAGTGCCTCCGGCGGCAGGTATGCCGGGGTGGCTCCGGACACTCGGCTGCTGGTCGGCAAGGTGCTCAACGACAAGGGCTACGGGACCGAGTCCCAGATCATCGCCGGTATGGAATGGGCGACTGGTCATGGCGCCCGAGTGGTCAACATGAGCCTGGGCGCGGGCCCGACCGACGGCACGGACCCGATGTCCCAGGCCGTGAACGGCCTCACCGCCTCCACCGGCGCGTTGTTCGTCATCGCGGCCGGCAACACAGGCGCGACGCGGGATGTCAGCAGTCCCGCCGCCGCGGACGCCGCGCTAGCGGTAGGAGCCGTCGACGCCGACGACCACCTCGCTGACTTCTCCAGCCGTGGCCCCAGGTTTGGCGACCAGGCCGTCAAGCCTGAGATCACCGCCCCCGGCGTCGGAGTCGTTGCGGCCCGGGCGGCCGGCACCGAGCGCGGCGACGTGGTCGACGAGAAATACACGCGGTTGAGCGGTACCTCGATGGCCACCCCGCACGTGGCAGGCGCGGCAGCCCTGCTGGCCGAGCAGCACCCCCGCTGGGGCGCCGAGCAGATCAAGGCAGCCTTGACCAGTACCGCCAAGTCCACCCCCGGCCTGGACGTGTTCGCTCAGGGAAGCGGTCGCGTCGACGTGGCCAGAGCCGTCCGCCAGCACGCGTACGCGGCCCCCGGCGCCCTGTCCGGTTACCTGAAGTGGCCGCACACCGCACCCGTCACCCGAACCGTCACCTACCACAATGACCGTGGCGAACCCCTCACCCTGAACCTGGCCGTCGACCTCGGCGGCAGTACCGAAGCGGGCAAGCTGGTCGCCCTTGAGGCGTCACAGGTCACGGTGCCCGCACATGGCGCTGCAGAGACCCGGTTGACCATTGACCCCGCCGAAGCCGGTCCCGGCACCTATAGCGGTGTCCTCACCGCCACAAGCGCCGACGGCGAGACCGTGGTCCGTACCGCCCTCGGCATCAACAACGAGCCCGAGGTGTACGACACGACGATCCGTGTCACTGACCGGGCCGGACAGAATCTGCCCGTCAGTGGGGTGAGGCTGCTCAACCTCGACACCGGCCAGGAATTCACGCCCCGCGTCGTGGGTGATGCGCTGGCCGCCCGGGTGCCCAAGGGCCGCTACAGCGTCGACGCCCTCATCTACACCTATGACGATGGCGAACTGCAGGACATCACCCTTGCCTCCCAGCCCGACTTGCAGGTCAGCGAAGACACGTCCGTCGCTTTCGACGCCCGTGCCGGCAAACCCGTCCGGGCCGGTGTGAACCACACGACTACCCAGGCGAACATCCGGTGGCTGGGCATCAACCAGACCGTCGCCGGCGCCATCGACGAGTTCCAGAGCCTCGCCTACGACCCTGGCGTCGAGCTGTACGCCGTGCCCACGGCGAAGGTGACCTCCCGCTCCTACACCTTCGTCCACCTCGCTACCCTGACCGCTCCCGCCACCACCGGTCAGGCCGAGGCTGTCTACAACCTCGCTCTGACCCGCAACGGCCGCATCCCCGGCAACACCGTCTTCCACGTCGACAGCGACGACCTGGCCCGCGTACACGCCCGCTACCACACCCAGGGCGACCCTGCCGCGGGCAGCCGGTCGAGTCTGGCCGCGCTCGACGGCAGCGACCGCGCCAGCGGCGGCTTCTACGATGTCAGCCTGCCCAGCGAACGCACCGAATACTTCACCCCCGCACGCCGGGTGCAGTGGCTCAGCCTGCTGGACACCGGCACCTCCTTCGAACAAGGTCCGCCCGCCCGCTACAAGGCAGGCAAGGACACCGTCGAGAACTGGAACAAGGCAGCCATCAGCCCCATTGCCGAGGCCTCACGCTGCGATGACTTCCTCTTCACGCCCATCTCCGTCTTTTCGCCTTCGGCTCCCGGTCACACCGCAGCCGCTTACGAATACACCGGCCAGGCCACCCTTCTGCGCGACGGCACCGAAATCGCCACCAGCGACGACCCCGCCTACGCCTTCTTCACCGGCCTGCCGTCCGAGACCGCCCGGTACACCCTCCGCCTGAAGGCCCACCGCGACACCCCCACCGTGGCACTGGCCACCCAGGTCGACGCCGAATGGACCTTCGCCTCCGCCCGTCCCGAAGGCAACTGCGAGGATCTCGCACCGGCAGCACTGCTCAACGTCCGCGTCAACGCCAACGTCGACCTGGACAACAGTGCCCCCGCCCACAAGCCGCTCCCGGTGACCGTCACCCTCGACCATGCCCACGGCATCCACCCGCGTGTCACAAAGTTCACTCTCGAAGCGACTTTCGACGACGGAGCCACCTGGCAACGGATCACGTCACACCGCAAGGACAGCACGTTGTCCGCCGTGATCCCGCCCGCCCCCAACGGCAACGGCTACGTCGGGCTCCGCACCACCGTCAGCGGCAAGCACGGCAACCACCTCAAGCAGACCGTCATCCGCGCCTACCGACAGCGCTGACCACACCCTGAAACGCCGGGATCCCGGTCGGACGGTGACCGTCCGACCGGGATCCCGTGAACCGTTCCGGGATGAACCTGGCATTCCCCTCGTAGCGTGGAGCCTTGACCAGAGGGGAAGTTGAGGATCATGCAGGAGGCCGCGGCCGCATAGCGGAGGACTCCACGATTACAGGGGATTGACAGAAGACGGGCCCCCTGCCAGCGAGCCTGGTTCAAAGCGGTCGTCCGTGTATCAACGAGCACCGCTCGCAGCGCAGACCGAAGTTCGGTGAGCTGGGCACGCCTCTGAAGATCTGCTACTTGTCGGTTCGCGTGATCGACTACCCGGACGGCCCCGTCGGAGCGGCGGACCCACTGTCGGGCGGAACGAGCTTGGGAGAGAGCGATGCCAGCCGCGACAAACGAAACGGCCAGACTTCCCGCCGCGATGATCGTCTCGCCGTCCAACGAGCTCACCCTTCTACGACCGGCCTCGCGATCCGAGTAACCTGACGCAGCAACAGGTTGCCCTGTCACCCGTACGGGCTTCCCTCAACAGAAGTTCGACCTGGAGAGGAAGAAGCGAAGGTGGCCGGGCCACGGGCTTGCGGTCCAGGACGGTGTGTGCGAGATGAGGAACTCCTCTTCAGATCGGCCGGTTCCAGAGGTAGGCGTGGGTACTTGTCTCATGCCTGGTGGGGGAGTACAGCCGACCTTGGGCGCATCCGATCGTCCGAGGCCAGTCGGCCCTGTCGATGATTCAGATTCAGCATTTGAGGGGGATACCGCATGCGCGAGATGATCTCGTTCGACCAGTTCCTGACGTCCCTGCCGGAGGGGAACTTCAAAGGGCGGCAGTTGACGGCGTTCCGCGTCTCGGAACCGAGGTCGACGTTTGTACCACCCAATCTGAGTGTGGTGGTCTCCAGCGAAGATCCGCTCATCACGCTGGTTTCGGCCCGGGGGGCGACGGGCAAGTCACGCCTGGCGGAAGAGGTGTCCGCGATCAAGCAGGTGCCCCTCTGGCTTCTGAACAAGGACAAGGCGGTCAGCGGCGACGCGCTTCGGACGCGACTGGGGGACTATACGGACACCAAGGACGGCCTCGAGAGGCTGTCAAGCGACCCGAACCCCTTCCTCCTGGTCGACGCGCTGGACGAGGCACGCATGAGGGTCTCCGGCGCATCCTGGCACGAATATGTACAGACGCTCTTCTCCGCCTCGGCACAGACCCACTCTCTTGTCCTCTTCGGCAGGGAGAGAGTCCTCGAAGACATCTGGGCCAAATCTGACAATCGTGTTAATTGGTTCGAAATCTCTCACTTCGACGAGGAGCAGCGAGCCAGGTACATCGACCTCTATGTGGGTAATGCCCGCACCGAAGAGCGTGAGGCATATGCGGCGACGCGCGACACAGTGCTCGCGGCCCTGTCAGGTGCCGTTGATGGCCAAAAGGAGGCGGACTCGTTCATCGGGTACGCACCCGTTCTCTATGCCGTCGCGCTGCTTCTGAGCAAGGGGAACCTCATAAACATCCGGGCCTCGTTCGAGTCCGAGGTGGGCAACACCCAGAGGATACGTGTACTCGGAAACATCATTGAGGAGTTGCTCAAGCGGGAGCAGGAGAAGACCACCAAGCTCGCGGAAGAGCTGGAGTTGCCTGCGGGGAAGATGTATCGGCCAGAGGAACAAGTCGATTGGCTGGCCCATCACCTGCTGGGTGCCGACGAGCCGGATCTGTCCTGGTGCAAGGACGAGTCCCTGCAGAGCCGATACTGTCGAAACATCAGAGAGTTCCTTGATGACCACCCATTCCGGTCGGAGGGTGAGTGGGCTAATCCGGTATTCTCGGCTTACATTGCCGCAGAGCGGTTTGACAAGGTCAAGACGGTGCCGCTTCAGGAGGTTGGCGCCGCCACCGGACTACTCTTCGAATTCCTGGCGGCGAAGAATTCGGAGATGCTCATCGACGAGTCCCAACTCGCAGCTCTCCACGCTTCGCTCGTCGCGTCCGAGCGGCACGACGTCGAAGTCTCCGTGAGCCTTGATGGTGGAGAACCCCTGGTAGGCCCCGGCGATGGGGAAGGGGTCGACATGGTGGCTGGCGAACTGTCCCTCTGGGAGAGCTCGGGCAACCGGAACAGCATCACGGTGGACGTTGTTCTCGGCAACTCGGGGGTCTTCGACCTCAAGGGGCCTCTGGCCTCGCTCTCGCTGGAGTTTCCGAACACGGTCACGGTCAATCCGAGTTCCGGATCTGCGACCTTCGGGCCGGACTGCTTCATCCGGTGCCGTCATCTCCAGATCTCGGGCGAGAGTATGCAGATTTCAATCGGCAAGAACACGGTGGGCGGACACCATCAGAAAGATGGGGTGGCGCAGAGCGGTGGCCCCGACGTCACTTTCGAACTCACCGGCGGACTGCTGGGCAACGCTCAACTCGTAGGCGAACCTACGGTGGACAGCTTCGAACTGCTGGTACCACCGACCGTTCGGATGGGGCATCCGTGGTTCCGGCATCAGAAGGATTTGGGCCTGAGAGAGGCAGAGCCCAACGAGAGGGCCGTCCGCTTCGTCAAGATGATGATGAACCTGATGCGTAACCACGGCCACAAGGGCACACCGGCGGTCTTCGACAAGAAGCTCGAAGGCCGGCAGTCGGTGAAAGGCCACGAGTTCAAGCGTGTCGTCGCACGGCTGCGAGCGGACGGCGTCGTTATGTATGAAGGCCCCATGATCCACCTGCTCAGCCCTTGGACGGAGCGCCGCTTCTCCGGCAAGGAACGGGCGGGTGTGCAGACCTTCGAGCACATGCGTGAGGTATGGCGACCGGTGGTCGATGCCATTCAGGAAGTTCTGGACGATTGAGCTGCTAGGAAACTCAGCGCCGGAGCACTGTGGAAGGTGCCCGGAGTCTGGCTCCGGGCACCCAAGACGCCAGGTTCAGGTCCGGGCTTGATCTGCTGCCGTCACCCAAGGCCACAGCGTCGGCCCGGGTCGAGTCCGCTCACCCTCCGTGACGCCGGAGCCCTGGAAGAGGCTGCGTCCGGCCTGGTCACCCTCACGAACCAAGATCATCCCCTGGGATTCCTCAGGGACTTTCAGCTTCGCCCGAGAGACTTCTCCAGGGACTTTTCGCTGCGTAAGACGGCACGGGCGCGACAGCCCTGAAAGACGCATCACCGCAGGTCAAATGTCCTCTGGGAAGCAAAGCCGCAGGTAGCGGCAGACGAGTCGGGCTGTACGCCGGGTTCTGTTCCCCGGGTTCCTCGCGGAGCCCGGGGCGACGGCCATCCATCTAGGACCGGCGTTGCCGCCGGCCTCGTGCGGTCCACCCGCGGACTCGGGCGGGCAGCCCTGATGCGTCCGCGCAGAGCACGCCTTGCGGCGGCTCCTTTTGACCTTGCTCCGGGTGGGGTTTACCTAGCTGCCCAGGTCACCCTGGGCACTGGTGGTCTCTTACACCACCGTTTCACCCTTACCGGGAGCCGAAGCCCCCGGCGGTCTGTTTTCTGTGGCACTGTCCCGCGGGTCACCCCGGGTGGCCGTTAGCCATCACCCTGCCCTGTGGAGCCCGGACGTTCCTCGGGAAGCCCCCGGAAGGGCTCCACGCGGCCGTCCGCCCGGCTCGTCTGCCGTGTGGACCATGGTACCGGGCGCGTCGGCCGGTCCCGTCCGGGTTCCGGTCAGAGAAAGTCCGTGGTGTCCAACTCGAAGGCGAAGGGCTCAGGGATCGTGAGGGGCTTGCCGAACGGGCGGGTGCAGAGCTCTGGGTAGTCGTCGTTCTCCGGCTCGCTGAACAGCGTCACGGATGAGGCTTCCCGGTCGACGAGCAGGTAGAGAGGGATGCCGGCACGGGCGTAGCAACGGCGTTTGGCCTCGCGGTCGGCCCTGGGCTTGGTCGACGTCACCTCGAGCACCATGGCCACACCGTCGCAGGGCATCCAGGAGTCGGCACCCCGGTAGAGGCGCAGCTTCGTAGGCGCGAAGGTGCCGTCCGGAATCACGTGGTCCTTCGGGCAGCCGCCCCCGCTCCTCAGCCTCAAGCCCTTGTTCCCGGAGAAGTCCATGTCGGTTCGGGACCGACGGATCACCTGCTTCATGATCAGACTGATGTAGTCCTCGTGGTCCCCGTCCGGCGGCGGTGTCACGACGATCTCCCCCTCGATCAGTTCGGCCCGGAATCCCTCCGGGGTGTCGAGGGACAGGAAGATCTCCAGCAGGCCCTCGGCCGGCGTGATGGGCTCATGAGCCACAGCAGTCATGTCACCCCCCTCCTTCGGTCGCTCGCCAGACTCGGACATCCCAAGATCACCTGTCCATGAGATCGGGAACCGTTCCCTCGATCGTGGCACACGATCGCGACCCCCGTCAGGCGCCGGACCGTTCGCTTGACCCTCACGTGGCGTCAACGTCGGGTGGCGCGCCGTACGCACGGCGCCCGTGGCGGTGGACGGGCCTTCGGGTACGCGCGCGGTCAGGGGCCGGTCATGGCCGGGCTGGCGTTCGTCTGCGTGATCGAGACGCTGTTGATGTCCGTACTGCTGCGGAACCGGCCCACCGCGCACGCGGTGGTGCTGTTCCTGGACGTGTACACGGTCGTCCTCGTCTCGCCCTGCACGCGGCGTCGGTGGTCCGCCCGCACGTGCTCGGCGCGGACGGGCTGCGCGTACGGTACGGCGTCCACGTCGACCTGCGCGTTTCGCTGGAGCGGATCGCGTCCGTGCGCCGGGAGCTGCGCACGACGCACGAGCGGGCCGACGGCGAGCTGAACGTCCCCGTCGCCTCCCGGACCTCGCTCACCCTGGAGCTGACCGCCCCCGTCGAGCACGTCACCCTTCTCGGCGGGCGCCGGCCGGTGCGGGTCGTACGCCTCCATGCCAAGGACGCCGGCGCGCTGGTGAGCGCCCTCACCGCCCCCACGCGGGCGCGGGCGGAGTAGGGCGGAGGCGCCCGGACGGCACGCCGTACGCTGGCGCGGAGCTCGACCGAAGGAGTACGTGTGCTTGTCCTGCTGCCGCCGTCCGAAGGCAAGGCCGCTTCCGGCCACGGCACCCCGCTGCGGTCGGAGTCGCTGTCGCTGCCGGGGCTGGCCGCCGCCCGCGAGGCCGTCCTCACGGAGCTCGTCGAGCTGTGTGCCGGTGACGAGGACAAGGCCCGCGAGGTGCTCGGGCTGAGCGAGGGGCTGCGCGGCGAGGTCGCCAAGAACGCCGCCCTGCGCACGGCGGGGACGCGGCCCGCCGGGGAGATCTACACCGGGGTGCTCTACGACGCCCTGGACCTGGCCTCCCTCGATGCCGTCGCCAAGCGGCGCGCCGCGCGCTCGCTGCTGGTCTTCTCGGGACTGTGGGGCGCGGTGCGGGTGACCGACCGGATTCCGTCCTACCGCTGCTCGATGGGCGTCAGGCTGCCGGGCCTGGGGGCGCTGACCGCGTACTGGCGTACGCCGATGGCCTCCGTCCTGCCCGAGGCGGCCGGGGACGGGCTGGTGCTGGACCTGCGGTCCTCCGCCTACGCGGCCGTCTGGAAGTCGAAGGGGGAGGTCGCCGGGCGGACGGCGACCGTACGGGTGCTGCACGCGCCGACCCGGAAGGTCGTCAGCCACTTCAACAAGGCGACCAAGGGGCGGATCGTGCGCGAGCCGGTGCAGGCGCCGCATCTGGGCGGCGAGCAGCCGCGGATCGCCCCGCTCCCAGCCGTCGGACAGCAGGACGACCACGGCGCCGCGGGCCATGCCCCGCTGGCCCCAGCGGTCGAGGAACTCCCGCAGCAGCTCGCCCAGCCGGGTGCCCCCGCGCCAGTCGGGCACGGCCTCGGCGACCGCGGCCATGGCCAGGTCCGGGTCCCGGTGCGACAGCTCCCGGGTCACCCGGGTCAGCCGGGTGCCGATGGTGAACACCTCCGTGCGCCGCCCCAGGGCGGCGGCGTGCGCGAACCGCAGCAGCGCGTCGGCGTACGGTCCCATGGACCCGCTGACGTCGACGAGCAGGACGACCCGGCGGGGCCGTTCGGTGCGCGCGTGCCGCCGCAGCAGCGCCGGCTCGCCGCCGAGCCGCAGCATCTCCCGCACGGTGCGGTGCGGATCGACGTCCCCGCGCCGGGCCGGCCGCCGCCGCGCGGTGCGCCGCGACTGTCCGCGCAGCGCGAACGCGGCCAGCAGCCGGCGCACCTGCGCGCGTTCCGCGGGATCGAGGTCGGCCACGTCGCGGTGGCGCAGGACCTCCGCGGAACTGGCGAGCGAGGCGACGGGCGGACCCTCCCGCTCCCCCTCGGCCGGCTCGGCGGGCGGCCCACCGGGCGCGTCCCGCACGACCAGCCGCAGCCGCGGCGGGGGAGCGGCGGCCCGCGCCGCCCGGGAGGGGCTCCCGTCCGCACCGAAGTAGGCGGCGAACACCCGCTCGTACCGCTCCAGGTCGTCCCGGTCACCGCACAGCGTCAGCCGGCCGGCCCAGTACACGTCCGCCCGCACCCCGGGCCGCAGCACGTCCACCGCCCGCAGAAAGGCATGCACCCGCTCGGCACTCACCGCGACGCCGGCCGCCCGCAACGCCCGGGTGAACCCGAGCAGCACGGCGTCGGCGCCCGGCGGCCCGCCCGGCCCGGGAGTAAAAGCCGTGGAACGGTCACCGCCCGCTCCGGCGCGTCCGCGCCGTTCCTCCCGCTCTTCCGCCACGCCGCTCACGCCCCCCGCCGTCCGAGGACCGCCGCGAAGTCCAGGCCGCGGGCGCGGTCCGTGTCCTCGCGGTACTTCAGTACCGAGCCGAGCGTGGCCACCGCCAGTTCCGCGTCGACCTCGGTGGCGCCGAGGGCGTCCAGGGCGCGGGCCCAGTCCAGGGTTTCGGCGACGCCCGGCGGCTTGAGCAGGTCCTCGGCGCGCAGGGCCTGCACCAGCGCCGTGACCTGCTCGGCCAGCCGGGCCGACACCTCGGGCAGCCGGCGGCGGACGATGGCCAGTTCACGGCCGAAACCGGGATGGTCGAACCAGTGGTACAGGCACCGTCGCTTCAACGCGTCGTGCACCTCGCGGGTGCGGTTCGACGTCAGGACGACCACCGGCGGCACCTCGGCCCGCAGCGTGCCGAGTTCGGGGATCGTCACCTGGAACTCCGACAGCACCTCCAGCAGGAACGCCTCGAACTCGTCGTCGGCCCGGTCGATCTCGTCCACCAGCAGCACCGACGGCTGCGTCTGCAGCGCCCGCAGCAGCGGCCGGGCGACCAGGAACCGCCGGTCGTACAGCTCGCGCTCCAGCCGGTCGGCGTCCTTGACCCCGGCCGCCTCGGCGGCCCGCAGGTGCAGCAGCTGCCGGGGGAAGTCCCAGTCGTACAGCGCCTGGGAGGCGTCGATGCCCTCGTGGCACTGCAGCCGGATCAGCGGGGCGTCCAGCGCCTCGGCGAGGGCGGCGGCGAGCGCCGTCTTGCCGACGCCCGCGTCGCCCTCGCAGAAGACCGGCCGGTGCAGCCGGAGCGCCAGGAAGCAGGCGATGGCCAGCCCGTCGTCGACGAGGTAGCCGGTCTCCTCCAGGCGGGCCCGCACCTGCTCGGGGCTGTCGATGGGGGTGATCGGCGCTCACCCCATCCCGGCGGCGGCCAGGACCGCCCGCTTGGTGAACACCCGCGCCAGATGCGCCCGGTACTCGGGCGAGGCCGACGCGTCCCGCGAGGGCCGCGTGCCCTCGGCCGCATCCTGCGCCGCCCGCGCCACCGCCTCGGCGTCCCCGGCGCCGGCCAGCGCCTCCTCCGAGGCGGCGGCCCGCAGCGGGGTGGCGCCCATGTTGGTCAGCCCGATCCGCGCCTCGGCGATGTGCCCGTCGTCGCGCCGCACCAGCGCGGCCACGCCGACCATCGCCCAGGACTGGGCCACCCGGTGGAACTTCTCGTAGCGGAAGCCCCACCCCTCCCGCTTCGGCACCCGCACCTCCACCAGCAGCTCGTCGGGGGCCAGAGTGGTCTGCAGGTAGTCCGTGAAGAAGTCGCGCGCCGGGATCGTACGCCGCCCGCCCGGCCCCACGGCCACCAGTTCGGCGTCCAGCGCCAGCACCACCGCCGGCAGGTCGCCGGCCGGGTCGGCGTGCGCGAGCGAGCCGCCGAGGGTGCCCCGGTGCCGTACGGCCGGATCGGCGACCGTCTCGGTGGCCTGCGCGAGCAGGCCCGCGTGCCGCCGCACCAGCGGGTCGTGGACCACGTCGTGGTGCGTGGTCAGCGCCCCGATGGCGAGCATGTCGCCGTCCTCGCGGACCCCGCGCAGCCCGGGGATCCGCCCGACGTCGACGACCAGCTCGGGAAAGGCCAGGCGCAGCCGGAGCAGCGGCAGCAGGCTCTGCCCCCCGGCCAGCACCTTCGCCTCCTCGCCCGCGTCGGCGAGCGTGCGCACCGCCTCGTCCAGGCTGGTGGGGCGGGCGTAGTCGAATGCGGGGGGAATCATGCCGAGGCCTCCTTCTGCCCTGCTCGTGCCGACCGGACGGCCTCCCACACCCGCTCCGGGGTGCACGGCATCCGCACGTCGTGCACGCCCAGCGGCCGCAGCGCGTCCACGATCGCGTTGACCACGGCCGGCGTCGAGGCGATCGTGCCCGCCTCGCCGACGCCCTTGACGCCGAGCGGGTTGGAGGCGGCGGGCGTCTCGGTCCGGTCGGTGACGAAGTCGGGCAGGTCCGCCGCCGACGGCACCAGGTAGTCGGCCATCGTGCCGGAGACCAGGTTGCCCTCCGCGTCGTACACCGCCTCCTCGTACAGCGCCTGCGCGATGCCCTGGGCGAGGCCGCCGTGCACCTGCCCCTCGACGATCATCGGGTTGATCACCCGGCCCACGTCGTCCACGCAGACGTAGGACCGGATCCGGGTCTGCCCGGTCTCGGTGTCGACCTCGACCGCGCACAGGTGGGTGCCGTGCGGGTAGGAGAAGTTCTCCGGGTCCAGCAGGTACTCGGAGTTGAGGGTGGGCTCCATGCCCTCGGGCACGTCGTGCGAGGTGAACGTCTCGAAGGCGACCTCCTGGATGGTTTTGCGCGCCTCGGGCGAGCCCTTGACGGAGAACACGCCGCCCTTGAACTCCAGGTCGTCCTCGCTGGCCTCCAGCAGGTGCGCCGCCACCTTCCGCGCCTTCTCGACCACCTTCTCGGCGGCCCGGTGCACGGCCGACCCGCCCACGACCAGCGAGCGCGAGCCGTAGGTGTCCATGCCCTGCGGGGCCGCCTGGGTGTCGCCGTGCAGCACCTCGATGTCCTCGAACGGCACGCCGAGCACCTCGGAGGCGATCTGGCTCCAGGAGGTCACGTGCCCCTGCCCGTGCGGGCTGGTGCCGGTGACCACCTCGACCTTGCCGGTGGGCAGCATCCGGATGCTCGCCGCCTCCCAGCCGCCGGCCGAGTACCTCAGGTCCCGCAGCACCCGGCTCGGGGCCAGCCCGCACATCTCCGTGTACGTCGACACGCCGATGCCGAGCCGTACGGCGTCCCCGCGCTCGTCGCGCTTGCGCTGCTCGGCGCGCAGGTCGTCGTAGCCGAACAGGGCGAGGGCCTTCTCGGTCGCCGCCTCGTAGTTGCCGCTGTCGTAGGTCAGGCCCGCGATCGTGGTGTACGGGAACTCCTCGTGCCGGATCCAGTTGCGGCGCCGCACCTCCACCGGGTCCAGGCCCACCTCGGCGGCCAGTTCGTCCATGGCCCGCTCGATGGCGTACGTGGCCTCCGGGCGCCCGGCGCCGCGGTAGGCGTCGGTCGGGGTGCGGGTGGTGAACACGCCGGTGCAGTTGAACTCGTAGGCGTCCATCTTGTAGATCGCCGGGTACATGAACGCGCCCAGGATCGGGATGCCGGGCGTGACCAGCATCAGATAGGCGCCCATGTCGGCGAGCAGGTCGACCTTGAGACCGAGCAGCCTTCCCTCGCGGGTGGCGGCGAGCTCGATGTCCTGGATCATGCCGCGGCCGTGGTGGGTGGCCAGATAGCCCTCGGAGCGGGACTCGGTCCACTTCACCGGCCGCCCCAGCTTCCGCGCGATCGCCAGCGCGATCGCCTCCTCGCCGTACACCTGGAGCTTGGAGCCGAAGCCGCCGCCCACGTCGGGGGCGATCACCCGCAGCTTGTGCTCGGGGACCCCGGTGACCACCGACAGCATGATCCGCAGGATGTGCGGGATCTGGGTCGTCGAGTACATCGTGTACTCGCCGGAGGCGGCGAGCGGGGCGACCGCGACCGCGCGCGGCTCCATGGCGTTGGGGATGAGCCGCTGCTGCCGGTAGCGGCGCTTGATCACCACCTCGGCGCGCCGCTTGACCGACTCGTAGTCCTCGCCGGTCCTCAGCGGCCACACGTAGGCGCGGTTGGTGCCCTTGTCGGCGTGGACCAGCGGGGCGCCCTCGGCGAGCGCGTCCTCCAGGTCCAGGACCGGGGGCAGCGGCTCGTAGTCGACCTCGATCGCCTCCAGCGCGTCCGCGGCGGCGTACCGGTCGCGGGCCACCACGACCGCCACCGGGTCACCGGCGTGGCGCACCTCGTCCAGGGCGAGCGGCGGGTGGTCGGGCAGGACCATGTCCTCGGTGACGGGCCAGGCGCAGGGCAGCGAGCCGAGCCCGTCGGCGAGGTCGCGGCCGGTGAACGCGGCGACGACGCCGGGGCGTTCCAGGGCGGGGGAGACGTCGACGCGCTCGATGCGGGCGTGCGCCATGGGGCTGCGCAGGATCGCCAGGTGCAGCAGCCCGGTGACGCCGATGTTGTCGGTCCAGTTGGTCTGTCCGGTGATCAGCCGTGCGTCCTCCTTGCGGAGCCGGGCCCGGCCGACCTCGGGTTCGACGGCCTGGTCGGTCATGCCGTCACCTCCTGCGCGCTCTGCTCCTGCGCGCTCTGCCGTTCCGAAGCGCTCGTGTCCTCGGCGGCGGCGAGCACCGCGCGGACGATGTTCTGGTATCCGGTGCACCGGCACAGGTTGCCCTCGAGCGCCTTGCGCACCTCGTCGGCGCCCGGGTGGGGGTTCTCACGCAGCAGATCGCGCGCGGCCATGATCATCCCGGGGGTGCAGTAGCCGCACTGCAGCGCGTGCCGCTCGTGGAAGGCGCGCTGCAGCGGCGTCCACTCGCCGTCGTGGGCCAGCCCCTGCACGGTGGTCACCTCGCCCCCGTCCGCCTGGACGGCCAGCACCGTGCAGCTCTTGACGCTCGCGCCGTCCAGCTCGACCGTGCAGGTCCCGCAGTTCGAGGTGTCGCAGCCGATCGGGGTACCGGTCAGGCCGAGTCGGTCGCGCAGATAGTGGACCAGCAGAAGACGGGGCTCCACCTCGTCCTCGTAGGCCGTGCCGTCCACCGTGACCGAGATGTGGGTCATGTGCCCTCCAAGACCGTATGGGCGTGAGTGAGGGGAATCAGCGACCAGCGTGGTGTACGTCACTCTATGACCACGCCCCGGAGGCGGCGAGTGGTGCGACGTGCTTTGTTGACCGTTAATCCATTGCCGCCGCCCGTCCGGCTGGAGGTGGGGCTCGGCTCGATGCCGTAGGCCTTCTTCAAGGCCGTCGAGGACACCGTCCGGGAGGCGCTGGGGCAGGGCCTGCACGGGGCCGGCCGGTCACCGACTGCACGGTGACCGGCACCTGGGTCCACGAGCCGGTGCACCGCTTCCGCGCCGAGGCGCCCGACCTGCGACTGCGGCAGGGCCGTCAGCCCGTGGACGGCCCCGTCCAGCCGGCCGGCACATGGCCCAGGCGGACCCGCTGCGGGTGGTCGCCGACCGGGACCGACACCACCTTCCGCCCGGTGGCGAAGTCGATGGCCGTGACCTGGTCGGCGCCGCTCTCGGAGACGACGCAGGCCTTGCCGTCGCCGCTGACCGTGGCCCAGTAGGGCTTGGCGGCGGGAACGAGCGGGCCCTCCCGCAGGCTCGCGCGGTCGACGACGGTGGCGTAGTCGTCCATCGTGCCCGCCACGCACAGCTTGGTGCCCTCGGGATTCATCGAAAGGCCGTGGTGGCGCGAGTCGTTGACCCAGGTGGTGCGGTCCTCGCCGGTCGCCGGGTTCTTCGGCAGCGTCTTGACCCGGGTGAGGGTGTCGGAGGCGACGTCGTACTCCAGGAAGCCGTTGAAGAACGACACCTGGAAGTACAGCTGGGACTCGTCGGGGGAGAAGACGGCGGGCCGTACCGCGTCGGAGAAGTTCTTCAGGCCGATCGCGTCCAGGCGCGGGCGCATGTCGATGATCCGGACCTGCTTGTACGTCGTCGCGTCCACGACGGTGATGCGCCGGTCGCCCTTGGTCCAGTCCCAGAACGGGTCGTCCAGCGCGGTGGTGACGTCCCCGATGGACATGTTCCAGAGGTACCTGCCGTCCTTGGTGAAGACGTTCTCGTGCGGTTTGTCGCCGGTGGCGAACGAGCCGAGCTGCTTTCCGGTGCCGATGTCCAGGACGTGCACGGTGTTCGCGGTGGAGGCGGAGACCGCGACCCGGGTGCCGTCGGGGGAGACGGCCATGTGATCGGCGCGGTAACCGGCCACGGAGAAGCGCCAGTTGACGCTCCCGCTGGCCAGGTCTATCGACACGACGTCGGCGAAGCTGGGCCGGGAGACCACCACGGACCTTCCGTCCGGGGTGGTGTACATGTCGTCGGCGAACTGGTCGTGGCCTTCGCCGACGCCGTTGCGGATCGCCTGGAAGTAGATCCACTTGATCGGGTCGGCGTTGATCTCGGCCATCCGCCGGTCCTTGTCGGGGATGACGTTCACCCGGCCGATCCTCGAGAAGTCGCCGGTGGACTTCAGGACATCGGCGGTGCCGTCCCAGTTGTTGCCGACGAACAGGACCTCCCGCAGCCCGGCCGGGCCCTGCGGCGCCGCGGTGGCGGCGGTGGCGGCGGGGGCGGTGACGGTCAGGACGAGGGCGGCGGCCACGGAGCAAAGGTGCCTGGTTCTGACAGCAGGCATGACTGCTCTCTCCTCTGTGATGGGGAGCCGGAAATCTGAACACCAGTGCTTTCACAGTCAACTTACTGAAAAGTAAGGAGGGGGTCGCCTGCTCCACAAGACCGCGTACACGACAAAATTGGAGCGGACACGGGAGGGAGGGGATCGTGGCGGGCAGGCTGAGGGCGCCGACCGGCCGCTACGGCGGCAAGTCCGCCGCCGAGCGACAGGCCGAGCGGCGCCGCCGGTTCCTCGAGGCGGCGCTGCGGCTGTTCGGCGGCGCCCCCGGCTACCGCGCGACGACCGTCGCCGCGCTCAGCGAGGCCGCCGGACTGTCGACCCGGCAGTTCTACGAGGAGTTCCGCACCCTCGAGGACGTCCTCGCCGCCCTCCACCTCCAGGTCAACGACTGGGCGGAACAGGCCGTCCTGGACGCCCTCGCCGAGGCCGGGCGACTGCCGCTCGCCGAATGCGTCGCCGCCCTCTTCCACGCCTACGCCGCCAGCGTCACCGCGGACCCGCGCCGGATCCGCATCACCTTCGTCGAGATCATCGGCGTCAGCCCGCGTCTGGAGGAGCAGCGCCTCGAGCGCCGCTCCCGCTGGGTCGACCTCATCTGCGCCGAGGCCGTCGCCGCCGCCGCGCGCGGCGAGGCCGCGCCCCGCGACTACCGGCTCGCCGCGACGGCCTTCATCGGCAGCGTCAACGGCCTCCTGCACGACTGGAGCGCAGGCTGGGTGGAGGCGACCCTGGACGAGGTGGTCGACGAACTGGTCCGCCAGCTGCTGGCCGTCCTGCGGCCACCGGGCTGGACGGAGGACAGCCCCTAACCGGCGAGCCGGTCGACCGCGTCCAGCACCGGCGCGACCCCGTCCTCCTCGCGGATCCGGACGCCCAGGGCCCGCGCCCGCTCCCGGTGGAGGGAGTCCCGGGTGGCCCGGACGAGGGCCGCGGCGAGGGCGTCCGTGGTCAGTCCCCGCACCGGGACGGCGCACGGCGCCACGCCGAGGCCGACGAGGCGCTCGGCCCAGAAGCCCTCGTCGAACTGGACGGGAACCGGCACCGCGGGGACGCCGGCGCGCAGCCCCGCCGCGGTCGTGCCCGCCCCGGCGTGGTGCACCACGGCGGCCATCCGCGGGAACAGCGCGGAGTGCGGGACCTCGTCGATGGTCAGCATGTCCTCGCCGGCCGCCCCCAGCCCGGCCCAGCCGCGCTGGATCACCCCGCGCAGCCCGGCCCGGCGCAGCGCGCGCACGACCGTGTCACTGAGCCGGCCGGGGTCGGGCACGGTGGCGCTGCCGAGGCCGACGAAGACCGGGGGAGGACCCGCGTCCAGGAAGTCCCGTACGTCGACGGGGAGGCGGGTGAAGCGGTCGTACGGCCACCAGTACCCGCACACCTCGAGTCCGGGCCGCCAGTCGTGCGGCCGGGGCACGACCAGCCGGCTGAAGCCGTGGTGCACCGGCCGGCGCTGCCCCCGGCGGATGCGCCGCCCGGTGCCGGCGCGGGTGCGCGGCAGCCCCAGCCGGGCGCGCACGGCGGGGACGGCCGCCGAGAAGACCCGCTCCACGGCCAGGTCGACGCCATGGCCGGCGAGGCGGTTGGCCGCTGCTCCCCAGTGGCCGCCGCCGAGCAGGGGCGGGGCGAACTCCCCGGTGGGGGAGAGGGGTTGCAGATGCGCGCCCATGCTCGGCAGCCTCAGCGCCTCGGCGATGGCGTGCCCGACCGGACCCAGCGAGCCGGCCAGCAGCAGCATGTCGTTCTTCTCGGCCGCCGCGATCAGGTCGTCCGTCATCCGGCCGAGGGCCGCCCGCGCCAGCCCCACGGCCCGCAGCATCTTGCCCGCGCTGGTGGCGCTGCGGTGCAGTCCGCGTCCGCGCGAGGACTCCAGTTCGGCCCGCGGGTCCACCGGCAGCGGATGGAAACCCAGGCCCGAGCCCGCGACCAGCGGCTCGAAGCACCCGTGCGTGACCAGGGTCACCGCGTGCCCCGCGAGGGCCAGGCCGTGCCCGAGTCCGGTGAAGGGAGCCACGTCGCCCCGGGAACCCGCCGTCATGATCGCTACGCGCACGTCGGCCAGTATGGCGGCGCGCCCGCCCGCCACCCGTGAACGACCCGAGGGGTGTCGGATCCCGTCCCCCCGGTCACGGCCGGCATCCCGCGCCGGGGACGTCCTGCGGTACGGCGCCCGGACGCGCCGGTCACACCCCGAGCTGCCGGGCGGCGGCGCGCACGGTCTGCTCCAGCAGCGTGGCGATCGTCATCGGGCCGACCCCGCCCGGCACCGGGGTGATCAGCGAGGCCCGCTCCACGGCGGAGTCGAAGTCGACGTCGCCGACGTTGCCCGGGTTGTAGCCGGCGTCGATCACGACGGCGCCCGGCTTGACGTCCTGGCCGCGGATCAGCCGCGGCCGGCCCACGGCGGCGACCACGACGTCCGCCTCACGGACCACGGACGACAGGTCGGCGGTGCGCGAGTGGCAGTACGTCACCGTCGCGTCCCGTGCGAGCAGCAGCATGCCCACCGGCTTGCCGAGGATCGCGCTGCGGCCGACCACGACGGCACGCCTGCCGCCGAGCTCGACGCCGTACTCGTCGAGCAGCCGCAGGATGCCGCCGGGCGTGCAGGAGACGAACCCCGGCAGCCCGAAACTCATCGTCGCGAACGAGGCGAAGGTGACTCCGTCGACGTCCTTCTCGGGCGCGATCGCCTCGAACGCGGCCCGCTCGTCGATGTGGTCACCGACCGGGTGCTGGAGCAGGATGCCGTGCACGGCGGGGTCCTCCGACAGGGACCGCAGCGTGCCGACCAGTTCCTCGGTGGTGGTCCCGGCGGGCAGCGCCACATGGCGGGAGTCGATGCCGGCCCTGCGGCAGCGGTTCTGCTTCATCCGCACGTAGGTGACGGAGGCGGGGTCCTCGCCGACCAGCACCGTCGCGAGGCAGGGCACCGTGCCCGTGCGCTCGGTCAGTGCGGCGGCCTGCTCGGCGGTCTTCTCCACGACACGGCGGGCGAGCGCGGTGCCGTCCATCAGACGGGCCTGGGGCATGATCACTCCTGGGCGTTCGACGGATCGCCCAGGCGCGCGGCTCAAGACTCTGTGTGGACCGCTCCCCGGTGGTGCTCCACCTCAGCGCCAGTCACGGCCCCGCCTCAGCCTAGCCGAACGGGCCCGCCGCGGTCGACGCGCACCCGGCGCGGCACGGCGCGGGCGGGGCCGGGCCGCCCGCAGGACCGGTCGGAGGAGAGCGGCGAGCGCCAGTCGGGACGCCGCCCGTGACTTCCGGAACCCGGCCGAGTGGGACCCGCCCAGACCCGCGCGGGCGGAGAAGGTCCAGGTCATCCGGGAGCTGACCTGGAACCTCGCGGCCTTTCTCCCTACTCGTCCCATACCTGGATCATGATCTGGTCGGTGATCCTGCCGTCGCGCAGCGAGACCATGGATTCGGCGAGTACGCGGACGCCGTCCCCGTACTCGCAGGACTCGACGTAGGCGGCGTGGTCGCCCTGCACGACGCACTGCTCCAGCCTGTGCGTCATGTCGCGGCCGTAGATGTCGTTCAGCATCGAGCCGATCTCGTCGCGCCCGTGCAGGACCTTGGGACGACTGGGCTGGGCGTCGCGGTCCACGATCCGGATCTCCGCGTCGTCCGTGTACAGCGACAGCAGTGTGGACGCCGTGTCTCCTTCGATGCCGCGGCGTAGCGTGTCGGTGTCGAAGGCGGGGCTTGCCGTGCCGGCCATGGTGACCTCCTACGGGGGCGGCGGCCCGGGAGGAGCGGGCCGCGACGGGCCTCACCCTTCGAGGCTCCTCCGCCGGAGCGGGCCGGGCAAGCGCGGCACAGACCACTACGAAACCGGAATGAGTGACTCCTCTTAGTGCCTTACTGATCAGTTGCACGTAGGGTCGGTGGGGAGGTACACCGTTCGACGGAAGGGAACAGCACCATGGCGCAGGAAGTGCGCGGCGTGATCGCGCCCGGGAGGAACGAGCCCGTGCGGGTCGAGACGATCGTCGTGCCGGACCCGGGGCCGGGCGAGGCCGTCGTACGGGTCCAGGCCTGCGGCGTCTGCCACACCGACCTGCACTACAAGCAGGGCGGCATCAACGACGAGTTCCCGTTCCTGCTCGGTCACGAGGCCGCGGGCGTGGTGGAGTCGGTCGGCGAGGGCGTCACCGAGGTCGCGCCCGGCGACTTCGTGATCCTGAACTGGCGGGCCGTGTGCGGCAAGTGCCGCGCCTGTGAGCGCGGGCGGCCCTGGTACTGCTTCGACACCCACAACGCGCGGCAGAAGATGACGCTCACCGACGGCACGGAGCTCTCCCCGGCCCTCGGTATCGGCGCCTTCGCCGAGAAGACCCTGGTGGCGGCCGGCCAGTGCACCAAGGTCGACCCGTCCGTCTCCCCGGCGGTGGCCGGCCTGCTGGGCTGCGGCGTGATGGCCGGCATCGGCGCGGCGATCAACACCGGGAACGTCGGCCGCGGCGACTCGGTCGCCGTCATCGGCTGCGGCGGCGTCGGCGACGCGGCGATCGCCGGGGCGTACCTGGCGGGCGCGGCGAAGGTCATCGCCGTCGACATCGACGACCGCAAGCTCGCGACCGCCCGCACCATGGGCGCCACGCACACGGTCAACTCCAAGGAGAACGACCCGGTCGAGGCGATCCGCGAGCTGACCGGTGGCTTCGGCGCCGACGTCGTCATCGACGCCGTGGGCCGCCCGGAGACGTACAAGCAGGCCTTCTACGCCCGTGACCTGGCCGGCACGGTCGTCCTGGTGGGTGTGCCGACGCCGGAGATGAAGCTGGAGCTGCCGCTGCTGGACGTCTTCGGGCGCGGCGGTGCGCTGAAGTCGAGCTGGTACGGAGACTGCCTGCCCTCCCGGGACTTCCCGATGCTCATCGACCTGCATCTGCAAGGACGCCTGCCGCTGGACAAGTTCGTCACCGAGACCATCCAACTGGACGAGGTGGAGAAGGCGTTCGAGCGGATGCACCGCGGCGACGTGCTGCGCTCGGTGGTGGTGCTGTGATGGCCCCGCGCATCGAACGCCTCGTCACCTCCGGGAAGTTCACGCTCGACGGCGGCACCTGGGACGTCGACAACAACGTCTGGATCGTCGGTGACGACCACGAGGCGGTCGTCATCGACGCCGCCCACGCCGCCCAGGCCATCGCCGAGGCCGTGGGCGACCGCCGGCTGACCGCGATCGTGTGCACCCACGCCCACAACGACCACGTCAACGCGGCCCCCGCCCTCGCCGACCTCACCGGCGCGACGATCTGGCTGCACCGCGACGACCTGCCGCTGTGGAAGATGACCCACCCGGACCGGGACCCCGACGAGCACCTGGTCGACGGCCAGGTGATCGAGGCCGCGGGCGCCGACCTGACGGTCCTGCACACCCCCGGCCACGCCCCGGGCGCGATCTGCCTGTACGACCCCGGGCTCGGCGTCGTCTTCACCGGCGACACCCTCTTCCAGGGCGGTCCGGGCGCCACCGGGCGGTCGTACTCCAGCTTCCCGACGATCATCGACTCGATCCGCGACCGCCTGCTGACGCTGCCGCCCGAGACGAAGGTCCTCACCGGCCACGGCGACTCCACCACCATCGGCGCCGAGGCCCCGCACCTTGAGGAGTGGATCGCCCGCGGACACTGACGGACGCGGGCACTGACGGACGCGGGCCGCACGAGACCGGAAACCGCTCGTGCGGCCCGCCCGCGGCGGGTCCCCGGCGAGTCGGCCGCAGAAGACGGCTCACTCGCGAAATCACGACAGAAGATGTCCGGCTTCCCCGGCACCCTCGATGACGGCAAACGCATCGACGGAAGTACGCACAGGAGGCCGGACATGCCGGGTCCACTTCAAGGCAGGGTCGCGCTGGTCGCGGGAGCGACGCGGGGAGCGGGGCGGGGAATCGCGGTGGAACTCGGCGCGGCCGGCGCCACCGTGTACGTCACCGGACGCACCACTCGCGCCCGCCGCTCGGAGTACGACCGTCCCGAGACCGTCGAGGACACCGCCGACCTGGTCACCGCGGCCGGCGGCCACGGCATCGCCGTACCCACCGACCACCTGGAGCCGGACCGGGTGCGCGCCCTCGTGGACCGCATCGCGCGCGAGCAGGACCGCCTGGACGTCCTCGTCAACGACATCTGGGGCGCGGAGCACCTCTTCGAGTGGGACACCCCGGTGTGGGAGCACGACCTCGCGAACGGACTGCGGCTGCTCCGCCTCGCGGTGGAGACGCACGCGATCACCAGCCACCACGCCCTGCCCCTGCTGCTGCGCCGCCCCGGCGGCCTTGTGGTGGAGATGACCGACGGCACCGCCGAGTACAACCGGGACGCCTACCGCGTCAACTTCTTCTACGACCTCGCCAAGGCGTCCGTCCTGCGCATGGCCTTCGCCCTCGCCCACGAACTCGGCCCGCGCGGCGCCACCGCCCTCGCCCTGACGCCCGGCTGGATGCGTTCGGAGCTGATGCTCGACCACTTCGGGGTGACCGAGGACAACTGGCGCGACGCCCTGGACCAGGACCCCCACTTCGCCATCTCCGAGACCCCCCGCTACGTGGGCCGCGCCGTCGCCGCCCTGGCCGCCGACCCGGAGGTGGCCCGCTGGAACGGCCGGTCCCTCTCCAGCGGCACCCTCGCCCGGGTCTACGGCTTCACCGACCTGGACGGCAGCCGCCCCGACGCCTGGCGCTACCTGCCCGAGGTCCAGGACCAGGACAAGCCGGCCGACACGACCGGCTACCGGTGACCGCGCACGCCGTCTGTTCGCGTGATCGTCCGCCGCAGTAGGTTCGGCGCATGACGGACAGCGGGCGGTTCGACGGACACGGGGTTCTCATCACGGGAGCGGGGCGGGGCATCGGCGCGGCCACCGCGCGAAGGCTGGCGGAGGAGGGGGCCCGGGTCCTGGTCACCGACGCGGACGGCGACGCGGCGGAGGAGACCGCGGCGGCCCTGCGCGAGCGCGGGCTCACGGCGCGGGCGCACACGGTGGACGTCACGGACCGGGGGGCGGTCGAGGAGGCCGTGGCGCACGCCGTGCGCGCCTTCGGCTCACTCGACGTCCTGGTCAACAGCGCGGCCCACTGCGCACCGGACACCCCGCTCTTCGAGGACGGCCCGGACGAGGCGTGGGCCCGCGACCTGGACGTCACCCTGACCGGCGCCTACCGCTGCTGCCGCGCCGCCCTGCCCCACCTGGCGGCGGGCGGCCGGGGCGCGATCGTCGGCATCGGCTCGGTCAACGGCGTCCAGGACTTCGGCAACCACGCCTACAGCGCCGCCAAGGCGGGCCTGGCGTCCCTCACCCGCACCCTCGCCGGACACGCCGCCGCCCGCGGCGTACGCGTCAACCTCGTCATGCCGGGCACGGTACGCACCTCGGCCTGGGAGGGCAGGGACGCCGCACTCGACCGGATCCGCGCCCTGTACCCCCTGGGCCGGGTCGGCGAGCCGGAGGACATCGCCGCCGCCGTGGCCTTCCTCGCCTCCCGCGACGCGGCCTGGATCACCGGCACCACCCTGACCGTGGACGGCGGCCTCACCGCGGTCAACTCCGGCTTCCGGGAGGCCCTTCGGGCCACCTGAACCACCCGCCGAAGCAGGTCGGATGTCACCGTTTCGTCTCGGCTTCATCTCGGCGCGAGGTGCTCTGCAACCAGTGTCCGCCGGCAGGGGTCTAGGTGTCGGGAAGCGCAGGAACGCACCAAGCATTAAGGGGGATGGGTTGTCATGAGGGACCTGGGCAGACGGGGAGCGGTCGCACTGGGCGTCACCGGACTGGTGGTTCCGCTCACACTGACGCTCGGTGCCGCGCCGGCGCAGGCGGCGAGTTGCACCACGCAGACCGGGCCGTACCAGAAGCAGGTGGAGAAGTTCCTCGGCCGGCCGGTCGACGGGCGGCAGTCGGCCACGGACTGCAAGGCGATACGGGCCTTCCAGAACAAGCACGGCATCACGCCGAACATCGGCTACGCGGGTCCCGTCACCTGGGGCGTGATGGACCTCATGAACAAGCAGAAGGCCGTGGGCAAAAAGCCCAACAAGGCCGGCAAGTGCCCGGTGAACAAGGGCCGGATAGCCTGCGTGAACCTCACGCTCCAGCTCAGCTGGATCCAGGACGGCAGCCGGCTGGTCTACGGCCCCGTGCCGGTGCGCACCGGACGCAAGGGGTACAAGACCCGCACCGGCCTGAAGAAGATCTACTGGCGGCACATCGACCACGTCTCGACGCTCTACAACGTGCCGATGCCGTACAGCCAGTTCTTCGACGGCGGCCAGGCCTTCCACTCGGTCGGTCTGAGCATGTGGAACCCGCCCGGCTCGCACGGCTGCGTCAACATGACGCCGAAGGACGCCAAGAAGTACTGGTCGCTGCTGAAGAAGGGCGACGACGTGTACGTCTACGGCCGCAAGCCGGGCACCTGAGCGCGGGCGGAGGCCGGCGCCCGGTGGCGGTTGAATCGCGAACTGCCGCCGGGCTCCTGCCGAATTCACGTGATGAGCAACACGATCCGATATGCCCGTATCGCTCGTACTTATTCACAGCGCCTTCACCTCGACCGGCATATGCTTCACGGCATGTCCACCACTGTTGAACCCGTTTCCGAGCGATCGGCCGCGGAGGTCAACGAGGAGATCCGGGCTCTGTGGCTCCGGTCGGGCGGGACACTGACCAGCGAGCAGCGCGAGGAATACCAGCGCCTCGTGATGGAGTGGGCCACAGTCGCCCACTCCCCGCTCAGAGCCGCCTGAGCCACCTCTCCTCCGCGACCCCGGCCGCGGCGTCGGACCACCCTCCCCGGGCACCCATGAGCGCATGGGTGCCCTTCTCGCGCTGTCCTCCGCCCTCTGTCCCGGCATCCCCCGTGCTGCCGGCGCCGGCACGACCGCCGTACGGACCGCCCCGGTCAGCCCCACGTCGCCGAGTAGTGCCGCTGGTAGGCCCTGCGGTCCTGTTCCGCGCGGATCCAGCGGGTGGCGACCAGCGCGATCAGGCTGCCGGCGACGACCAGGAGGCCGGGACCGACGTTCCTGGGGTCGGAGAGGCGGGAGAGCAGGGTGGTGCTGTCGGTGGTGCCGGTGACCGGGGTGGAGGAGCCGGGGGAGGCGGCGCCGGCA